>CAJWUJ010000010.1 GCA_913047625.1 uncultured Dehalococcoidia bacterium | reverse complement strand
CATTAAGCCAGGAGATATCTTTGCCAATAATGACCCATATGAAGGTGCTAGTCATCTACCTGATATTTTCTTATTTAAGCCTGTATTCGTTAATGATACTTTGATCGGGTACACTTGTTGCATAGCTCATCAGACTGATATTGGCGGGAGAGTTGCAGGAGGCAACGCATGTGATAGTACCGAAATCTATCAAGAAGGGTTAAGGATCCCCGCAATTAAATTGTATGATGAGGGAGTCTTAAATAAAGCTGTGTGGCGAATTTTAGAGAAAGCCGTACGGGTTCCTGACAAAGTACTGGGCGACGTTATGTCCCAGGTTGCTGCTTTGCATCAGGGGGAAAAGGACTTACTTCAGTTGGTTGATGAATATGGCATAGAAGACCTGAAAGACTACATGGTTGACATAATCGATTACACCGAGCGCCTGACAAGGGCTGAAATCAAGGCGCTACCTAATGGAACATGGGATTTCACCGATTACATTGATGGAGATGGTATCAACCCTGACCCTATTGCTATAAAGGTAAAGATCACTATCGATGAAGATGAAATGGAGGTGGATTTTACTGGAACATCTCCTCAAGCTGAAGGATCAATAAACCCTAACTTTGCTTTTACTAAATCTTGCGTATATTCCGTTGTTAAGTGTTTGACGAATCCTACTACCCAGGCAAATTCTGGCTTTTTTAGGCCTATTAATGTTATTGCACCTCCAGGTTGTTTCGTTAACCCACAGCATCCCGGAGCAGTCGCTGCCCGAGGATTGGGAGGGTTCCGCATTACTCATGCGCTTTTTGGAGCTATGGCAAAGGCTTTGCCTGATAAGGTTCCTGCGGCATGGGGTGGCGGAGAAGTGGGAGTTAGCTTTGGTGGCTATTTTCCTGATGGAAAAGGCTTTGTGTTTCTTGAGTTTAATAATGATGGTCCCAGAGGTGGGGGCCCGCATATGGATGGGGCAGATGGAGCCGCAGCTCCCATAACAAATATGGCTAATACACCTATTGAGAGCATTGAGGCGGAACAACCTCTTTTGATTACACAGTATGGTTTGGTTCCAGATACAGCAGGTCCTGGAAAATTCCGAGGAGGTCTTGGAATTATTAGGGAATATGAGTTACTAGCTGAAAAAGCTCAGATTCAGATTAGATCTGACCGTACCAAATTTTTGCCTTATGGTGCACAAGGTGGCAGCCCAGGTAGTAGAACGTACAGTATTATGAATCCTGATACTGATAAGAAAGTGTTACCGTCCAAGTTCCTTACTTCGATGAAAAAAGGAGAAGTCTATAGGTTAATCCAAGCTGGAGCAGGTGGCTATGGAGATCCGTTAGAGCGAGATCCTGACGCAGTAGTGGCGGACGCCACTCAAGGGAAAGTCACCTTAGATCACGCTAAAGAGGCGTACGGGGTAGTTTTAAAATCGAACCCGTTCTCTGTTGACAAGGATGCAACGGAAAAACTGCGGGCCGAAATGCTAAAGACGAGAGGCCCGCTCTCACTAGATCCTGAAATTGTGGTGGCTGAATCGTAGGATAAAAGACTCACGCACGCACTTCATTTGGGCCAAGGTCACTTTACTCCTGTATTTTTTTACGAAGGTAGGAATGGTGACCTGGGATTAATATAGAGCTATGTCGACAAATTCTGTGCAGGAATAGTTTTCGAAGGATCGACGAACGGCACTTCTACAACTTCGGCATCTACCGGTCCATCTGCTGGAAGTACAGCTTGGACTTTAGTGCCCACAGCGGTGTATTTAATAGGCAGCATGGCAAGGGCAATATTAGACTGTAATTTTGGTGAATAAAAAGCACTGGATATATAGCCTATCTCTCCGAAGCTTTTGGCGTCTCTTACTAAATAAAAATCTTCTGTGTACCAAGTAAGGGGAGTTCCCTGCATTCTGAGTCCTACTAGTCTTTGGCTAATTCCCCTTTTCTTGATTCCTAAAAGAGCTTCCTTACCTATAAAATCAGGTTTACTGAAATCCAGTTGCCAATCCAAGTTAACCTCGAAGGGATTTGTCTCGATATCCATGTCTGCACCATAGGATAGAATACCAGCTTCGAGCCTTCGAATGTGACTTGGAGCTATAACGTGAAGGTTAAATTCTTCGCCAGCTTGCATAATTTTGTTCCACATCTCGTCTGCGTTAGCGAGGGCATGATGCAAGTAAATCTCGAAACCGACTTCAGCTGAAAATCCCGTTCGCGAAATATCTACCCTAAGTCCATCTAAGTACGTTTGCCAGATGGTGTAATATTTCATTTCCAGTACTTGCGGGCCAAATAGCTTAGTCATGAGCTGAGCGGATTTCGGTCCCTGAATTTGCACCGGTGAGATATCAACCTCGTTAATGTCAACATTGAAACGGCCGGAAGCATTGACTCCCTGAGCCCAGAGTAAAACATCAGAATCTGAGATACTGAATCGGAATTCATCTTCAGCGACCCTAAGTAGCACCGGATCATTAATTATGCCTCCGTGCTGATTGCACAGAATAACATAGCGAGCCTTATTAACGGGGAGCTTGGTATGAACATCTCTCGTAATTAAATGATTAACCATTGCGGCGGCATCTGGTCCTTTAAGTTGGATTTGACGTTCTACAGCTACGTCCCACATCGTCACATCTTTTGTTATATATTCATACTCTTTCATCAAGCCGCCATCTTCGGGTTTAACGTATGCTCTTGGGTGATACATGTGATTATATGTAGCAAATGCCCAGCAACCAGATTTTATTGCTAGGTGCCAATAGGGGCCTTTACGAATTCGAGTAGTAATCTTTACTTGGGCATCTGTATTTCCACTCTGCCTCAAATTAAGAGGAAGATGACGCTCTTTCACTCGTAACATTTTCTTTACCTCACTTGTATTAAATTAGTGAAGGGACATCATACCGATGGTATGAGCCGCTTGGTGAAATGTATCAATAGCCTCGTCAAGTTGTTGTTGGGTGTGGTCACTAGATATTTGAATCCTGATTCTAGCTTGGCCTTTTGGCACAACAGGGAAGGTAAAGGCTTTTACATAAATCCCGTGGTCATTCACGTAATTAGCAAAGGAGTGAGCGAGTTGTTCGTCATAAATCATAATAGGTATTATTGGATGACTACCAGGTCCAATAGGTAGTCCGATTTCAGTGAGGTTTTTACGCATGTAGGCAGTGTTAGTAGCAAGAGTTTGTCTTAGTGATGGCTGTAGGCGAACGAGTTCTATGGCCTTAAGGGCACCTGTTACCATTGCAGGAGACAAGCTCGTAGAAAATAAGTAAGGCCTGGAGGTTTTTCTCAAGTGCTCTATTATTGAAGCCCTACCGCTAACTACCCCGCCCATAGCACCCCCCAAGGCTTTACCAAGGCTGGAGGTGATTAGATCTATGCGGTCTTCAGTATTGGTGTATTCTGGAGTCCCTCTACCATTTCTACCTACTATTCCGGTTCCATGGGCGTCGTCAACAATCACTAGGGCATTGTACTGATCTGCTAAGTCACAAATTTTGTCTAGATGGGCAAAATCCCCCTGCATACTAAAGACTCCATCAGTAACGATTATTTGCATGCGGGAATCGGCACTTTCACATAATTTAGTCTCGAGATCGTGTACATCACTATGCTTGTAGACTTTTTTATGAGCTTGTGCCAAGCGAATCCCATCTATGATGCTTGCATGATTCAGTTCATCACTTAAGATAGTATCTGATTTATCAGTCAAGGCTTCAAAAAGTCCTGCATTAGCATCAAACCCGGAAGGGTATAATATCGAATCTTCTTTTTTGAGAAAGACAGATAGCTCTCTTTCTAGTTTTCTATGAATCTCTTGGGTGCCGCAGATTGCACGGGCACCTGCAGTGCCGTATCCATATTTTTGAAGACCTTCAATTACGTGGCTTATAATTTCTGGGTGGTTAGCTAATCCGAGATAATTGTTTGAGCAAAAGTTAATTCGAGATCCTTGATTAGTTTCTATCAGGGAAGATTGGGGGCTGCTAATGAGGATGCTTGATTCCACGGCGGTCGCACCGGTCTTATTTCCTGCATCAGAACCAAGGATAGCCTGTAACTTATCAAACGCCATGTCAGTAGTCCTATTAGCTATATCTTTGATTCGGTAGAATAAGCTAAATCTAATAATTCCACAATATGGTAAACAGGACTATTTAAGTCATTTTGCTTAATGCCGTTTTCTATTTGAATGATACACCCAGGATTGGCTGTCACCACAGCATCTGCTTTAGTTTCTATTATAGTTGCCATTTTCTTAGATAGGAGCTTCGTAGACAAATCCTTTTGCACGATTTGATAGGTTCCTGCAGCGCCACAGCATATTAAAGAATCTTTAAGTTCAACTAGCTCAATGCCGGGTATAGACTGTAATATTTCCCGAGGAGCTTTAGTGATTTTTTGTGCGTGAGCCAAATGACATGAATCTTGGTACGTTACCTTCATAGACAAAGCAGTTTTTGGGACAGACAACGGGATAGAGACAAGAAACTCGGTGATGTCCTGAGTCATAGACACAAACGTACTAACGTCTTCAGAAGATATGCTAGAAGATTTATCCAGTAGATTTTGGTACTCCTTCATTGTTGAGCCACAGCCAGCGGACACAGTAAGAATCTTGTCCACGTTTGCTTTCAAAAACACTTCGATATTGTTAATCGCCATTTTACTGGCTCTTTCCCTTTCACCCGCGTGAACATTGAGTGCGCCGCAGCATCCTTGGCCAGGTGGTGAAACAACATCAAAGCCGTTCCTGTTAAGGACTCGTACGGTTGCTTCCATGATAGGCCCTTGGAAGAGGGGCATAACACATCCTGACAATAATCCTACCGTTCCCTGTTTCTTTTCTTTGGTCGGATATATTTTTGTACTTGCTGAAAAGAAATTCCCTTTGATTGCAGGTAGCTGGTTTTCAAGTACTACAAGAGATGAGGGAGCGACTTTTGTAACTATTCGTGACCGAAGGATCCGCTGCAGTCCAGACTTTTGATAGAACTTAACCAAAGTTCCCAAGACGTATAGCAATGGCAGTGCAGGGAATAGTAATTTAAAAACAGAGAAGTGTAAGAACCTTTGTTTAAGAGAAGTTTTTTGGGGATAAATTAACTCTGCCTTTGTCTGTTCCATTAAGAATCCGAAAGGAACGCCAGAAGGACAAGCAGTCTCACAGCCCCGACATTGAAGGCATGATTCCCAATGACTGATGACTCGAGAGGACGGCTCTATTCGGCTTTCTTTAACTGCTTTCATGAGGGCAATTCTCCCTCTTGGCGATTCCATTTCCCTTCCTGTTGTGAGATATGTCGGGCATGCACTAAGGCAAAGCCCGCAATGTACGCATTTGTACATATCTTCCATCCCAGGTTCAAGGAGTAAAGTATTAGAAACTTTCGAAATCGTCATGTCTATATTCTCCCAATAAATCTGCCAGGGCTCAATATAGAACTTGGGTCGAATTGAGCTTTAACTTGTTTCATAAGGTTCAGGGAGTTTCCTGGATTTCCCCACACATCGCAGTGATATTTGGTTTCTGCAGGGCATTGTTCAACTACTGTGTATCCTTCTAGTTCGTTCATCACGAGCCGAATTCTTGTAATCAAAGAGGAAAGACTCTTAGGCGTAGGAATAGGGCCGCCAGACCAAACGTAAAATCGTATTAACCCTAGGGATTGTTGCAATATCGCGCTGATAGGTAAGTTTACGTCGGAAAGCTCCGCCAGAATAGAGTCATATGCCTGTTTTAGGCGGGACGGTCGTAGGCCGCACCTGAGGATCAGTAGAGCTGAGTCGTCATGGTTGATATGCCCAAAGTTAGATAATTGTCCCCATAATGATTGGGCACTTTGAGAATCAACAATTTGGCAGGAAGAATTTGTTTCAGCATGGCAAATCCTCACCATTTCATTTTCCCGTTTTTGCATACCCGAAGATCCGCTGTAAAGTTCAGTTGCAAGGACCGTTGAGCTTTGAAATAAATCTTTATAGCCATCAACATGACTTGCAGAATTTGTATCAAGAATAAATGAAGTTGTAGGAGACAAGCCTAATTGCTTGATTTGAGTATCAGCTGCTAGCGCTTGAGAGATCGAGGAAAAGAAACACAAAAATGTTTGCATTTGTCTAGGCAACGGGATAACTTTAAGCGAGATTTCCGCTAGAATTCCTAATGTCCCTATTGCGCCTATAAAAAGTTTATTTAAGTCATAGCCTGTCACGTTCTTGACTACGTTACCTCCAGATTTGGCCACGGTGCCGTTTGCTTGAACAAACTTTGTTCCTATGACTAAATCTCGAGAAGTACCGTAAATCAGATTGTGGTAGCCAGATACATTGGCTGAAACGGTTCCTCCAATTGTGGCACGAGATTCCAAAGGAGATGTTAATGGCAAGAGTTGTCCTTCTTTTATCAGAGACCTTTTGATTGATTCCATTTTTGTGCCTGCTTGTACCCGTACAGTCATGTCGGCAGGATGCATTTCAATGATTTTATCCATTTCACTCATACATAAGACAATATCAAGCTTTGCAGGATAGTTGCCGATATTAATTTTTGTCCCGCCACCCCAAGGAACAACCGAAAGGTTGTTCTTCGTGGCTATTCGTAAAACTGTAGAGATTTGTTCGATATTCTCTGGGGTAACAATTAAATGAGGTGTTATACCGTCAATATTGAAATATTTGGTGGGGTTTTCATTTTTCAGTACTTTGGATGGTAAAAAATCTTGAAAGAGACTCAATATATTTTCAGACATCATTAAATCCAAACATCACTATCGGTCGTTGAGAAACTTCCAACTCTGATAGAGGCTTTTTGAGTAGGTTTCTTGCCATCAGGAAAGATTTTTCCTGGATTAAGCAGGCTTTTTGGAGAAAATGCTTGCTTAAAAGCCTTCATTATAGACAAATCATCAGGAGTAAACATTAGCGGCATGTACTCCTTCTTTTCAATGCCGACACCGTGTTCCCCTGTTAGCACGCCACCAGCTTCTATGCATAGTTCTAAGATTGCCTCACCAGCCTGAAGGGCTTTGGCGCTTGATCCTGGTTGTCTTTCATCGAAAGCTATCAAGGGATGCAGGTTACCATCACCGGCGTGAAACACGTTGGCAACAGGTAAGTCTAGGTCGCTACAAATCTTGGCGATTTTTTGGAGAACATCTGGCAATCTTGTTCTGGGAACAACCCCGTCAACCAAATAGTAGTTCGGAGCTAAACTTCCCAGTGCTGCAAACGCACCTTTTCGGCCTGCCCACAGACGTTCTCTTTCCTCAGCTAGTTCTGAATAACGGATTTCGCGGACTCCTAGTTCTTCACAGATTGAGGTTATAGCTTCACTTTCCTCATTTACATCTTCAGCCAGACCTTCAATCTCTATAAGAAGAACTGCTCCTGCATCTCGTGGATATCCCATAGGACGGGCATTTTCAATTGCTTTGATAGCCAGAGCATCTATCATTTCAAGTGCGGCAGGAACAATACGAGCTCCAATAATTTGAGTTACCGCAGTGGATGCCGAATCAAGGTCAGCAAAAATTGCCATAAAAGTTCGGGTAATTGATGGCTTTCGGGACAATCGTACAAGAACTTTTGTTGCTATTCCTAATGTGCCCTCTCCTCCAATGAATGCGCCTCTTAAATCATAACCTGGTTGTGCTTCTGGATATCCGCCCAACTCTACTACCTTGCCATCCTCTAGGACAACTTCCATTCCCAGAACATGATTTGTAGTCACACCGTATTTGAGGCAGTGGGGACCACCGGCATTTTCTGCTACGTTACCACCAATAGTGCATGATTTTTGGCTGGACGGGTCTGGAGAATAGTATAAGGAATGCTTAGCTACAGCTTTTGTTATATCTAAATTAATCACTCCAGGTTCAACCAAGGCTGTCAGATTAAGGGGGTCAATTTCTAGAATACGGGTCATCCTGGAAAGAGAGATTTGCACTCCTCCATGTGTAGCAATGCTTCCCCCGCTTAAACCTGTTCCTGCTCCCCTGCACACGACAGGAATATTTTTTTCGTGCGCGAGAGACAGAATAGAAGATATTTGGGCTGTTGTCTCAGGTAGCACGACAACGTCTGGTATAGCCTTGTCAACAGAACCGTCATATTCGTAAACGATAAGATCATCTGGATGGCAGATTACAAAATCGCTTCCAACGATTGACTTAAGGGAAGAAACAAGAGGTTCATCATACATGGCTACACTACCTCCTCTCATGATATCCTAGGCGCCAATCATTGGGCAATCTTTGTAATCTTTTTTTAAGTATTAAGTTTCATTACTAGATTAGCTTATAAGTGGTCAGCTGGAGTCTCAGATACTAATGAGTACATAGGATATTTATGGGCATAGAAAATATTAAAGAAGAAAAGCGAGAAGTACAACGTATTGAATTTGGCCTGGCTGGTGCACAAGCTCGGAAATGGGTGGCAGAAGTTATGCCGGATCAATTAATTAGGATAGTTGAAGCGAAGGGCTCTATAACAATTAAGAAGTCACTGGTATGGAAAAGTCAGTATGATAAATCCTTAAGAATACCTGAAACTAAAGAGAAAGAAGGAGCCCTGCTGTTGATTATTGGGTCTCAAGTTTATAAATACAGAGAGATTAAGAATCAATGGATTGCTATTAATAAGCGTAGCCAAGTATATATCGGTGTCCAAGATTCTCGGCATGATGATAATAAGGGAACATATTCCGGTATCCTGGAAATTGATCGGGGTTAGATAGTTGCCTCGCACCACCAACACTCTTAGTTAGTGGGATGCTTCTATACGGTTTTAGCTATGGTATCATAGGGAACTCATGGAAACAGGAAAATTACCCCCGGGTATACTGGGAAGCTTACTGCAAGGAATCCCTATAGAAGATAATAGGGTGTTGATTCGCCCGGATGTGGGAGAAGATGCAGCTCTTATTGATTATGGGGATCGCATTTTGATCGCAAAGAGTGATCCAATTACTTTTGCCTCAGATCTTATTGGTTGGTACGTTGTGCAGGTTAATGCTAATGACATAGCTGCCATGGGAGGTATACCTAAGTGGTTTCTATGTACGTTATTGTTGCCAGAAACTATTAATGAAGATGAAATTAGAGAGATTTTTTCCCAGTTAGTGTCTGCGTGCGCAGCTATAAACATAACATTAGTAGGCGGTCATACTGAAGTTACTGGCAGAGTTGATGTTCCGATAGCAACAGGCTTCATGCTAGGTGAGGTGGACAAAGGAAAACAGGTCTTGTCGTCAGGAGCCGAGGTAGGAGATTCTATAATATTATCAAAAGGTGTAGCAATTGAGGGAACAGCAGTTTTGGCGAGAGAAGATACAGAAACACTACTTTTGCACGGAATGTCACCAAGTTCAGTAGAAAAAGCCAAAAACTTTTTGTTTGATCCGGGTATTAGTGTCCTAAAAGAAGTAAGTTTATTACAGAATAAGATTGAAATTCATGCAATGCATGATCCTACTGAGGGAGGCATCGCCACAGGACTACAAGAGATTGGTTTTGCTTCACAAGTCGGTATGGAGATTAAATCCGAAAAGATTTGTGTTTTTCAAGAAACACGAGAGATTTGCTCTATCCTCAACCTTGACCCGCTTGGGCTATTGGCATCAGGAGCTCTTATTATAGTCGTACCAGAAGAACAGACTGACGCGGCACTGACTATTTTACGAGAAGGCCAAATCGATGCTTGCACTATCGGACGTGTGGTTCCGCAAACTAAGGGATTACTTATGAGAAACAAAATTGGGTTGCTCGAAAATATTCCAACTTTTCGTAGAGACGAAATAGCCAGATACTTCGCTGAACATGCTAGTGCTACCTGACATTTGTTTTCAATATTCGTTATAGTCGTTGATGGTTATAAAAGTAGTTTATGGTACTATTTTCTCAGATTATATAAGAGAACCAGTTTTGGTCATTGAAAACTAATTCCATTAGTGAAAGAATACTGTCTTTCGGCAGCTTAGCGAAGTAAGGCATATCTAGTGATGGAAGATTCAAGAAATTTTAGTGAGATCGAACAATTACTTCAGAAGGTTTTGGAGCTTCTTGGAGAGGATATAAATCGCCCTGGTCTAGCGAGGACACCAGAATTGTGGGCAAAAGCTTTACTGGAGTCTACATCTGGGCTGACAATTGATCCAAGTGACCAGTTAACAACATCTGCCGAGTTTGGAAATGATCACGAGAAAGTGCTTGGAGATATGGTCATTATAGACAGCATCTCATTCGTTTCCACGTGCGAACACCATATGAAACCAGTCCATGGGCGTGTTCACATAGGTTATATGCTCAATGCTAACACTACAAAAGTCGTTGGATTTTCGAGACTATTGAAAGTGGTTGAGGTGCTTACTCATCGGTTGCAGCTGCAAGAAAGACTAACACAAGAAATAGCCCAAGTGATCGATAGCGTGCTGAAGCCGACCGGAGTAATAGTCGTTGTCCATGCCCGACACGATTGTATGATCCAAGAAGGCTCTGCCGAGTTAAAATCTTCTGTTATTACTACTGCAAGAAAAGGTTTATTCGCTCAGCGAACAGACTTAGAAGAAACGTTTAATAAATATTTACAGCTTCAAATTGATTCAATGCGCCGTGAAGAGTAACTGCGAATCGGTTTTATTAAAAGTATTCTAGAAATGCGTTATTTGTCTTCAACTACTAATAACCGAAGTGCATCCTTGAGGCTAGTACTTGATTCTATGCCCATAATTCCAGAAACTAAATCCTTAGCTTGGGTGCTAGGTAGAGCGTCTTTTACAAGACGATAAAACTTTGCCTCTATTTGAGAAAGTGACATGGGCTTACAAGGATGCCCTGTGGGGTAGTCAACTTCCTTGACTAATTGATCTCCTGACTTAGTGGTTATTTCCACTCGTTGTGTCTGTATTTGAGGAAAGTTCTTGGAATAGATTGGGTTTTCTGTTACCCGGATTCGATCCATCAGTGAGTGAACTTCGCTATCATTCAATCGATCAAGTGCATAATGCTTAGGATCTACGAATCCTTCAAGTAATGTAGTAGCAAGTATGTAAGGCATACTGTGATCGGCAGTTTCTCGTGTTTGCGGGCGCCACTTGGAAGGTACATCAGCTGTGAGATCAATGGAATATTGATAAGTATGCACCAAAATAGATTCAATATCATCTATAAGGACTCTTTCCCTGAGTTCTATTATGGCATCTACAGCTGAGAGATCTAGATAACATGCTGAATGGGCTTTGATGGCCGTTTCCAATAGCTTGTATTTACTCAAAGGAGAACTAAGACAAGAAGAGTCATCAGGTTGTCCCACCGCATTCCAAAATCCGTGAGCTCCATCGAATGGCATATCTGGCCCAGTTAGTCCGTCTTTTGCGAGTAATGCTGCAAATAGGCCTTGCCTCGAAGCATTAGGGAATGCCCCTGCTTTCCAGTGGGAAAGCTCACCTCGTCGTGTCTGGTCTAAAGAAAGATTAGATACTGTTGCTATGCTGATGGCATGCTTTGTCGATTGTTCGTCTAAACCTAGAGATTTGGCTGCAGCACCTGCAGCTGCTATTGCTCCTAAGGTCACATGATCCCACTTAGGTTTTAAAGTAATTGAATCACACAGGCGACCAAAAAGTTCGTACCCTACCAGGGTACCTGCGATAACGGAGTGCCCATCACCTTGACTCAGCTCAGTTGCGGCCAACACAGCTGGAATAATATCACTCGGATGACCAGTGGTTTTACCGGAATACTGGTCGTTAAAGTCAAGATATCTTCCCAAGAGTCCATTGCCGAAGCAAGCTATATCAGGGGAGGATTGCCAGTTGGTACCCAGTAACGTGACCCCATTGCTTGATAGTCTTGACCGTCCAGCGATTTGCTTTACGAGGGATCCTACGGGCTCTTTAAACGCGCCTACAACACATCCAAGGTAATCAAGAATTCTGAGTTTGGTCTGTTCTAGTACCTCTTTCGATACCTTCTTTGAATCTAGTTTCCCGACAGTCTCTACTATTGTTTCTAGTGTTTGATCGATCATTGTGATTTACTAACCTAAGGTGCAGCTATTAAGGGGTTTATCCTCCGCCAAGAGCTGGTAAAAAATGCACTTCACTATCGCTTTGTACTGGTTCTAGTAAACCCAATCTTGTAGACTCACCATCAATAATCACTGCGATCCCTGGAAGGATTTCGTTCTTATCAGCCAATTTGTTCTTAGTCATAGGATAAAGGAGTTCTAGATTCGAGATTATTTGCCTAATCGTTGAACCGTCGACCTGAATTTGTTGAAGGCCTCCCGTATATTTTTGCAAGGAGGAGGGTATCCAAACATCAGCCATTTGTTACCATCCTATATGGATTAAGGGCTTACCTTCTCAGGTTTATGACTGTCTAGAGCTGTAAACACTGCATCTGGGGACATGGGTAGTTTTGTTAAACGAACTCCGATTGCATTAGTTATTGCATTGGACAGAGCAGCCATGGGTGGTACGATTGGAACCTCACCAACACCTCTAACACCATAAGGGTGTCCAGGATTTGGTACCTCAACAATGACAGCTTCGATCATAGGTAGGTCCAAACAGGTTGCCATGCGGTAATCTAGAAAACTAGAGTTAAGCATATGACCTGCGTCACTAAATGAGTAGCCTTCGTTTAGTGCCCATCCTATACCTTGAACTGTGCCTCCTTGAATCTGCCCTTCAACATATGTAGGATGAATTGCCTTACCTGTGTCTTGAACTGCTGTATACCGCAAAATATAAACCTTTCCAGTATCTGGATCTACCTCTACATCAACTATATGAGTTGCGAATGCACCGCCAGCTCCCTTTGGATCCACCGTAGCTCGACCTACAATAGGTCCTCCTAGGCTATTCAGTTTCTGTGCCAAATCTTTAAAGCTGATCTTGAGTTCTCCTGATTTATGGATCAGGTTACCATCGTGGTACTCGACTTCATCCACTGATGAAGACCAGAGCTTGGCAGCACGTTCTTTTAATTGATTCTTGATGTCATTTGCAGCTTCATAACTAGCCCATCCAGTCTTAAAAGCTACACTGCTTCCTCCAGTTAACGATGTATATCCAACTGCGTCGGTATCTCCGATATTGGGATGAACATCTTCTGTGGGTATGCCTAGTACTTCAGCCACGTGCATCGCAGCGACAGTTCGAGTTCCTCCTATGTCTGGAGATCCCTCTGTTAAGCTAACTGTTCCGTCGGAGTTAACACTGGCATGTGCGCTTGCTGGACCTCCTACATTGAACCAAAACCCTGATGCAACACCTCTGCCTCTAAGCGCAACACCAGTCTTCAAGGAGGATTTATAATGATTGTGACTTTTTGCAGCTTTCAGCGTTTCTATACAACCAATTTTTGGCCATTTAGGCCCAGTCGCTTTACGGTCACCCTCTTGTACTGCATTTAGCAAACGAAAATCGATTGGATCTATCCCAAGCTTAGTACTCAAACTATCGATCATTTGCTCGCTAGCAAATGCAGCTTGAGGAGCCCCTGGGGCTCTATAAGCAACAGCTTTTGGAACGTTCACTACCACATCGTAGCCTTGGATTCTGACATTAGGAATGTTGTAGGGAGCAAAGATACATTGACCTGCCGCCGAAACAGGAGAACCTGGATAGGCACCAGCAGCGAATATCATGGTTGCTTCGGCAGCTATCAGTTTTCCTTCGGATGTAACACCCATTTTAACCTTGGTATGTGACCCTGGGGCAGGGCCTGTCGCCTCAAATACTTCCGTACGGGACATTACGATTTTCACAGGCAGATTCCCAGCCTTGCGTGATAAAGCTGCAGCGATAGGTTCTAAGTAGATAATAGTTTTGCCTCCAAAACCACCACCAATTTCCAAGGGAATAGCTCTAACTTTGGACTCGGAGATCCCTAGTAATTTCGCAGTAAGTTCACGAACCATGAAATGACCTTGGGAACTTGACCACACAGTGATACTGTTATCATTTTGCCAGTGAGCAGTGGCCGAATGAGGTTCTATATAACCTTGGTGTACCTGGGTTGTTTGGTATTCTTCTTCCATGATTACACTAGCTTCAGCGAACCCTTTATCAACATCTCCAATGCCAAAGTCAAAATAATTAGCTACATTGGTAGGCTTTGTGGTTTCTTTTTCTCCTAGACCACCAGTACTTAGTACGTGACTGGAAGAAGTGAGACTCGTAAGCTTTTTGTGCAGTATGGGAGCGTTATCCCGCATAGCTTCTCTAGGATCAAGTACAGGATCCAAGATTTCGAAGTCCACCTCGATCAAGTTAGTAGCCTGGTTAGCTACTTCGGGAGAGGTTGCTGCTACTGCGGCTAGAGCGTGGCCTTTGTACAGTACTTTGTCTTCTGCTATGCAGTTATTAGACAGGAAACGATGGTTTATTAAAGATCCTTCTAGATCTGCCGCATTACCTGACAGTTTGGGAAAATCCGAAGAAGTAACTATAGCTTTTACGCCAGGCAATGCCATTGCTTGCTTAATGTTGATGGACTTGATTATTGCGTGAGCGTGGGGACTTCGTAAGATCTTTCCATATAATAAGCCAGTGGGATGAACATCATCGGCATAACGAGCATGACCAGTTACTTTATCTGTTCCATCATGCCGTAAGGGTCGTGTTCCGATCGCTTTGTATGAGCCGTTCTTAGAGAAATTTTTCGGTTGATCTTTTTTCATAACGAAACCCCTCAGCTAGAATCAAATCAGCCAGCGTAGAATTTTCGGTATCCTATCACAACGCTGGTTAAATAGCACTATAATGTCAAAGCATTTACCGTCGGATCATGCTATAGATTTAATCAGGTGAACATTTTCCGGATCGGGGGCAATTTGCCCTGTTTCCATAGTTTTGATTAGTTCGATCACGTCATTATTTACTGGAGTGGGTATTCCAAATTCCTTTGCTTTGTCTGCAACCAATCCATTAAGATAATCGATTTCTGTAACCCTGCCCCGAAGAATATCTTGGAGCATGGAAGAGATGGCAGGGTATTTAGGTAAGGATGTAGTACCTGCTGTTAAAGCATCTTTTGCAAGGTTATAGGACTCTTCGTGTGTTGTGGCGCAGGCTAATATGGACGGATCGAGACCTCCTGCCACTTTATCAGGACAGTTATTTAATGCTAAAGCTACTTGAGTAGCTTCCGAACCTAGGTGAATCATAAGTCGCTGGATAAGAGGGTTTCTCCGAGTATCCCAAGAATTTAGACCGGTAATGGCTTCTGAGACATTACCCATACAGTTAGTAATAGTTTTACCCCACCGCTCTTTGAATAGTTCCTTAGTTATGCGAATTTCACCTACAGGCTTAAGGATTTCTGCCAACTCGGATAGTCTATTTGAAAGGCTTCCATCAATTTCCCCGATTGTGAGAGCAGTGTTTTTTCTGAGCAAGGCTTGGCCAAGACCGGTATGTTCAATTACTTTACCAGGAATGAGCAGCTCTGCACTGACTGTAATAATTGCCCCCAAAACCCGCTCGCGCCCAATTACATCAGATAGCCTATCTTCATTGAAGCCATTTTGGACACTAACAACACAGGCATCTTTGGCTAGATAAGGTAGTATAGTACGAGCAACCTCTGTAGTTTGGTTTGATTTCACTGCCACTAGTACTGTTTGCAGGGGACTGGAAAGCTGATCTAATTCGCTAATATGTATAGTGGTTGGTTTAACAGAAAAGGTGCCCCGGCTTCCCTCAACGGTCAAGCCGTTATGCTTGAGTGCCTCGACATGAGAACTCCATTGGCCAACCAAGGTCACATCAAGACCAGATTGAACCATATAGGCACCCATAAGGCTCCCAATGGCTCCGCTTCCAACAATGGTGATAGATCTCATGAGATAGAATGTAGTAGGGTGATTTAGTAAAAGTCGTTGTTATGCCTTGTCTAGCACAACCAAGCTAAATGCATCGTATATTTACCTGCTTCGTGATTGACGATAACAAAGAGGACGATTAGCGTCAAGCATGAGTCCTGATCGGAAATATAAATAACCTTGACTAGAGCTGCATAGAAACTTAGCATCACAACCAAACATATGGAGACTTCATCATATGCTGTTGCAGTTATCAATAGAGAATTTTGCGGTAATCCAGCAAGCAACATTAGAGTTGAGTAAAGGACTCAATGTTGTTAGCGGTGAAACAGGAGCAGGAAAGTCGCTAGTCGTACAAGCTCTGCTTGGAGTCTTGGGTCGCAAACTCGATCGGGATATTGTCCGTCAAGGCCAAGAAAAAGCCTCAATCGAGGGAATATTTCAGTATGACAGCAGGACTAATCAGGGTTTGACAGAATTGCTCACCAGCAAACAAATTGATATTCAAGACGATGTATTGATTTTGCGTAGGGAGATCCGTCGTTCTGGAACCAGTATGTGTTGGATTAACAACAGAGCTATTTCTCAGGGCATGCTACGTGAAATCGGTCTTCTGTTAGCTGATGTTCATGTTCAAGGCGAGTATACGGATTTAGTAAGAACTGAGAAACAATTAGAGTTACTTGACTCCTTTGGGGATCTTAATGTAGTCAGGAATAAAGTAGTAGACCTGGTTAAAAAGGTAAAATTCTATGAAGAAGAGAAGATTAGAATTGAGTCGAGTAAAGAACAGAACTCCCGCTATCAAGAGCTTATTAAATTCCAACTAGAAGAAATAGAGCAAGCAAATCTTCAAGTAGGAGAGGAAGAAATTCTCGTAGAAGAACGGGAGTTCCTGCAAAATGCGCTAAGACTCCAAGAAGTAGCGAGCCAATGCTATCACCTATTGAAAGAAGGAGATGTGTCTGCTGTAGATTATCTGTCTGAATGCATTAACTTTCTCGAAAAGGCCCCAGATCCTGACAATTACCTAAAGAGCCAGATTGAGAAACTCACGGAAATACTGAATTCTCTCGAACAAATTTCAAGAGATCTCAGGATATACGGTGAAGAAAGGCAAGCGGATCCGGAAAGATTGCTACAGGTCGAAAAACGCTTTGAATTGATTGTCAAACTTACCAGTAAATACGGGGGAACCGTAGAGCAGGTTTTGAAAACTCAACATAAACTTGCGGGTGACCAAAGAACAGATGAAGAAAATCAAAATACTCTTCAAGAAATATACAATGCAATGGAAATAGCTAAGAAAAGCCTGTCTGAAGAAGCGCAAAAGTTGTCACAGAGACGAGAACGGGCTGCTGAGAAGCTGGCAAAAGAAGTTACCCTCCACTTGCGCCAACTAGGAATGCAGAACACTCGTTTCACTATTGAAATATATAGACAACCTGGTGATGAAGGAATAACCCTCTCTGATGGAATAACTTATCACTGTACAGAAAATGGTGTGGACAGAATAGAATTCTTAATTTCAACCAATCCTGGTGTTCCGTTAAGACCCATGAATAAAGTTGCGTCAGGAGGGGAGATATCCAGGATATTACTTGCTCTCAAAAATACCTTACAAGAAAATACAGGAGTACCAGTTTTAGTTTTTGATGAGATTGATACTGGAGTAGGAGCCAAAGCGGGAAATATAGTTGGTCAAAAGCTGTGGAAAACTGGCCGGCACCATCAGGTGATTTGTGTGACCCACCTTCCCCAAATAGCGGCCTTTGGGGATCAACATCATTGTGTGAAAAAAAGCCAGATAGACGGTCAGTCCTCAGCCAATGTACATCGGCTTACGAAGCAAGATAGAAACAGTGAGTTAGCTCTAATGCTCGGGGGTTCTACTAGTGCAGCAAGTTTAAAGACTGCATTAGAGCTCCTAAATATCGCTGATAAAGAAAAAAAGAGTCTTTGTTAGATATTTTCGAACCCCTAGGATATTCTCTTAAATATTATTTTTGAGAAAGCATCAAGTTCAGCTTGAGGCATGACATATTGAGTGTCTTTATGATGGGCAGACATTAGGAAAATATCTGATATTCCTCTTTCTTCGTGAATTTGCAATATTCTTTCTGCGATGTATTCTGGGGGTCCGAACAAGCCGATAAAATCTCCAAGAGCTTGCAAATCTTCTACAGCAGTAGTCTTTCCTAGTGCAGCATCAGATAATTTTTGTCTAGAAGATCCCATATAAGGTCCATGGTGGTTTGCCATTCGATTGCCGAGTGTACCCGGAAGGCCGCAATCTGCTGCTAGCCAACCTGACATCCATGAGCATGCAGCAGGGATATCTTTTTCGATGCGAATCGGTGCAACTGCTACTATAGGTAACGGTGTTTCAGGCCTCCCTGCACTTTTCAGGCCATCAGCTATGATTTGTCTGGTGATTTGGACAGCTTCTTCACTGAAGCCTGTCCAAATAAAAGCCCCATCTCCTACTTGTCCAGCCAATTTCAGGGTTTTTGGCCCAGTTGCAGCGATGTAGACCGGGACGGGAGTGCTTGGGGTATAGATAAGATGTTCGTCTCTACTGGACCCGAATGTGAGAGAGTCACCAGCCAATAATTGCCTTACGATATTAGTGGCATCTGAAAGTTCATCGATTGTCGCTTTTTGCTTACCTATATGGGTAACTGCCATATCCCCAGAACCAATCATTACGAGGGTTCTGTTGGGGGCCACTTCTTCTAGCGAATTGGCTAATGATGCCAAGACCATAGGATGCCTTGTAACCGGGTTAGTTACAGCTGGAAAAAGCTTCAATTTAGATGTGTTAAGTGCAACGGCTGTTAGAGCTGAGAATACATCTCGGCCCGCATCTTGATGGTCATGAATGCCGATTCCAGCGAATCCAGCATCCTCACAGCGCTTAGCAAAGTCTGCCAATTTTGGGATTTCCAAACCTACAGGAACTCGAAGATACATGTTAATAGACATCGCTTTAAATCCTCCCGTCACTTAGTTTACGGATTCCAAAGTTCGCCTATAATATCAGCAAAGGATTAGGTGGACAAATAGCTAAGCTATTCGCTAAGGTGCAGTCAAGAAGTTGAAGGTTTTGAATCGATGTGATCAGTATCTTTAATAGTGATAAGATTGAGTGATATTGCAATGCAGAAGGAGGGCGAACGTGGGGCAAGACAAAAAAGATCAAACATATATTTACGAAGTGGTAGAAGACTGGGCTCAATTACCGAAGGATTGGTCTTTTCATGAAGTAGCTGCTGTAGGAACAGATGCAGATGACAATGTATACGTTTTTAGCAGAAGTGATCACCCAGTGACTGTTTTCGCACGGGATGGAAAGTTCTTAGGATCATGGGGAGAGGGTGAATACCTTCGGCCTCACGGAATTACGATGGGTCCCGATAGTACGATATACCTCACGGACGACGGTAATCACTGCGTGAAAAAGTGTACGCTCGAAGGAAAAGTTTTGCTTACCCTCGGACTACCAGGTAAGCCATCTCCTTATCAGTCTGGAGATATTTTTCATCGCTGTACGCATGTCGCTCTTGATCCTGCTACCGAAGACATATTCGTGTCAGACGGATATGGGAACTCCAGGATTCATAAGTTTTCCCGCGAGGGCAAACATCTTTTATCATGGGGTGAGCCTGGTACTGATCCTGGACAGTTTAACCTCCCTCACAACATTGTTGCAGATCGGGAGGGTTACTTGTACGTCGCCGATCGGGAAAACCATCGTGTTCAGGTGTTTGATGCCAATGGACGTTATGAAACCCAGTGGAACAATATGCATAGACCTTGCGCTCTTTTCATGGATTCACGGGACAATGACCTGTGCTATGTGGGAGAACTAGGGCCTGACATGCCGGTTAATAAAATATGGCCCAACATTGGCCCTCGGATTACTATCGTGGATAAAAGCGGTAATAAAGTGGCTCGAATTGATGATGACCGTGGTCAGGGAGAAGGCATCGGCCAGTTTATTGCGCCACATGGCCTTGCAGTTGACTCCTTCGGAGATATTTACGTTGGCGAGGTTTCGTGGACAGCTTATGGCAGCAAATTAGATCCTCCTCGTGAAGTGAGGTCACTACAAAAGCTCGTGAGGAAAAAGTAATCAGCCAGTAAGAAGAGAACAAATAAAAATTCGCATTATCAAATGACGAGGGGAGACAGTTATGGTTGTATCAAGTACTAAGGCCGACTTAAGACATAAGAGTAGACATATAGTGGATGGACGTGACCGAGCTGGGGCGCGAGCAATGCTTCGAGCAGTTGGATTACAAGATGAAGACATGAAAAAACCGTTTGTTGCTATTGCTAACTTGGCAAGTGACATTACTCCTTGCAACGTCCATTTAGATCAGCTTACCCACAGTGTTGAACAGGGTGTTCGGGATGCTAATTGCGTTCCGTTTAAATTTGGGACAATCACAGTGAGTGACGGAATTTCGATGGGGACGGAAGGCATGAAGGCCTCTTTAGTCAGCAGAGAAGTTATTGCAGATTCCATAGAGACCGTTGTTTTTGCAGAAGGAATGGATGCCCTGGTCGTAGTTGGGGCGTGTGACAAAAACATGCCAGGTGGTCTCATGGCTATAGCACGACTTAATGTTCCTGCTGTTTTCGTCTATGGAGGAGCAATTTTACCGGGACAACACAATGGTAAAGATGTCAACATACAAGATGTTTACGAAGCTATTGGAGCATGTTCCCAAGGTAATCTCTCGATGGAAGAACTCATAGCAATGGAAAAAGTTGCCTGTCCTGGAGCAGGAGCGTGCGCCGGCATGTTTACTGCAAATACCATGGCTTCTGCAATCGAAGCACTGGGCATGACTCCTTTAGGGGCAGCGTCTATTCCTGCAGTCGATCCGCGGAGCCAGGATGTTGGTAAGTCTATTGGCAAGATTTTATATTCGTTACTTGAGAACGGAATTAAACCTAGAGATCTAATGACAAAACAGGCGTTTGAAAATGCTATTACAGTAGTGTTATCAATGGGAGGATCAACTAATTCAGTACTTCATCTTTTAGCAATAGCTCACGAAGCAAATGTTCCACTTGAGATCGATGACTTTGACCGATTGAGTAGAAAAACACCATATCTTACTAATTTAAGGCCGGCAGGCCAGTACGTTATGTCGGATCTTGATAAAGTGGGTGGAGTGCCGGTTGTCATGAAACAGCTATTAGACGGAGGTCTCCTGCACGGAGATGCTTTGACTGTTACCGGCAAGACTTTGGAACAAGAACTTGAGACTGTTGTTGGGTTGCCTGACAATGAAATAGTGTATCCCATAAGCGCTCCGAGGAGTCCTACCGGGGGCTTGGTGGTTCTCAAGGGAAACTTAGCCCCAGAAGGTGCGATTCTTAAGGTGTCGGGGACAAAGCATTTGTCGCATAAGGGGCCTGCTCGCGTTTTTGATGGAGAAAGAGCAGCATTTGATGCAGTGATTAGCGGGACAGTTCATTCAGGTGATGTGATAGTGATTCGGTATGAGGGGCCGAAAGGAGGCCCAGGTATGCAAGAAATGTTGGCAGTGACTGCCGCGATCATGGGACAAGGGCTGGGAAATGATGTTCTTCTGATGACTGATGGGAGATTTTCCGGAGCGACAAGAGGACCTATGATTGGTCATGTAGCTCCAGAAGCCGCAGTAGGTGGTCCTATCGGACTTATACAGGACGGTGATATTGTAGTTATGGATGTTGAAAAGCGGATTTTGAATGTCGAAATTGATGACAAAGAAATGAATAAACGGAAACAGGCTTGGAATCCGATCCCTAGCAAGTACTCCAGGGGGGTTCTTGCTAAGTATGCCAAGCTGGTTTCTTCAGCTTCTAAAGGAGCGGTAACAAGCTAGAGGGGTACATTATGAGCGATGAATATGAATTTGCTTACATGCCAGTTTGGGAACTCGTTGCGAAGATTCGAGGAAAGGAAATATCCCCAGTTGAACTGACAGACTACTTTTTAGCCCGCATTGAAAAACATGATGCTAAGGTCAACGCGTTTTTGACTGTAACAGGTGATCTTGCTCGGGCTCAAGCTAAAGATGCTGAAAAGGCAGTTATAAACGGTGAAGAGTTGGGCCCGCTGCATGGGGTTCCAGTTGCGATAAAAGATTTAGTTTTAACCCAGGGTATACGGACAACTATGGGGTCTCAGGTTTATGAAAATAATATTCCTGATACGGATGACTTGATAGTGGAACGATTGAAAGAGGCGGGCACAGTCATACTTGGTAAAACAAACACTCCTGAATTTGGGCATCGAGGAACTACTGAGAATATGCTTGGGGATGCTTGTCGCAATCCGTGGGACTTGAGTCGTACTGCCGGAGGTTCAAGCGGAGGGGCAGCGGCAGCATTGATTGCAGCATTAAGCCCCATAGCTCCTGGAAGTGATGGGGGTGGATCCATTAGAATCCCAGGAGCCTTTTGCGGGGTTTACGGTATTAAGCCTACGCAAGGGCGAATTCCCCGATTGTATACCTCTCCTGGACGGTGGGGACAATTTTCTCAAAACGGCCCGATGACACTTAATGTTAGAGATGCAGTTATTACCTTTCAGGTTCTTGCTGGTCCAGATCAGAGAGATCCTACTTGTCTGCAAGAGCCTGCCCCAGATTTCTCGGTAGGATTACAGGGCGGAGTGAAGGGCTTGAAAATTGCGTGGTCAAAAAACTATGGTTATGCTCCAGTCGATCCGGAAGTTGCTCATTGTGTCGCCACTGCAGTAAAGACCTTCAGTGACCTAGGGGCCGAAGTTGAAGAGATGGATCCGCCAATAAATGGGGAACAAATATTCGAAACTTTCAAAACAATTTTCTGGTCAGACTATGCCTCGGTTTATGATAAATTACTTGACAGTTCTTCTGATCAGTTAAGCCAAGAAGTACGCTTAGGTCTTGAGGAAGTCAGAAGCTGGAATGCAGGCAAGATTATGAATGCACTTCATGAACTGGAGTGGCATAGAGAACGGATGAACCGGTTTTTTGACAATATTGATTTACTATTGAGTCCTGCCCTAGCTGTTCCTGCCTTCCCAATACAAAAGTTCCCTGACGAAATCAACGGACAATCAGTAGATGAAATGTGGGGATATACCCCGTTTACTTTTCCTATAAACATGAGCGGACAAACTGCAGCCACTGTTCCTTGCGGATTTTCCTCTGAAGGATTGCCTATTGGTCTTCATATCGTAGGGCCAAAGGGTGGAGAAGTCCAAGTCATAAGAGCCTCTGCTGCTTATGAGGAAGCTCGGCCTTGGCAACATCACAGGCCGCTTGGCTTTGAGTAAATTGAGCCCAAGGTGCTTGAAAATACTAATTACTAAGGAGATGAGAAAGTGAAATCATTAGCAGATCAATGCGCTATCATTACCGGATCGGCAACTGGAATTGGATTGGGAATAGCGGAACGATTAGGCTCTGAAGGTGCCAAAATTGGCGTGATAGATATTGATGAAAATGAAGGAATGAAAGCAGTTCAAGTTCTAGAAAAAAAGGGAGTGCATGCGGCCCTAGCCGTTGCGGATATTACAAAGGAATCTGAGGTGCGGACAGCAGTGACTAAGCTAAAACAGCAATTCGGAAAGATTGACATATTAGTTAATAATGCAGGTATATCAGGGGCAGCTGGTAATCTTTGGGAAACTACTGCTGAAGAAATGGATCGAGTTTACAACCTCAATTTGAGAGCTGTTTTCTTGATGTGTAAGGAAATTATACCGTATATGCTAAACCAGAATTACGGTCGAATAGTCAATATAGCTTCGATAGCTGGCAAGGAAGGAAATCCGAAAATGGTTCCTTATTCTGCAACCAAAGCAGGAGTCATAGGACTTACTAAGTCCGTCGGCAAAGAACTTGCTGAAACTGGTATTCGAGTGAACTGTGTCACGCCCGCAGTGGTTAAAACTAAAATTCTGGATCAGATTGGACCAGAAGTCGTTGATTACATGGTGCAAAAAATACCAATGAAAAGAACTGTTGAGATCAGTGAAGTTGCTAGCCTCGTAAACTGGCTTGCATCACCAGATTGTTCAGCAAGTACGGGAGCTGTGTTTGATATTAGTGGCGGAAGAGCTACTTATTAAACAACTGTAAATCAGGTTATTTTATAGCGAATTTAGGAGAGCTAAATTGACACTTTCCTGCGTGGCGCACTACAATAATAGGCGTCACCACAGGTTTGTGTCGCTCATCAATTAGTAGCAATAGGAGGAAAGTAGGAATTCATGAAAAATCATGATGTTATAGTTATTGGAGGCGGGTTTGCTGGTATGAACGCCGCAATTACTGCTAAGTTAAACGGCTCAGAAGTAGTATTAATTACAAAACAACATCCACTCAGGAGTCATTCATCAAGTTCCCATAGTGGGGTCAACGTAGCATTGAATGATGGGGATTCGGTAGAACAACACATACAGGATACAGTGGAATCAGGGGATGGCTTATGTGATTCCGACCTCGTGGAAAAACTATGTAGAGAAGCACAAGAAGAGGTTGTCCGCTTGGATCGATGGGGAGTTCCATTTTCTCGCAATGAGTCTGGTTTGTTGGATTTTGTGCGATTTGGAGGATCTTCAATAGCACGAACAGCTTTTGCGGGGGATGCTGCCGGTCATTTCATTCTGCAGGTATTATACGAACAAATCATGAGGCTGGAAATTCCTGTCTTGCAGGATTGCTTGGTCTTGTCGCTAGTAATTTCCGACGATAAATGCAGAGGGGTTTGCTATTATGACATTCCTACAGGCAAAACTGTCATAGAACAGGGCAATGCTGTTATTTTGGCAACCGGTGGGGCGAACCAAATGTTTGGAACTACTTCAAGTGCTTTCTCAGCCACCGGTGATGGTATGGCTGCAGCTTACAGGCAAGGTGTTCCGCTGATGGACATGGAATTTGTTCAATTTCACCCTACTAGTTTGCCAGGTACTGGTCTTGTTATTACAGAAATGGCCAGATCACTAGGTGGACGGATAGTCGATAAGAATAATAAAGCGCTATCCGCTAAAAGCGGTCTAAAGGGATTGGAACTTATGAACAGAAATGTATGCAGTCAAGTTATGACACAAGCCATGACTACCAAAGATGGCGGAAATACTGAATTATTTCTAGATTGCAGTGGCATCAAGAAGGATGTAATAAAAAGACAGTTGTATGAAACAGCTGCCATGCTTAAAGACTTACAAGGAGTTAAGATTGCTGAAGGTCTTATTCCAATCACTCCATGTGCTCACAGGTCTCTTGGTGGGATTAAGGTTTCTGCTAACGGAGCCACTCAAATCCCAGGGTTGTTTGCTACAGGCGGGTGTTCCTGTTCTGGAACCCATGGTGCCAATCAGCTAGGCGGGAATGCTCTCCTTGATAATCTTGTATACGGGAGAGCCACTGGTATCGCGTCATCAGATTATGCTGCTTCAGCCGTGGCAAAGGAAGTTTCTGATAGTTTTGCAGAAGATCAAAGAAAAAGCCTTAGAAACTTGGTTTCGCGTGGAACATCTGGAAAGGATTCTCAAACTGCCATTCGGTCAGATCTCCAAAAGGTTATGAACGATAAAGTTGGAGTTATTCGTCACAAAGATGCATTGATGGAAGCCCAAAAAACAGTGGAGTCTTTACAAGATCGATACGATAAAGTAGGACTTCAAAAATACGGCGGTACTTTTAACACGGAACTTTGCAGCATGGTGGAACTGGGGAATTTACTGGACATAGCAGGGGCCACTGTTGCCAGTGCTTTAGCACGTACGGAAAGTCGAGGAAATCACTACAGGTCGGATTATCCAAAACGAGATGATAAGCAATGGAAGAAGCATACGTTGGTCTATCGAGAGAATTCAAGCCACGTAGTTAAGTAATAAAAAAGCTAACATTGCGCAAGATAGACTTAGAAACCCGAAAGGAAATAAAACTACTATGGAAGTAACACTTAAGATTTTTCGATACGATCCTGATAAGGAAACAAAAGGAAATCATTCAGAATATGCAATTGATGTGGATGAGAATGCAACAGTTCTTGATGGACTAATGGAAGTTAAATCTAGTCACGATTCCAGTTTGTCATTTAAGGGAAGTTGCAGAACTGGTTTATGTGGAGATTGTTCTGTCCAAGTTAACGGTAAGGGTACCGTAGCCTGCCGAACTACTTTGGCCAAGGCTGTGAAGAAAGGAAAAGACGGAGTTGTGTCAGTAGATCCACTGTATCCTGCAAAAAAAATCAAGGATTTGATTTATAACCAAAACGATTTCTTATTGGAGAAGTATAAATCAATGAAACCTTGGGTAGTCTCTAATCTTGCCCACGGTGCCCGTGAAGATGAAGTTTCGGACTCTACAATCAAAGAACTCCAACGCGTTATGAGCTGTACAATGTGTGGCCTGTGCGACCAGGGTTGTTTAGTAATAGCTGTTGATGAACAGTACGTTGGTCCAGCTGCTCTCAATAAAGTATATAGAGTTGTTATGGATCCCAGAGACAGCAGTAAAAGAGAAAAGTTAGAATTTGCAAGTGGGGCTAGGAAGGTCTGGGATTGCACACACTGTTTCGAAGCTACAGCTCATTGTCCTAAAGATGTCCGCCCGACGGAAAGCATATTCGAATTAAGGGATATGGCTATTAAGCATGGAATTGGCCATGGAAGGCCAGTGAATCATCATAAAAGTTTTGCAGCTTCAGTAAAGAATGATGGTTGGTTGGATGAAACACGATTAGCAATAGAAACTGAAGGCTGGTTCAATTTGCCAGGACTGCTGAAGCTTGGGCCAGTAGGATTAAGGGCTTTTATGAAAAGAAAGGCGCCGTTACCGTACTTTTTACACAAAAAGCGTAAAGGAGCCGATGCGATCAAAAGAATATTTAATAAATGGGAGAGAGAAAGTTGAATAAGTATGCGTTTTTTCCAGGATGTGTAGCAAAAGGAGGATGTCCGGAATTGTATCCGGCAGCCGTCAAAGTGGCCAACAAGCTGGGGTTTGACTTAGTAGAAATGGAAGATGTTGGGTGTACTGGTGCGGGTGTTCTTAGTCAAGAAGTATCCGATCCTATCAATGCCAGAACTCTGGCCAAGGCCGAAGTTCTAGGCTTGCCCATCATGACTATCTGTAGTACCTGCCAAGGAGTTATTGGCAAGGCTAATTTAAGACTTCAGAAAGACCCTGAATATCGTGAAAAGATTAATCGAGACTACCTTGCTGAAGAAGGTCTTGAATATCAAGGAACAACAGACGTGAAGCACATGTTGTGGATTTTAGGAGAAGATTATGGGCTGGAGAAGTTGAAAGAACAGGTTGTTAATCCTTTAACTGGGGTTAAAATCGCTAGTTTTTACGGATGTTATATGAGACGTCCTTCCGATGTATTGCAGTTAGATCAGTTTCCGGACAGAAAAAAGTACCTTGAGGCTACTATTGAAATTCTAGGAGGAGAGGCAGTAGCTACTAAGGGTAAAGGACAGTGCTGTGGATTCCCTATTCTTTCGGCTAACGAGCGTAATTCCCTTGAAATGTGTGGGAATCATACTATTGAAGCAAAGAAGAAAGGGGCTGATGTGATGGTGACTCCGTGCCCTTTGTGCCATCTTGAGCTTGATGGAATGCAGCCTCGCGCTGAGTCACATAAGAGCCAGAAAATACAGCTGCCTGTTCTTCATCTTCCACAGTTGGTGGGTTTGGCAATAGGGTTTACTCCTAAGGATATGAAGATGGAGAGGCATATAGTCAGTACCAAAAGCTTCGAAAAGCAAATCCAGTGGATAGAGGTTCTAAGTAAGAATCCAGTCTAATAACTTGAAACATCCAACTTAGCAAGGAGACTATTCATGAGCACAAAAAATCTAACGGCATGGTTTTTGATTCTGGGCCCACTTTCAGTATTCATTGCCAATTTCTTAACAAGCATACTAATAGGACAAGGTGAAACTCCAGCTGATCGAATTGCAGAGATGACAGACCAACAAGCTTTAACAGGGGTGTTTACTTTCCTTGCTAGTTTGGGTTTCGTCTTTGCTTTTATTGGAGTTGTTCTTTTGCTTGATTCAATGCAGAAAATTGATAAAGCAGGTAGTACTTTAGCACGAATCGCTATGATCATATTCCTGGCCCTTACGGCTTTGGCAATAGTAGTAACCATGGCGGACTGGGCTTCGTTGAACGCCATCCAGAACGATCAAGTCGATAATGCAATAACTATTCAGATTGTTAGCGGAACACTTTGGGCAGGATTATTATTCTTCTGGGGTATCGGGTTTGTTTTTGCTGGACGCGCCTTTACCTTACAAAAGCGATTGCATCCTGTTGTAAACTGGATCTGCGTAGTTTTTGGAGGAGTGTTTGTACTGCTTACCGTTCTACCGTTAGACCTAGGGATGTTTATATTCTTAGTCTTCGGCATAATGGTGTTGAACATAGTTGCGGGCGGAATAGTTTTACTTAAAGAAAAGGCGAAGTAATCAACCTTCAACTGTAGATAAAAGCCCGAAGTCTAGCAACTATATTAGATTATAGGTAGTTATTTGGGCTTTTATCTAATCGGTAGCTCGTTCAAAATTTGTCCAGGCTTGTTGCAGGTATAGCCACCGTAGCGGATGATGGAAGTAGCAAAGTCAGAGTGAGCCATAACTGATAGAAGTGCTTGAATATTTGGGAGTGAGTAAAACTCTTTAGGAATGATCAGATCGTATTGCTCCTCCCCGATTGGAATAAAGTCCAGGTCTAACGCCTTTGATGCTGCGAGAATTCCTAGGCCCACATCGGCGATTCCGCTCGCTACATCTGCGGCGACACTCAGATGGGTATACTGTTCTCGGGGATATCCGTTGATTTGATTAATGGATATGTTCAGCTTTTTCAATTCGAAATCTAGAAGCATACGAGTGCCTGAGCCTCTTTGTCGGTTTACAAATAAGACGTCTGGTCGGATTAAGTCCATAAAATGCCGTATATTTTTTGGATTAGACTTCTTAACTATTAGTCCTTGAATTCTTCGAACCAGCCCAATTACCAGTATAGGAGTAGAAGGAAGAAACTGTTGGATATAGCTGAGATTGTATTCACCTGTTTCCTCATCCAATAAATGAGCGCCAGCGATATGAGCTTCTCCTCTTTTTAATGCCATAATGCCACCTAAACTGCCGACATTAGCGGAAGATATGTTGTAGCGGGGATAATGGCGTTTCATCAAGTTTGCTAACAAATCTATTGTTAGATCGTGGCTTCCTAAAATAACAGTAGTATTGTTGATTTCTTCCATGGTACGAAACAGGTTAACTTGGATTTTGGAGCCTGCCTCAAACCCTTCTGAAAACCTCGGTACTATTGTGATCCCATCTGCTTCGATCAGGGATGTGGTTACTCCAGCACCTCTTTGTATTGGTGTGGCAACTAGTTTCTTCCCCACTCTGCCAACCTTTAACCTTAAAAATTCGTCATCTCCTGTTGATGACAGCACCTTTCTGGTTAGGGTAGCTGTAGTTTGTGCGGGTGGGTTGAATTCTATGCCTAATTTGCGACTAATTATTGGCTTCACGAAGAGTTCTAAGGCTAGAACAGCAGATACTGGATACCCTGGAATTCCTACCACCGGTTTACTGCTAGCGACACCCAACACCACAGGATGGCCTGGCCGAATTGCAACTCCATGTACTATAACTTTACCTAGTTTTTCAATAACAGGAGCAGTGAAATCTTTTAGTCCTGCGGAGGAACCAGCATTTACCAATACTACATCATGTACTTTGAGGGCGTTAGTAACAGATAGCTTGATTGCATCTATATCGTCTGCTACTGGTGCTAAAATTTTCGGTGACGCCCCCCACTCTCGAATGTACGCAGACAACATAACTGAATTGAATTCAATGATTTGTCCTTCATGAGGAGTAGTACCAATTTTCACCAGTTCACTGCCTGTGGGAATAATTGCAATTTTAGGCTTTTTCCTCACCCGTAATTTTGATAGACCTGAGGCAGCTAAGGCTGCTAGATCTTGGGCTCTAATAACGTGACTTTCTGGAAGTATTAACTCACCGCTTACGATGTCTTCTCCCATTGGACGCACATGATTCCAGGGAGGGACTGCGGACATAATCTTGACTCTGGCTGGATCTGTTTGATCGACTACTTCAGTCATAATAACTGCATTTTTCCCTTGTGGGATTGGATCACCAGTATTAAGCCAAATCGCCTGATCCCCTATAGTAAGTTCAACGTGATTGGATTTTGTGGCACCGCGAGTATCATCTGCATGAACTGCTATACCGTCCATCGCGGCTGCATGATAATGAGGAGCAGATAATTTTGACCATACAGGTGCTCCGGTAGTCCTACCTAGGGCATTGTGCAGTGAGATATTTTCAGATGCTGAGGTGCGCAAGCAGAATGAATGTTCTAATTCGGCAAAAAACTTTTCCAGTGCTTCCTGCAAAGGGATGTCTTCAAGGTAGTATCTACTATGGTTTTTGTGGAGGTGCTTGTTCATGTACATTACCTGAATTAATAAGTTAGTCGTTTATGTAGACTGTTACTTCCTCTCCAGCGTAAAGCCCGTTTTTATCAAGAGGTACCCCTACCGTACCGTCAGATCGAACCAAAAGATATATTAAATTAGACTCTCCAAATACGGGTTCAGCAAATAATTCGCCATTATCACTGATTAATTTAACCTGTACGTAATCTTCTCTTCCCGGAGCAGAGGGAATGTTCTTCAAGAGTACGGCTTTTTGAGTATTAGGGTATGGAGACAAGTTACATCCACCCATGTAGTAAATAGTGGGACGTACGATTAGATCAAAGACATTAATTGCAGAGACGGGATTACCAGGGAGACCGAAAACTGGTTTATTTTCCACTACACCGAGAATAGTGGGCTTTCCTGGTTTAATCGCTAAACCGTGTACGATTACCCCTGGAGTTCCAAGTTCGTTAACAATGGTGGAAGTCAGGTCTCTAGAACTGACAGAACTCCCTGCAGAAATTATCAACATGTCGGCTAGTTCAAGACTTTCTTGGGCAGCTTTTTTAAGCTGATTGAGGTTATCTCCCACTAGGTGGCTTTTTACTGTGAATGCAGGGTATTTTTGAATAAGGGAAGCGAGAGTGTAACTATTGATATCACGGACTTGGCCAGGGAGAGGTGTTCTTGTCGGACGGATTACCTCATCCCCTGTAGATATCAACGCTATCCTGACTTTTCTTGTGACTGCAATTTCAGTGATCCCGAGAGCCATAAGTCCTCCGATATCTTGTGCTCGGACAATGGTGCCCTTGTGGAAAACAGTGGTTTTGGCTTTAATCTCCTCACCTTCTGGAATTATATTCTCGCCAGGCGCGACTGGCTTTAGTACTTCAATCGTGTTTTCATCTACAGACTGGGTATTTTCCATAATAACAACAGCGTTGGCCCCGTTTGGGAGTGCACTTCCCGTGTGCACTTTGATTGATGTCCCAGTCTGTACGATAGCTTTAGTAGTTTTTCCAACGGGTACTTCTGCTTTGACAGTTAGATAGGCCGGAAGTGATCCGCTAGCACCGAAAGTATCGTCAGCTTTTACCGCAAAACCATCCATACTGGAACGAGCAAAAAGGGGAAGATTTTCACTAGAAGTAATATCTGCACATAGAATTCGCCCTAGTGAACTTTCGGTAGCCACGATTTCAGATTCGATTTCTGGCTGCAAATGTTCAAAAAGCAGAGTTATAGCTTGATCAGGAGGGAGAACGTTAAAAAATTCAGGCATAGTCCCTGTAATCCATGGTTAAATACGATAAATGTCCGTTAATAACGCGTCTTAAAAGAAAAACATTTGAATGATGAAAAATTAGCGACCCATGTTTTCGCGCAGGATTTTGGTATCTTCAAAATTGACAGTTCTCTCTGTTTCGTCCACCACTACACCATATTTCTCTCGTGCTCTTTTAGCTGAGATCTTTTCTTGAATAAAATCATCCAAAACCAGAGCAGGATCCCGATCCAACGGATTTCCCCAACCTCCTGCACCAGGCATATCCACGGATAAGACAGTTCCAGACGGAACTGTCTCTATGAATTTTGAACGGTCCTGCTGGTCATCGTTGAAAAATATCCTAGTGGGCAATGCATCATCCCCTCCATTGACACCAAAAGGGGGGAATTTCATGCGGTCGGATCTGACTTGGACAAGCGTATCGTCCTGCGTATAACGATAACTACGACGGGTTCCCATTCCACCACGAAATTCGCCTGCTCCCTCGGTATCTTGTATGAATCCGTATTCTTCTACAACTATTGGTTGCTCAGCCTCCATTGTTTCAATAGGGATATTGGATTGATTGCTGGCTCCAGCACCTTGTCCGTCCGCACCATCTTTGAATGGTAAGGCTCCAACCGCACATTCGTTTTGGAACTCAATTTGAATCCAAGGTTGCCAAGGGTTCTTTGTTTTGTCATACCCAGCCATGCTCACACCGAATTCGCATCCGCCAGAACACGCATAGATCTTATCTGGAAGCATTTGGGCAAAAGCTCCTAATACTGCTTGATGAATCCGAATACAACCTAGATTTCTCGCTGCAACAGGAGCAGGAGGCAGTGGATTCACAAATGTTCCTTCCGGGGCAGTTACAGTCACAGGTCTAAAATACCCGGATGTATTCGGGATATCACTAACTATTCCCAAAACGTTTTTCAAGGCCGCATAAACCATTGCTTTTGTAGTTACAAAAACTGGTTGGATTGCGCCTTTACATTGAGGTCCGGTACCTTCAAAGTCGACAGTGATATTATCACCGGTTTTAGTTAGGTTCACTTGTATTGGTATCACGTCATCAGTGACACCATCGTCTCCAATGTAATCTGTGAATGACCATTGACCGTCTGGGAGGGACCGCAATGTATTGCGTGTTAAGGTCTCAGTGTAATCGATAAGCTCATCTTGGTACTGTATAAACTCTTCGGGGCCGTATTGTTCCACAATCCGCATTACTTCTTGTTCTGCGTATTGGAGCGCGGCTAGCTGCCCGGTTACGTCCCCAAGTACTTTGTCAGGAACTCGCACTGCTTTTTCTAGCAACCTGAAGATGGTTTCGTTTGGTTCGCCGTTTTCGTATAGTTTCAGCGGAGGGATACGTAGCCCTTCTTGGTAAATCTCGGTGCTGTCACAAGCATTTCCACCAGGGACTCTGCCTCCGATATCAGTTTGGTGGGCCATTGCACAACCATAAGCAACGAGAGTATCACCAACAAAGATTGGCTTATACAGGAATATATCTGGTAAGTGAGAGCCACCTTCATAAGGATCATTATTAATGAAAATATCCCCAGGGTTGATATTGCCCTCATATCTTGATCGACAGGTTTCTAGTGCAGGCATCATTCCGCCCAAATGGATAGGCTGGCACATACCTTGTCCTACTAGTTCACCATTAGCACTTAAAACCGCTGTAGAGAAGTCCAATCCAGAGCGAACGATTGATGATCGAGATGTACGTACAATGGTTAATGCCATACCATCTGCGATACCTTCGAAGCTATTTTTTAGTATTTCCAGTTTGGATGGATCTTTTATTTGGGACATAAGAAACAGTTCCTTCCGTAAGAATTTAAAACTAAGTTCAATTTATAGAATGCTTTAAAGTGCGATATTTTCGGCCTAGTGTATAGAATAATCAAAAACTTAGATAGTCTCTGTATTTGTGGTGCTGTGATTACTGACTTACTTCGATGCATGGAGTAGACTCATAGTGTTTCAGGTAAGTTTCGTTGCCAAGGCTGCATAAATTGTGAAAAACGTAAGTTCTTAAAAAGGGGTGACCAATGAAATTACGAGATAAAACAGCAATTATTACTGGAGGAGCACAGGGATTAGGTGCCAGTATTGCAGAGGTTTTTTCCCAGGAGGGAGCAAGTGTTGTTATTGCTGATGTGCAAGTTGAGCTTGGTCATTCTATCGAGAAAGCAGTCAAGACCATGGGAGGAGACGCTCTTTTTGTATCAACTGATGTTACTGATGAACAGAGTTGGGAAAATCTAATAAACACGTCCCGAGAGGCTTATGGACGTATCGATATTCTAGTTAATAATGCAGGAATCAGCGGGCATTCAGAAACAGATCACAATAGCACGGCTGGCTGGAACAGACTTATGGCTACCAACATTACGGGCACCTATTTCGGGTGTAAATATGTCATACCTGAGTTATTAAAAAATGGCGGAGGCGCTATTGTGAATATCTCTTCCATTATGGGTTTGGTTGGAGGAGAGGAAGGTCACCCTGCATATGGCGCATCCAAAGGGGCCGTACGCAGCTTGACCAAAACACTTGCTGTACGCTACGGGGACAGAGGTATTAGAATTAATTCCATTCATCCGGGATTCCTAGCTCCTATGAAAGGCGTAGGTGCATTAGCGGATACGAACATTCGGAAACGCAATATAGATATAACTCCCCTGCAGAGATTTGGAGACTACATAGAGGTAGCAAAAGCCGTCTTGTTCCTGGCATCTGATGATGCATCGTTTATCACTGGTGTAGAGTTACCAGTAGACGGTGGATTCACCGGAATCTAAAAGATTCATGTTGTTGGAACGAAGCTTTGACTGTGTTGTTACCTAAGCTCAATTATTCGGCACACAGTGACCAATACAATACATAAACAGGATTAGTGTATGAAGAATCTCATATCTTTAGTGACAGGCGGAACTTCAGGGGTTGGTAAATCTGTAGCGTTAGCTCTAGCAGCGCAAGGTTCACAAGTCATTGTAGCTGGAAGAGACCTAATAAAAACAAATGCTGTTTGTGAGCACATTACCAGGGCCACAAAAAACAAAAGTGTTTTTCCCATGATTGCTGATCTTTCCTCCCGAGCGGATATTGATACGCTTGTTAGCAATATGTATGCACAGTTTCCTTGCTTAGATATCTTGGTTAATAATGCTGGGTCAGTCTTTTTTCAGAGAAGGCAGAGCGTTGATGGTATCGAGATGACCTTTGCTTTGAATCATTTGAACTACTTTCTGCTTGGTAATTTCTTGATTGAGCTGTTGTGTAAAAGTCCCAGTCCGAAGATTCTTAATGTATCCTCAAGTGCTCACAAGCGAAGTTATATCGACTTTTCTGATCTGCAGCTTAAGCATAACTATCGAGCTTGGAGAGCTTATGGCCGTTCTAAGTTGGCCAATTTACTATTCACCTATCAGATGGATCGGAACCTGCGGGGATCAAAGATTGCCGTGAATGCTGTGCATCCCGGTTTGGTAGCTACTAATTTCTTGGCTAGTAACAATAAATCCCTCATTGCTCGTTTCTTGAATCTTTTCATGCGGGTTGGTATTAGTTCAGAGGAAAGTGCATCCAAAATTATGAATATATTGATGTCGAGTGAATTCCAGGAGACGAGAGGAAAATATTTTGTTAATGGAATGATCGAGAAATCAGCCCCCCAGTCCTATAGTGAAAAAGATGCGAAACAGTTATGGATGTTAAGCAACAAATTAGCCGGAACAGATTTCCCTGTTCGCGGTTAAACGGTTAGTTAATTTAAGATAGGGATTGCTACTTATATGCGAAAATTACAGTCAGGGGATTCTGTAAAATTTACAGCCATAGTGCTTGCGGGCGGAATGAGTAGGAGGCTGGGTCGTGATAAAGCGCAAGAGGTTATTGCCGGAGAACGAATGATCGATCGGATAATCCGAATGTTACGATCATGTGCTGATGAAATTATCGTCGTAGTTTCAGACAAACAGAGGGAAAGAGACTTACGATTGCCCCGCAATGTTAATATTGCCACTGATATTTATCCGAATACTGGATCCTTAGGAGGAATTTATTCGGGTTTGAATGCGGCTACTAACGATTGGTGTTTCGTGGCAGCATGTGATATGCCTTTTTTGAACCATGCATTAATAAATTATTTGATTTCATTCACCAAAGGATTTGATGCTGTAATACCAATACTTGAAGACAGGCCCGAACCTCTACATGCTATATATAACAAATCATGTGTACCTGCGATTGAAAAACAGATTGTGGCTAATGATTTAAAGATTGCAAGATTTTTCCCCATGAAAAAAGTGTGTTTTGTAGAAGAAGAAAAAATACGTATGCAAGATCCAGAATTAACGAGCTTTCTCAACATAAATACCCAAGAAGATTTGGATAAAATACAATATTTGGTTTCGAAAAGGCAGTATGACTAAAAAGAATGTAATCGAATTCACCATCGAATTTTACGGAGTGGCACAAATGGTGATTGGGATGAAATCACTCAGACTGACTATGCCTGAAGGAACTACATTACTTGACATTAACCGCGTTCTCACTCAACAATTCCCTCAAGCTACTGACAAGATTGTCCAGAAAACTGGAGGCAATATAGTGCTTCAGCAGGGTCACATATATTGTTTAAACGGATCTATATTTACTAATGATCCGGATCAGCCAATTGCTCCTAATGATGTGCTTTTACTTATATCAAGTAGTGCTGGGGGATAATTGATGTTTGGCTATCACGGAAAGATTCTTGTTGTAGATCTTACTTCCGAAACATCTCACTGGATCGATATTGAAAAAGAGCACCTGAGGCAATACATAGGAGGAGTAGGACTGGGTGCATACCTCCTTTTTAAGTTTTCTGTTCCTGGTACTGATCCTTTTGATCCTAGTAGTCCGCTGATTTTTGCAACTAGTCCTTTAGTAGGTACTAGATTAACTACCTCCAGCAAGTTCGCTGTTGTTAGCAAATCTCCACTCACCGGGTTTATAAACGATTCCCTATCTTCCAGCTTTTGTGCGACAGAACTGAAGAAATGCGGGTGTGATGCCTTAATTCTTATTGGTAGAGCTAAACGGCCTACATTGCTTTTTGTCCAGAATGGAAGAGTTGATTTTCTCGATGCAAAGTATCTGACTGGCCTTACAACAGCTGAAACCGAAAAGACTGTTAAGGAAACGCTCAAGGATTATGTAGTGAGAGTTCTTTCTATTGGTCCCGCAGGAGAAAACTTGGTTCATTACGCAACAATCAGTAATGATGGAGGCAGACATGCTGGTAGAGGTGGAGCAGGAGCAGTTATGGGCTCTAAAAACCTTAAGGCAATTGCATTGAATGGAAGTCATGCTATCAGTGTGGCCCAACCAGAGTTATTAGAAGGGAAAAATCGATTATTAAGAGAAAAAAGCAGAAGTAATGCTACGGCGAAATACCGATTAATTGGTACTGTGGATAACCTTGCCACATTTAATCGATTGCGTATCCTTCCCACACAGAATTTTCAGTTCGCCCATGTTGAAGATAGTGAGGATTTAAGTGGGGAGGCCTTACAGAAAACGGCTAAGATCAAGACTGCACACTGCGCAAACTGTACAATCGGATGCGAACAGATTTTTGAAACTACTGATTCGGGCAAAAGTATTCAAAATCGACTGGAATATGAAACCCTGTATGCCTTAGGACCGCTGTGCGCAATTAAAGATCGTAATACGGTTATTAAAGCCAGTAAAATGTGCGACTTAGCTGGACTGGACACTGTCAGCACAGGAGTAACTATTGCTTGGGCGATGGAGTGTTTTGAACAAGGACTACTGACATTAAAAGATACTGAAGGAATTGAGCTCAGATTTGGTAACACTGCTGCATTGATAGACTGTGTGGACGCTATATCTAACCAAACAGGTATTGGTAAATTGCTGTACGGCGGTTGCAAAAAAGCAGCTATGACACTTGGACAGGGATCAGATTATTGGGCAATGCATGTAAAAGGTTTAGAGATGCCAGGATACGAACCTAGGGGACTGAAAACCATGGCACTAGGATTGGCGGTCAATCCGAGAGGTGCTTGCCATAATAGATCTTCAGCATATGAAGCTGACTTCGCTCCAGGAGTGGACCGATTTGAAGCAAGTGTGGAAAAAGGGAAACTGGCTGCAGAGAAAGAAGACTATTCGGCCGTACTAGATTCGATGATCTGGTGCAAATTCTTGCGCAATTGCTTTGAAGACTTTTATACAGAATCTTCAACTATTTACGAAATGGTTACCGGGATGAGTATGACAGCGGAAGAGCTAGAAAGGGCTGGAACACGCATTAACACCCTGCGCAAGTGCTTCAATATCAGGGAAGGATGGCACCGAAAAGATGATACTCTTCCTCGACGAATTCTGGAAGAAACGTATAATGGAATTGATAAACAGGCAACGGGATTAACTGAGCAGGAGCTGTCCCTAATGATCGATGGCTATTACCATGCGAGGGGATGGGATACACAAGGTAGGGTGCCGACCAATGTTCTGCGGAATCTCGATTTACTAGAGATAGTCAAAAGTGCAAAAGGTTCAGTGAAATGAAAGAGAAAATGAACAAAGAAAGACTAGCTGAACTCTTACGAGAGAATTTCCCTAGCGAACGATCATTTCTGCTTCCAGTTTTACATTTTATTCACGAGGAGTTCGGATTTCTAGAAGAATCCGCCTTGGAAGAAGCAGCCAAGCATCTGCGTGTTCCTGTTTCCGAGGTCTGGGGCTCCGCAACCAGTTATACAGAATTAAGGACTCGGGAACCTTCAGGCAATGTGGTAGGCATTTGTACGGGACTTAGTTGTGTTTTAAAAGGTGCGCATGATTTATTGTCTAGGGCCAATAAGCTAGCACGAGCATCTGGCAGTGATAATACAACTATCGAAGAGTTACAGTGCGGTTTTTTATGTGGGGTCGCTCCAGTTCTTCGTCATAATCACAAATGGACTGCACATGCCGTAGAACAAGATGTAATTAACGCTATGGAGGGCGGTACTCACCCATGAAATGGCAGAAGTTACTGGCTTACGCGAAGGAACAAGAAACCCTATTAGCAAAAATGCCCAAGATCATGGTACAGGTTGGGCATTGCTCTAGAGGATTAGGTGTTGAAGTCTTGATGGAAAAACTTTCCCACCAGGCCTCTTCATACAGAGTCGTGGAGGTCGGATGCGATGGAGCGTGCTTTAACGCTCCCCAGATAATAATCTCAAAAAATGGGTTGGACAAAAGAATAGGAAAGATTGACCCGTCGAAGGTTACAGTATCTGAGCTGATAGATTCATTGGAGGAAGCAAGTGATCATTCAGAGATAGACGCCTTTTTCAGGACACAGCACCGAATAGTGATAGAAAACTGTGGGTTTGTAGATCCAGGGAATATTTACCAATTTATTGCAAGAGGTGGATATTCAAGCTTGTACAATTGCTTGCAAATGGATCCTGAAGAAGTTTTAACAGTGCTGGAAACCAGTAAATTACGGGGGCGCGGCGGAGCATATTTCCCTGTAGCGCTTAAGTGGAAAAGTGCTCGCTCTTTCAAAAGAGAACAACGGTATATTGTTGCAAATGGAGAAGAAGGTGAGCCTGGAATATACAAAGATCGCCACCTAATGGAGGGTGATCCTCACAGAATCATAGAAGGAATGGTCATTGCAGGGTATGTCTCCGGTGCAGCAAAGGGCTATATCTATATAAACGCCGAGGCTGATATTTCCAAAAAAAGAATAGACGACGCGATCGCTCAGGCTCTAGAAAACGGCTTATTGGGATCTCAGATTTTGGGTACAGATTTTTCGTTTGATTTAGAAGTCAGGCAAGGTGCTGGAGGGTATGTTTGCGGTGAGGAAACGACACTATTAAATACTATTGAGGGAGATCGAAGAGTACCAAGATTACGGCCTCCTTTCCCCACAGAATCGGGGCTGTGGTCAAGACCAACAGTAATCAATAATATTGAAACCCTAGCATTCATTCCGACAATTATTGCCGATGGTGGTGAAAAGTTTTGTCAGGTTGGTACTAATGAGAGTCCTGGCACTAAGCTGTTCTCATTAAGTGGTGCTATACAAAGAACGGGGTTGGTTGAGATGCCATTAGGAACATCTGTAGGCCAGTTGATCTATGACATAGGTGGAGGAGCATTACCAGATAGATCTATCGTAGCCGCGGCGGTAGGGGGACCATCAAGTGGCATGCTTCCTACCAAGTTATTTGATTCACAATTAGTGCCTCCAGTGGTGCATTCATCAGGAGTAGTTCTTGGAGCAGGAGGAGTGGTAGCAATTGATGATCGAATCCCAATATTAGAGGTAATTAGGAATTTGGCTATGTACAATGCTGTGGAATCCTGCGGGAAGTGTACACCGTGCAGAGAAGGAACTCCCAGAATAGTAACTCTTATTGACAACTTGTTGAATAAGAAGGGAAAGAAAGCGGATCTAACAGAATTGAAATTCTTAGCGGATCTTTTACCAGTTTCGTTATGTGGTCTTGGTCAGATGGCAGGAAACGTGGTGACAAACAGCTTGGAATTATTTAAGTCTGAATTAGAGGCAGGGTTAAAAACTAGCTAACGAACCCAGTTTGTGAGGTATCTCTATGAGTACGAACGTATATATTAACGACCAACCAGTATCAGTTGGTGAATTTGATACCGTTCTCGATGCGGTAAATCAATCGGGCACATATTTACCACAACTCTGTAAAGATGGGGATATGAATTCTATTGGAGCATGCAGAACATGCTTGGTAGAAATTGAAGGAAGAAAAGGGTTTGTGGCTGCTTGTTCTGTTCAAGCAACAAAAGATTTAAAGATCCAAACAGAAACTGAAGAACTCAAGCGAATTCGCTCAGGAGTCCTTGAGCTTACACTGGCTATGGTATCTGGGAGCGAGAATGGCGATTATGGGGATCTTTCCGTAGCAGCTAAGCATCATGGAATAAAAGAAGCCAGATGGCAACCGAGAGAAAGAGAACAGGTTGATAGTAGTAACCCTGTTTTTGATATTGCGATGGAATCGTGCATCCTATGTACTCGTTGCACAGTAGGCTGTCAAGAAGGCGCACAGTTTATTGGTGCCATCGACATGTTAGGTACCAATCTAGAAACTAAAGTCGGTACTTTTTTGGATAAACCCCTTGTGGAATCTGTTTGCACTACCTGCGGGCAGTGTTTGTCGGTATGTCCCACAGGTGCCATAACGGTTAAGAATGTATCACAGCAAACTACGACAGTAACTGATACCACTTGTCCTTATTGTGGGGTGGGTTGCGGTATTAAAGTCAAGGTTGATGAGAAAGAGGAAATCGTTGAAGTTAATGACGATCCCAGCAATCCTTCTAGCGTCGGAATGTTGTGCGTGAAGGGTCGATTTGGTACCACATTTGTAAATCATCCGGACAGAATACGCGAGCCGTTAATTAAAAAGAATGGAGTATTTGAAATTGCTTCATGGGATGAAGCTCTTGAATATACCGCGAGAAAACTGAAGGATTACAGGGACGGGAGTTTTGCTACTTTGTGTTCTGCCAAAGCTACTAATGAAGATGGATATATCCAGCAGAAATTCGCACGGTTAGTCATGAAAAGTAACCATATTGATCACTGTACAAGGCTATGCCATTCACCATCAGTAGAGGCTATGCTGACTTCTCTTGGTAGTGGGGCAACAAGCAATTCATATATTGATTATGAACAAGCCGGATGTCTTATGGTTGTAGGTTCGGACGCCACTTCGAATCATCCTGTCGCAGCAGCCAGAATGAAACGTGCTGTTGTAGAAAAAGGTGCAAAACTCATAGTCATTAATCCAAAAAGAATCGACCTTTGTCAGTATGCTGATTTGTGGTTGAGGCCAAATCCGGGAACAGATGTGGCTCTTTTAAATGGTTTGGCAAAAGCAATAATTGACCAGGGGTTAGTTGATGAAACCTTTGTTCAAAATAGAACTGAAGGGTATAAGGAATGGAGAAAGGTGGTTGATGAATATACCCTTGAAAAAGTGGAGAAAATTACTGGTGTTTCTGCTAGGGAAATAAGCCTCGCGGGAAAATTCTATGCTACACCGGATTTTAGTGGCTCGTGTCTCATATGGGGCATGGGTATTACCCAGCATACCAATGGTACTGCAAATGCACATAGTCTTTTGAATTTGGCGTTTGTTGCGGGACAACTGGGTAAAGAGGGGTCTGGGATCTCACCTCTTCGAGGGCAAAATAATGTGCAAGGTTGTGGGGACGCGGGTTGCTTACCTAATAGTCTTCCGGGGTATCAATTACTCACTGAAGAATCTATCAAGAAGTTTTCTGATAGATGGCAAGGTGACTTACCAAAAACTCCTGGTTTAGTTGTTACTGATATGGTTGAACGGATTAGCGACGGAACTGTTAAAGCTATGTACATCACAGGAGAGAATCCTATGCTGAGCGAGCCTAATCTCAGGCATGCCGAATCATTGTTTAAGCAATTAGAGTTTTTGGTCGTACAAGATATTTTCATGCACGAAACAGCGGTTTTAGCTGACGTGATATTTCCTGCCACAAGCTTCGCAGAGAAAGATGGCACGTTCACCAATAGTGAAAGACGTGTGCAGAGAGTACGAAAGGCAATGAGTCCTCGCAATCAGAGTCGTCCTGATTGGCAAATTATATGTGATTTGGCGAACACGATGGATAAGTTGTGCGACCTACGTTTGCAGAAGCAATTCAAGTTTCTAAACCCTAGTGAAATCTGGGATGAGATGGCTAGTCTGACCCCGATTGTGGGCGGTATTAATTACAGTAGGCTGGATAATGAAGGAGGTTTGCAATGGCCGTGCAGAGATTTATCCGATTCCGGCACTCGATTTCTGTATCAGGACTCGTTCCCCATTGGTGAAAGGGCTAAATTTGTAGCTTTTGAGCAAGGAGAACCTGCGGCTGAGCTACCGAATCGGAAATACCCTTTGATCTTGAACACAGGGAGAACTCTTTATCACTGGCACGGCGGAACTATTACACGTCGTGCTCGTCATTTATTGGCACGGGCCCCAAATCTACACATAGCGATGCATCCAGAGGATGCCCTAGTGTATTCAGTTGGTGATGGAGAAACCGTTATGCTTGAATCACGGAGAGGAACCTTGGAAGGTCAAATTCTGTGCACTGATGCGGTTAAGAGGGGTGAGGTCTTCGTACCGTTTTTGAAACTAGGGACTTTTTCAGCAAATTACCTGACTAATTCAGTGTATGATCCGGTGTCAAAAATCCCGGAATACAAAGTTTGCGCAGTAAGAGTGAATAAGTTAGTCAGTAAAAGGGGTTAGTGCTTGTTGACCTCAGTTCCCCAACATCCTATACTGAGCTTCGCTTAAAACTGGGATGCGCCAATTGGCTTTGACTGGTTTTAACGAACTTTTTATTTAGATTTTGAGTAATTGGACTGAAACTGTATGAATCTTAAAGAACAAATGATCCTTAGTGATCCTGCCTTGGATCAAATCTGGCAAAAAATCCTTCGACATGAGGAACTTTCATTTGAAGATGGAATGGCCTGTTTGCGCACCAAGGACATTACTGGCCTCGGTGCTATGGCGAACTACGTAAAAACAGAACTATGGGATCAAAAGGTCTACTTTGTTTTCAATAGACAGATAAACCCGACTAACTTATGTGTTTTATCCTGCAAGTTTTGCGACTTCGCCAAGAAGAAAGGACAGGATGGGGCTTATGAGATGACAATGGAGGAAATACTATCAAAAATTACTCCTGAACTGCATGAAGTCCATATTGTTGGTGGTCATCATCCTGACTGGCCCTTTGAAACATATGTAAGTATTATCAGTACCATTCGCCAAGAACATCCGGAAATAAACATAAAGGCTTGGACAGCAGCTGAAATCGATTATTTTTCGAAGCGCTTCAGGCTATCATATGAAGAGGTTCTTGCAACCATGAGAGATGCTGGCTTAGATGCAATGCCTGGTGGTGGAGCTGAAGTGTTTTCAGAACGTGTCCGCAAGCTATTGTTTCCTGGGAAAATAGGAGCCGATAAATGGCTTGAAATTCACAGAATAGCTCATCGGATGGGTATACGATCAAATGCCACTATGTTATTTGGGCATATCGAGACATACGAGGAACGCATCCGGCACATGATGGAAATTCGCAAGTTGCAAAACGAAACCGGAGGCTTTTTCTCGTTCATTCCTCTTGAATATCAAGTAGGAGAAACTAATTTGGTTGAACATCAGGCTTCACCAATGGAAGATTTGAAAACTTTAGCCACAGCTAGGCTTATGCTTGATAATATCCCGCATATTAAGGCGTATTGGGTCATGATGGGTGAAAATACAGCGTCCATAGCTTTGAATTTCGGTGCTAGTGATTTGGATGGAACCATAGGCGAGGAAAAGATAGCTCATGCAGCAAAAGCAAGCAGTCCTGTAGGATTAGCACGGGAACGCTTATTGGGATTAATTAGAGAAGCAGGCAAAATCCCAGTAGAACGCGACGCCTTATATCAGGAGATAAAGATTTATGACAATTAGGGTTGGACAGATCCCCTACTTGAATTCCATCCCTTTTTATAGTGACCTAAGTTGTCCTGAATTTGAACTTGTGTCTTTAGTGCCGCGGGTTATGGGTGAATGTGCTAGAGAAGGACAACTTGATGCTGGTTTATTATCTCTTGTGGATTGTCTGAAGCTCTGGGATGAGTTTGAACCTGTTGGAGGAATGGGTCTTAGTATCAAGGGAAGGGTTGGGAGTGTAGCGCTTTATTCAAGAGTTCCGATGGCAGAGTTGCACGGCAAAGTGATTGGAATTACTGCGGAAACAGCTACGTCAGTGAATCTGCTGAGAATATTATTAGAGAAGAAAGAGAAGGTTGTACCACTTGAGTATAGTGCCTTGGATACAGTTGATACGTGTGACGCGTTCTTGCTAATAGGTGATCAGGCTTTGCAAAAGCCTGAGGCAGGGATGGCGTTTCCCTACTATTTTGATTTAGCATGGGAGTGGTTGCAATGGAAGAATTTGCCTTTTGTATTTGCTCTCTGGATGGTTAGGCGTGATGTTGATACACTTTACAAGGCAAAGTTAGCAGAAAAGTTAGAGAAGTCACTTAAGATGAATATAGGCGAACAATTTGAAAGTATAAAGAATGAGGCTGCATCAGACACAATGTCTGCAGATGATGTGGTTCAATACCTCGGCCGGTTCAGATATTTGTTAGAACCTGAAGACTGGACTGCTGTTCATGCCTTTCAACAGGCATATCAAACGCTTGAAATTAAGGAGGAACTCGTTAAGTGACTGTGTCCACTGCGTTAAATACCATTTACACGAAGGCTCTTCAAGGAGAAAGATTAGATGGCGGTGAAGGATTGCAATTACTGAAGAACGCCCCATTGCTTGATATCGGATCCGTCGCTCAGAAAGTGCGCCTCTTGAAAAATCCCCAACAATCAGTGACATTTGTAGTAGATACGAATTTGAATTACACAAATGTCTGTGATGCATACTGTACATTTTGTGCCTTCTATCGAACTGAAAAAGATACAGATAAATATACTTATTCAGTAGATCAAATGCTTACCCAAATAGGTAAAGCAGTGGAGCAAGGGGTTACCACTGTGCTCATACAAGGTGGCCTTAATTCTGCATTGCCGATGGAATATTATGAAGATTTGGTTCGACGTACTCGAAAAACGTTTCCTGGTTTGACACCTCACTTTTTTTCAGCCCCGGAGATTAATAAGATGGCGGAAGTTACCGAGGCTTCGGTGCATGAAGTGTTATTTAGATTAAAAAAGGCAGGACAGACTACCTTACCGGGTGGAGGTGCGGAAGTACTATCGGACAGAGTGAAACATCAGATTAGCAGGTTATCCCCTAAGGGCAAAGTCAACGACTGGCTTGAGGTACATCGTCAGGCACATCTATTAGATTACCGGACTACAGCTACTCTAATGTACGGTCATTTGGAAACGGACGAAGATATTATTGAACACTTAGAACATGTAAGATCGTTGCAAGACGAGGCGTTAGCTGCCGGAAAAGAAGGATTCACTGCTTTTATTCCATGGAGTTACAAACGAGAAAATACCCCACTGGCTAATAAAGTTAAAGTAGAATCAGGTCCCAACAAGTATCTTCGTATGATAGCGTTATCAAGAATTTATCTTGATAACATCCAGCATGTTCAAGCATCTTGGTTTTCCGAAGGGAAAAAGACAGGTCAGATAGCGTTACATTTTGGAGCGGACGATTTTGGCGGAACCCTATTTGACGAAAATGTGATGCAGGAAGCAGGATTTTACAATCGTACTACAAAAGAAGAAGTGCTTCGCATGATAAGAGAGGCTGGATTCATTCCTGTTCAGAGAACAACAGAGTACGAACATATTAGTTACTACAACTAATACGGTTTATTAACACGTCCTGTGATAGAGGGATTTAGGAAGACTCTTCAGGCCCTAACCAGGTCTCGGACCAAGCAATGCAGGCACTAGACGAGGGTTTATTTTCCCTTGGTTGTGATCGGGGCGTTCCCTCAGCAAAGTCATCATCCATAGACAATTGTGCCTTTAAAGCGGGTATTAGTATGGTAGTTACCCCAAGTTTTCTGCCTTGGCTACCAGGAGAAGCGTGAACCGAGATAGGCTCTAAGAAATCGTACCATGTTAGCGTTAAATCATTTTCCGCAGAGTAGACTCTTTCAGTTATATAAGATCTTATATCACCGTTTCGTTCGAATTCAGCCTCTATAATCGGTCCGCTGTACTGTGAAAAATCAGGATTAATAATAGCTTCTATGCTTGCTTGCAGCCATCTCGCAAGAGCGATGTTGTCTGAATAGGCTAATATTTCGTTACCAATTAATTCACTGTGTAAGAAGAGCGCGTGTCCCGGACCAAACGGAGAGTAAAGAACCCTCCAGTGACTAGCAATGGTAGAAAATTCTGCTTGATCTGAAAGTGCCAATCGAATAAAGGAATTCTCTCCTGTTACCCATACTTTGTAGTCTTCTACAGTACCTGACATTAGATTCTCCTATCTGCTGTTATAACAATCTAGGGGGGGATTCTATTACCCAGTGCCCCAAACCGCGCTATCCTAGAAACTAGGCAGAGATAACTGAAATTATAGTTCCACTGGATTGCATTCCCACACTTGAATGCTTTCAATACATTCATCGAAAATGGGTTTTGCTATCGCGTTCTTACCTGAAGCCATTTCTTTCAAAGCTTCTTCGTTATGCACGGAGATTTTAAACATAATATAACTTTTGTCTGGTGCTATTGCGGGAACTGTCTTTTCAGGATAAGCCATACTTTTTCGTACGCCCATTCCTTCATCTGATTGCATCCATCCCATGAATTTTTCGAAGATACCATCTCCAGATTTAAATTTTGCCAATACGAGGTTTTCTTTTTCCATATTTCGATCCTTTCTCTGTAATGCTAAAAAGTTATGAACTGTTCCTATGCTTGGCCATAGTAGCGAGCACAGTTATCCCAAAGTATCTTTCTCTTATTCTCATCAGATATCTCCAGCTCAAGAAATTCATCCATAGCATTGGGAAAAGCACTGTCAAAATGCGGATAGTCCGTTGAAATTACTATATTATCGTCTCCTAATCTGTTGATTACATCTGCAACACCGAATTCATCTACGTCTGTTCCAATGAAGCAGTTTGATAGGAAGTAATCAGTTGGATCTTTTTCAAGACGAGGATAACCATGCTTGTGGTAGAGCTCATCTAACCTGTATAGAAACCACGGCAACCAGCCGGCATTTCCTTCCAGGAAAGCTATACGAAGATTGGGGTTACGCTCAATTATTCCACTTGCGATTACACCAGCTAGTGAAGACATAAGCTGTACAGGGAAGCTGACGGAACGAGATACAATTCTCCCTGCAGGATGCTCCAAGAATTTCCTTCCCAGATCATCCCGTGTTAATGCTGTGCCTGTGCCGTGGATGCCTACCGCAATATTTTGCTTTGCACATTCTTCCCAGAAAGGTTCTACTTCTTTCGAGTAAAGAATTCTTCCAAAGATTGGCTCAGGATGAATAGAGACTCCCCAGAAACCTAAATCCTGAGCAGCTCGTTTTACTTCTTCTACAGCGCCATCAACATCTGCTATTGAAACCATCGCAACGCCTTTCAGCCGATCAGGGTTATAATCACAGTAATCCTTCATCCAGTTATTGTAAGCTCTACAAAGTGCAGTTAAGAATTCGGGCTCAAGAACATCGAAGGCCTGAGCAAGCATTCCTCCCATGCTTCTGTAAAGGATAGCAATATCTACGCCTTCTAGATCCATTGCTTCGCAGGTGGTCTCAGCATTGAAATTATTTTCAAACGCCTTTGCTTGGAAAGGAGTTTTCTCTTTTTTATTCATCAAAAATGTGTTGGCTGCCGCAACCTCCGGATCTTCTGCCCAGTAAGGAAGATAATGTTCTCCAGCGACCCATTTCTCTACTCCTGAGGCATGGGCACGCTCTTTTCGGGGGGCCTTTGATTTGAAGGGTTCTTCAAGGTAGCGTTCGTAAATATCTGCGGGTTCTTGGACGTGTAAATCACTATCCATGATTTTATAACCTTGTTTTGCCATGGTGGTTTGTTTCCTCCTAGTAAATTAAGCTGAGACCTGAGTGGTTGGTCGAGTTGCAGAGGTAGAATATCACGGATTTAGTATGTGTCAATGAAAACTGTGGAATAGCTATGCTGTCTGCGGTCGTTTAGCTAGTATGATCGAAATACCTCCAAGTGCAGTAAGGATTCCTGTCACTATGAATGAAGAGGTATAGTCCCCTGTCCTATCGAATACGTTACCGATAATTAATGGGCCCAGAACCATACATATAGTCATGGGTACCAGTGAAATACCAATAATTGTGCCGAAAGCTTTTCTTCCGAAATAGTCTCCTCTGATGGCTGAGAGAAAGGTGGATCTGCCTCCGTAGCCAATGCCAAAAAGCACTGAAAAAATCAGGATAGAAAATGTACCCTCGGCATAAGCAATAATCAACATAGAAAAGGCCTGTGATATACAAAAGAGTAATATGCCTAATCGATGGGACATTCTGTCAGCTAGAAACCCACCGACGAGTTGGGCTATCATGCCTACCGTCGTAAAGACGCCCACCACTAAGCTTGCCATTTGTAACGATATGCCCTTGTCGGTGAGAAGAGGAACAATATGTACAGTCACTATCATCCATCCCATAGATGCTATGGCATGGCAGGCACTGATAATCCAGAACGAGGAAGTCTTCATAGCCTGCTTAGCAGTTAAACCTGCATCAGGATCTATATATTGACCAGTTTTCTGAGGGGCGAATTCATCAGCAGTAAATTGACCGTAATCTTGGGGTCTGTTTCGCATAGCCAAAGATGATGGCAGAGCAAGGATGGCAATTGTAGCTGCCATGACTAGCGCTGTATTGCTCCATCCGATATTGTCGATTCCCCAAGCAACGAGAGGGACTAGAAGTCCACCCACACTGAAGCCGCTGAGGGTGATAGCCATGGCAATACCTCTTCTTCTGGAAAACCAATTATTGACTACCTGCATCATTGGCACCCACCCAGTGATTCCTGATCCAAATGCCATAACGATATATGCTCCGTACAATATGAAGACGCTGTTAGTTTGGCTGAACCACAACCAGCCTAATGCCAGTATTGTGAAGCCGAGTAGAATGACTCGTCTGGCCCCCAGTCTGTCAGCAAGGTAGCCTTCGACAGGTCCAAAAAATGCACCTTCTGCTCTACTAAGTGTCACGGCTCCTGAAAGAACAGTTCTGCTCCATTTATATTGTCTTTCTAGAGCTACAAAGAATGTCCCTCCTCCTGACACCAAAGGCCCATTGATGATTGCTAATATAAACGATCCGAGAAAAACAACTTTCCATCCGTAGTATTTATACCAAACAACGGGCGGATCGTACTTGAATGAAGGAACAGGGTCATCAGATTTCTTGGGAAGATCGGTCATTGGACTACGTCCAAGGGAGGCATTTCTGCGATAGCTCCTACCTCTATTGCTTTTTCATACAACGTAGTTAAAGCCTGAATCCCTTCAGTGCCTAGATCAAGGGTATCCTCGTTCACATACATTTTAACGAAAGTTTTACACGTTTCTGGGTCAATCCCACGCCCGAAACTCATGGCATATTTGATGGCATCGTCCTCATGGTCAAATGCGTACTGAATACTATCTCTAAGTGCAGTTTGCATTGTTTGAGCCCAGGATTCACCTAGGTCTCTACGTATCATGTCGAGCCCCAACGGAAGTGGCAAATTTGTATCGTTGTACCACTTTACCCCAAGATCCATTAGGTTAACCAGATTGTCTTCTTCATACGTGATTTGGCCTTCATGAATGATTAACCCAGCTTCAATTTGGCCGTCTTTAACCGCAGGTAGAACTTCATCAAACTTCATTGGCACAGGAATGAAATCCGGAATATATATTTGCGCGAGCAAATAAGCAGTCGTGTGAAGCCCTGGAATTGCAATACGGGCACCTTGTAGATCAAAGGCTTTGTTTGCAACAATAATAGGGCCGTAGTTTCTTCCTATAGAGGCTCCTGTAGACATTATCCGATACTTATCTGCCAGCAATGGATATGCTGCAGCAGAGATAGCAGTGCATTCAAGCTCTTCTGTGAGAGCTCTCTTATTCAGACTCTCGATTTCTTCCAACACATGAACCACTTTTCTATCACCCACAGCAACTTTGTCGTGTGCGATAGCGTAGTACATAAAAGCATCGTCAGGATCTGGGCTGTGGCCAATGCGAAACGTTTCCAAGTTGTAGTACCTCCATTGTGCAACTGAGAGGATCTATTCCGTACGAATATTAGAATTTCGTACAAAGTATATCAGTTCCAATTATAACAACATCTGATCTATATCAGCTAGCTACCCATCCTGAGATTGATTATTGGTCTCAACTTTGAGTTCTGTTATAGTGTGGAATGCTGGCTTTATGCTAGTCGAGGATGATTCAAGCCCCGTGTAGTCATTAGTTCTAGGTATGAAAGAGGAGAAAGGTATGAAAAAAACAATTGATCCTATCCGCTTTGAAGTTATCCGTAACGCGTTTACTGAAGCCACTGAAGAGATGTCAGCGGCTCTGAAAAGAAGTGCCTTCTCAACCAATATCAAAACCCGTTGCGATTTTTCTTGCAGTTTCTTTGATTATAATTTGCGGCCTATTGCTCAGGCATTTGGTCAGCCCAACCATCTTGGCTCTATGGTTCAGACTGTTCGCTACGGAGTAACCCAGTACGGGATGGACAATATACAAGAAGGCGACGGAATAATGACCAACCATCCTTATTTTGGAGGAGTTCATCTCAATGACATTTCTCTTATTTCACCTGTCGTCTATCAGGGCAAAACCATGGGATATGTTGCTAATCT
>CAJWUJ010000009.1 GCA_913047625.1 uncultured Dehalococcoidia bacterium | reverse complement strand
CCTTTAATTCTGATCCAGCCAATCCTGTTCCGCATCCAACATCAATGACGGTAGAATCAGGAGTTACGAATTTTATAAACACCTGCACTGCACGTAGATGACCTATCCAGTCGAAATCCTGTTCAAGATCCTGATCGTAAGTACTTGCCCATTGGTCGTATCGTTTTGCGAGGTCATCATTATCACTAGCTGAGTACACCCACTGCACTTTGTTTTGGTCTGCCATTAAGAATACCTTTTAAGAGATTGTTCGATACCTCTATCTTACGCTAAGTGATAAGGAGCAACAATCCTATCTCTGTTGAGGTTACTTAGCTATTCATTGGATGTGTCTCCCTCTTGATCGGTTGACTCTTCAGTTTTCTCGGCCTCATCGCTGATGGGCAATAGCAACGATGTGCCCATTACCTTCTTCAAGAATTCCGCATATGTCAGATTTTCCATGACTATCCTCCTTGTCATATTTGAGTCAGGGTGATTGGAGACGAGGCAATAAAAAAAGCTCTCCGAGTACGGAGAGCCGTACCCATTTGTTCTTTTAGAACCTCGTCGTTTCCTCAGGGCACCTTCAAAGGTAAGGTTGCCGAGTAGGGTCAATGGCCTGAGGGCCTCGCCTACCGCTCGATACGAATATGTAATTATGGGGTCACCGTAGGACAAATAAACAAGGTTGTCAATTGGCTTTGCGTATAAGGAAAGGTAATCCAGCTACTAATATACACACTACTGCATTGGCACTGAACGAGAATATATAGCTACCACTGACGTCAAATGCCCATCCTGCCAGCAATGGTCCCACAACGGATCCCATGCCGCCTCCCAGCCAGAGTGCACCGTAGAGAGTAGACATATGCCGAAGATCAAAAATACGACCCATTATGTTGGCCACTTGCGGTGTGAATCCACCCCAGGCGAGCCCAAAGGCCACACCGAATATGAAGAACATCCAGAATGATGTTGCGAATAAAAGCCATATAAGAGCAGCAGCCTTTAATAACATTGAGAGGCAGAAGGCCATTTCAGGTCCAATTTTATCTCCCAGAATTCCGCCACCTGCTTTGCCGATACTGCTTACAATTCCTACGATACTGAGAATAAGTGCAGCTTGCGCTGCACTTAATCCCACGTCTGTCGCTCGAGGAACGAAGTGCACAACCACCTGTGATATCGCCAGCGTGGATGCAAACCACATGAATGAGAGTAAAAGAAAGGAGATGCTCCAAATTGATTGCATCGCGCTTCGTGCTGTTTTAGGTGTATCTATTGGTTGTACACCCGCATGTGAGGAATCTGCCTGTGAAGTGCTGAGTAGATTGGATTCCGGTGGTTGTTTTAAAAACAGTGCTCCTATAACGATGACAGCCCATGTAATAAAGGCAAAATCCTGCATGCCAGTTCGCCATCCGTAAGTTTCGACAAGCCAGCGTGCCAGCGGTGACATGAAAGTGATCGCTATACCAAGCCCTGCAAACCCGATTCCGAGAGCAAAACCCCGGTTATGGGTGAACCAACGTGAGGTTAGTCCTACCAGTGGAGGCCCAATCCCTCCCATACCTATTCCAAGAAAACAGCCGAAAAACAGGTATAGTTGCCAACCGGATGTAATGGTACTACTCAGGAACCATCCAGTTCCAATAAGCACACCACAAATTATAGTTACCAGTCTTGCATTCCATCTATCTGCCACAATACCCCAAAGCGGTGCAGAGAAATTAATGGCTATCCATGTAAAACTGGGAGCGAGCGATGCCAAAGTCCGTGAAAGTTCCAGTTCAGTGCTCAGTGGCTTGAAGAAAATGCCAAATGAGCTCAAGGTACTCCAAGCGATTCCAAATGTTACCGCAAAGAGACCGGTTATAACCCATCCATAATAGGACGGTACTTTTTCACGAGAGTGATTAATGGTCACAACCTGTTATTTGTATTACTAGAAAAAGATTTGTTCAACTACAGGTGTGATTGTGAATTCACCTGTTTTCTTACATTGTCCAATGGTTTTTTCTACATCGGCATAGTCTTCTGCTTCTACCAAAATGAAAAAAGTATGTTCTGTAGGATTGATCTTAAAGTATTTTATGTCTACGTTATGTTCTTTCGCATTTGTCCCAACTTGCTTCCATAGGGCCATTATCTTAGGATCCTCATTTGGAGGACCGTAACAAGTTTCTGCGGTATGGCTGTGGATAATATGGTAAGTCGCCAATTCCCCTCTCCTTTAATGGTATTTTTGTTCATAGGTATCTTATGCCAACCTGTACGAACGAACAACCTTCAGGACTCATTAATGATTAACTGATCTTGGACTTCTTTTGCCTGAAAAGATAGTTTTTCCCACTCTTGCCATAACGTATCAAGCTGTATTTGACTTTCCTTGTGGTTTTTACCTAGCAAAGCAAGTTCCTCGAGACTGTTCTGTAAGGTTGCGTTAGATAATTGTGTTTCCAGATCCTTCAGATTGGTTTCGTGAATTTCGAGAGTCTCTTCGATGTTCTTTACTTTCGTTTCCAGTGAACGTAGTTTCCTTTGTAAATCTTTTCGCTGGTAGTAGTGTTCATTGGAAGGTTTTTGGCTTTTAGTATTTCCTGTTTCTGTCGTTGCTGCGTTCTCTATCGTAAGGGTATTTGAATCTCTTTGTTGGTTACTGAGGAGATAACTAGCATAGTTACCTGGATGTTCATAGATGATTCCTTGATCTATTGAGATGATTTTATTGGCTACTTGATGGATTAAGGATCTATCATGGGTAATAAAACACAGAGTTCCTTTGTAGTCGGTAAGAGCATCAATCAGTATTTCACGCGAAACGATGTCCAGATGGTTGGTAGGTTCATCCATGAACAGCAGATTACTTGGTTGAACCAAGAGTTTTGCAAGCGCGATTCTAGCCTTTTCTCCACCTGATAACACTGATATTTGTTTCGAAACTGCGTCACCTGTAAATAGGAATCCGCCAAGGATATTTCTTAGGCTTTGATGATCTTCACTAGGTGCAGTGTCACGGAGTTCTTCCAGCAGGGTATTACCAGGGGATAGGAGTTCGAGGAGATGTTGGGCGTAGTAGGATGGATATACGTTATGACCAAGCTTTCTTGTACCGTTTTCGAACGGTAAAGCTCCAGCGAGGATCTTCAGTAAGGTCGTTTTACCAGCGCCATTAGGTCCTACCAGCGCTACTTTGTCTCCGCGTTGCAGGGTTAGGTTCAGGTTTTCATACACTAGATGGTCACCATATGATTTCAATATGTTTTTCAGCGTGATGACATCCGTACCACTCCTTTTAGGTTCGGGGAATTTATAATGTACTCGTTTTGTAGCTCGGGGTACTTCTATATTGGCGAGTCTTTGAAGCTGTTTTAGTCTGCTTTGTACCTGGCTGGCTTTCCGTGCTTTTGATCTGAAGCGTTCTACGAACTGCATTTGTTTGTCTCTCTCACGTTTTTGTTGGACAGCAGCGGTTGTTTGTGCTTGGAGAAAGTGGGCTTGTTTCCGCAGATAGTCATCATAGTTACCTTTTATAAGTAGAACATTACTGCTATCTATAGCAAGGACAGATGTAGCGATATTATTCAGGAATATGCGGTCATGGGACGCAATAATGACTATGCCTGGAAAAGATAAGAGGTATTTTTCAAACCACAGGTTTGCTTCGAGATCCAGATGGTTAGTTGGTTCATCGAGCAGAAGTATATCCGGTTGTTTGAATAGTAATTTGGCCAGTACTGCTCTCATGATCCAACCACCGCTGAATTGATTCAGGGATTTTGAAAAATCTTTATTTAGGAACCCCAGCCCGGACAAAATAGCTTTTGCTTCATGTTCACGTAGATCCTTTTGTTGCTGTTGTAAATCCTGCTCAAGTTTTCCAATAAGTAGTAAGTTGTCATCTCTTTCAGAAAGATTTGAATGTGACTTTGTGCTATTCTCCAAGTCACTAATTTTGTTTTGGAGCTCGGTTATTGATGAAGGTTGGTCTATTACTGCTTGGAGTAAGGAATGATCAGATAATGTGGGCAGTTCTTGTTTTAAATACCCAATAGTGGTATTGCGTTTAGGTATGATTTTGCCAGTATCTGGAGTTGATCCTCCTGACAAAATATCCAGGAGGGTCGTTTTACCACAGCCATTTGGTCCTATTAGTGCTATACGTGTTTTGGCAGTCACCGAGAAAGAGAGGTCACTGAACAAGTTTCTTTCCCCGTAACTCTTACTAAGGTTCGATACAGTTAACATGCTGATTCAGTGAGCGTCTTGCGACCGACGGTCTGCTTGATCGACAAAATTAAGACCAACCATTTCTTCGCATGCTGCCATCAGTTGCTTTGTAATTGGACCTGGTGAACCGTCCCCGAGTATTCTATTATCAATCTTAACTATTGGCAGAATACAGGAGGGGGTATTGCAGAGAAAAGCTTCATCTGCAGTGTATGCATCATAAGGTTGCAGGTTATTTTCACAAGTGAACGGAATGCCTAGTTGAGTGGCGATTTCTAGGACAGTTGTACGTGTTATCCCTTGGAGAATATTCTGGTCTCCTGGTGTTCTGAGTTTTCCATCTTTTATGATAAAGAAGTTAAATCCGGTACTTTCGCTAAGGTTCCCGTCTGTATCAAGGAGTACTGGAAAAGCGTCAGGATCAACATCTGCCACTTCCATTTGTGCCAAGACAAAATGGAGCCGGTTAAAGTGTTTGACTTTAGCATCTACTTGATCGGAGGAGAGTGCCCGAGTCTTTGGGATTACTACGTGGCCTCCATCTCTGTATAAACGTGAGTGGCCAACGAAGTCAATGGGATCTATCCAGATAGAAACATTCGCCTTTAAATCCGGTGTTACTTTAGCACCGCCAGGGCTCGGAGCAAGGCTGTCGGCCTGACCTCGAGTTACGATCTGGGTAATCATATAATCATCTCCAGGGGGTCGGTTTGGTTCATTGTTTTGGACAACGTCCAACGTTAGCTGCTCCATGTCATCCATAGTCATTCCTGGATCGATACGCATATATTGCAGAGAGTGGTAGAGTCTTTCCAAATGGTCACGAAGCTTAAACACCTTACCATTGAAAGTTCGTTCAGTGTCAAATACCACATCTCCTAACCGGAATCCTCTATCTAACATGCTGATTTTTGCTTGATTGCGGGGTATGTATTTGCCGTTAAGCCAGATAAGGTATTCGGCCATTACGACCTCCTTATGTCCTAGATATCTGTCAGGTGATTTACCGGGCATTCCAAAAATTGATCCAGTTACTGTAGATATTGTACGTTAGGTTTGTTTGTCTGCCAATTAATAAGAACTCTGCTATTCATGAACTTCAGTGACCGTCAATGGAATACGGATCAATTGTGAGATTTCAGCTACTGTTTTTTCAAGTGAGGATTTATTGCGTATAAGGATCCTTAATGATTGGACGTACGCTGTACAGTTGAGAGGGCCTTTCCAGACTGCATAACGGATCAGATTATTTCCTATAGCATATGTGATGGCATCTGCTGTTAATTTACCCTCTACAACGAGTCCAACAGCTACTCTCAGAAGAGGTATAGGGGAGTGAGGAAACTGGCTTTCATAGTACATTCTATAGAGGATTTGAAGGTAGCCTTCTAACTGTGGAAAATGAGGGATAGATTCAGATTCTTGGCAATCCGGGGTCATAATCTTGTTTCGATATGATACTTGAAGGTCATAGTCATTAAGTAGAGTACAGGCGTAAATATCATCATATCGCGTGCCATTACTTAGGGACATAATGTTTTGGATGGTGAAAAGGGATACAGGGGCAAGTTTTTCAGCTTCTTGAACAATGGCATACCGTTGTTTGGAGAAGTGGTCATCTAGTTGATGGCTAGATGAACTGAATTGATATTCATACCGTAAGAAGTCCAGTTTGCCACTTGAGAAAAGTCGAGAGACTTTGGTTACGAGACCTTTGGAAACAGTGGGGAGCTTATGTCGCCCCGCATAGATGGAGTATAAACTATTATTTCTGCGCAATCGGTCATAAATTGCTATTAATTTCTCTTCCGATGCCCTGAGGCCTAAAGACCGCAACTTGAGCTGAGTACGAGTAATCATAAAAACCTTATAAAAATATTATAAAGACCCTAGTAAAATATCATATAGACCCTATTATAAGGGTCTATATGATGAAGTGCAATTAGGCAAAATAGCAGATTTCCTTATGGGTGGTGCCAGCGTGGATCCCAAGTGAACAATTGTGCGGGGTTATTTAAGTAATTTCTTCTTCAGAGCTGAATAGATGAATTTACTCGAAGCCAATCCAGCAATCGTACAGAAAACACAAAAGCCACGTAAGATATTTATCAGCGTGACGGTAGTGTTCGCGAAGGCAGATGTATCTAGAGCAAAAAGAACTGCGGCTCCTATCGCCGGGAAAATCACTGTGTATGAAATAATGGTAAAGGTCAAGATGAATAGTCTTGTGTTCATATATGTAAAATAATACATATTTTATCTAAATCCAAGGGTATATATGTTTTGTATTACGTTATATGCTTGGGATTGTTCCTGAAAATGTCTTAGCGTAAGATAGCGTGGGGTTTAAATGAACCCAAAAGCCTTTCAGTATTATGTTTAAAGAGGGAGGAATCTAGTGGAAATAAGGAAAAATATAATAAAGCATAAATTGGTAGCAGGTGAATTGGCCACTGTTGTAATGACTCCATTTCCGATTACAGCGGATTTAATCGAATACATGGGGCCCTATGGCTTTGATGGTGTTTGGATTGAAACTGAACATGCGGCTATTGATTTTGCTGAGATACCGGATATGACCCGTGCCGCGGATTTGTGGAATATGACATCTGTTGTGAGGGTTAATTTAAATTTGCCTGGGGTTGTGTATAGGACTCTTGATGTTGGTGCTCAGGCAATTGTAGTTCCCCATGTTGACACCAAAGCAGACGCAGAACGGGTTGTGAAAGCAGCCAAGTTTCACCCGTTAGGTTCACGAGGTAATTATACAAGTAGGCAAGGTATTGGGGTGGAGAATTTTGCGCAAAAGGCAAATGACGAAACCATGGTTATTGTTTTAATCGAGGACATTCTGGCAATCAAGAATCTTGACGAAATTCTTACTGTGGAACATGTTGATGTATTTTTTGTAGCACCTGGGGATCTTGCACAAAGTATGGGATTACTTGGACAGGCAGGTCACCCCGATGTTCTTGTAAAAGTTGATGAGGCTATTGATCGTATTACAGGTGCCGGGAAAATAGCGGGAACTCTGGTAAATAGTGGCAATGTTCAACATTACCTTGAAAAAGGAGTTAAGTTCGTGACAACAGCAATAGCTCCGTGGTTGGAAAACGGTGCCAAGGAGTTTCTAAATCGTTGCAAAACGTGATTGATGCTTGAACAAGTCTAGAAAGGACATCAAAAATGAAAGATTTCCAGGAAACTACCTATCTTAGGGAAGGGTTTGATCTAACAGCTCACAGGCCGGTGGTAGCCAGTTTAAAAGGCATGGTTACGTCTGCTCATGACGCATCCAGTATGGCGGGAGCTCGAATGCTTCTTCAGGGAGGGAATGCAGCAGATGCAGTGATAGCTACAGCTGCTGCTCTTAATGTTGTGGAACCTTATATGTCAGGATTGGGTGGTATTGGATTTCTTGTTATGAGTAGTAGTTACGGACAAGAAAGAAAAGTTTTGAATTTTTCCGGATTAGTTCCTGAAAAAGCTGTACCGGAGGCGTTTTCTCCAGAGACGCATACTATCGGGACACGATGCCCTTTAATTCCAGGAAACCCTGCTGGCTGGTTGGAAATACTGGAAAAGTACGGATCTTTACCAAAAGAAAAAGTGTTTGGACCAGCTATCGAATTAGCGGAACATGGGTATATTGTTTCTGAGTTGGACGAACGGTTTTTTGAGGCGAATGAAGATAGGTTAAGCCGTTTTCCAACTTCTAAGAAAACATTTATGCCAGATGGCAAGCCCATGAAGGCTGGTGAAATCTTACGGCAGCCGGATTTAGCTCGAAGTTATAAGGTATTAGCCGAACACGGGGCTGACGGTTTCTACAGAGGTGAAATAGCAGAGGAAATAGTTCGGTTTATGAAAGAGCAGCAAGGACTGCTTACTCTTAATGACTTGGATTCCTATCAGCCTAGGTGGGAAGAACCCATATCCACGAAGTATCGCGGTTACGATATCATCACACCTGCTCCTAATTGTAATGCATTCCAGGTATTAGAAACATTGAATATTTTAGAAGGTTTTGATGTAAAGAGCTTGGGACATAATACATCAAACTATATCCATCTTCTTTCTGAGGCAATAAAACTTGCTGCCACGGATCGAATAATGTTTGGTGGTGATCCTAATTTTATGGATGTTCCTGTAGAAGGCCTTATTTCCAAATCCTATGCTGCTGCACAAAGGTCTAGAATTAATCATTATCATGCATCAACGGTTATGGGAGAGAGATATACTGATACTCCGCCAGAGGGATCGATGGAAGCAGGATTCCCAGCTACCTATCTAAGTGGTGAGACCACGCATTTTGCGGCCGCAGATTCAGTTGGTAATGTCTTCAGCATAACCCATACCTTGGGTGATGCTTTTGGTTGCGCGGTGGTTGCCGGTAAAACAGGATTTTTATTGAATAATAATATATTTCTCATGGATATTATTCCTGGTAGCGATAGTAACTTGCTGGTAGCTCCAGGGAAGAGACCTGGAAGTAATATGGCTCCCATACAGATTTTCAAAGATGGAAAGTTTATTCTTTCTATAGGGACTCCTGGGAGTTATGGTATTCCCCAGACGACCACACAGATGATTTTAAACTACTTGGAATTTGGTATGACTATACAAGAGGCGCTCGAAGCTCCTCGATTTCGAGTTTTGGGAGATAGGCGGATCAATATGGAGGATCGTGTTCCGGTAGATGTGCGTCAGGGTCTTATCGCCCGAGGCCATGAGGTGGGATCATATGGACAATGGAGCACCGAAGTTGGCGGAGGGCATGCAATAGCCCATGACCCAGACACCGGTGTTTTAATGGGCGGGGCAGATCCTCGCAGAGACGGCTACGCTATTGGGATTTAATATCCCTCTGTTGCGCACAAGCTAATTAAGAGGACCGTGAATATCTGTTTTCAGGGGTACATGGAATTATTAAGTTAGTTCACGTCTTAGACGTTCCGCTACAATCTGGTCGTCGCCTTCTGCAAAATCTATTGCCCGAATAATAAGAGAGTTCTTGTTGAGATTGGTAGCAGTACCTCCCCCGTTTATCCAGATACTCGGCTCACCATCTATGAGGGCTTGTTCAATTTGTTTTGCCGTTTTTCCTAACTTATTTTCGTCTATATGAACGAGGAGTTGTGGCCAAGGAGGTTTGCCTGGGGCAGCTGCTACTTCTTCTATGGTGACGTTTGGAAGGTCACTCACTCGTTCAGCTATTACTTGTAAGTGCATTTCCATTGTTTTGATGCGATTGTCATGGTCCATATCAAGCCATTCTTCTATTACAGCGATAAGTGCGGTAATTTCATGGCGATCTAGTTTATAGCCTCTGCCTACAGAGAATGTACCTGGCCTTTCATATGCCAGAAAACTGTTTGATGCAGCAGCCTCAACATATTCTTTTTTCCCGCATATAAACCCTACTGAGTTCGGTCCACCCATATACTTTGAGCTAAAGGCTAAAAGGTCAGCCCCACTGGTGATGAGGCTTCTAAAGTGATCCAATGGATACAGTTGAAATGCTGAGTCTACTAAAACAGCAATGCCTTTTTCATGTGCTATTGATAGGGCTGAGGCTAAAGGTATCGCACCTTCATTACTGGCTAAATGCACTGGATAAAGAAGGCCTGCGGTTTTGGGTCCTATCGAATCAGACAGTGTTTGACTAGAAGCACCGTGTTGATCACCGATTAGTTTGAGCTTGGCTCCAGGGACTTCTATACATCGATCAAACATATAGCGCATATTTTTCTGCAGAAGAAATTCATTTTTCATACCCTTAGTTCTCGGAAGGTTCATGATTTTTTCCCTGTCAGTGCCCGTCATAATACCAGCAGCGCTGACTACTAGCCCTGCGAACGCCCCTGATGTTGGAAAAGCAGCTTCAGCGCCTACTAATCGGGCTATTTTCTCCCCTGACTTTACGAGTAAATCTTCCATATCAACATGCGCCGTGTTTGCTTCTTGCATTGCGGCAAGCACCTTTTCGGAAAACCTAGACCCTCCGAGGACGGTGTTTGTTCCTCTTGCATTTATAATTGTTCGGACACCGAGCTCACTGTAGACACTTTCATCTTTCGAAGTCATACACTATCTCCTGTTCATAATTATGATTGCAGTAGTTCACGGAGTCTTTCCGCTACCACATGTTCCTCTCCTGATTTGATGGTTATTGGTCGTATGATGATAGTCCCGAAATTTTCCTTACAGGAATCCATGCCTGAGTAATGCAGTAAATATCTTGCGGTAACCCATATAGGGGGATCACCTTGGATTAATGCGTACTCTATGTCACGAGCTGTACGGCCGAGGTTTTGCTCGTCTATATTGATCCATAGTTCGACCCACGGTGGGTTTCCTGCTATAGCAGGTTTCTCTTCTAGTGTTATGTTCGGTATGTTATCAAGGGACTGTTTGATCGTTGTGACTTTCGCTTCCATATCGGCAAGTCGTTCTTCTTGATCAGTCCTTAACCATTCTTTTACTGTTACTACCATGCCTACAATGTCGTGTCTGTCTAGTTTGTAGCCTCTGCCGAATGTTTGTACTCCTGTCGTTCGCGGTGGTATTCCAACCCACTCATTTTCAACGAAACTGTGAAGAGCTAAGGCTTCTATTCTATCTTTTTTACCACAAACGAAACCCGCTGAATTTGCTCCTCCCATATATTTAGCGCTAAACCCGATCAAGTCTGCTCCGCTTTTGATAATCGATTCAAAATGGCTGGAAGGGTAATATTGGAATGCAGCATCTACAAGGACTGCTATATCCTTAGTTTTGCCCAATGCAACAATTTGATCCAATGGGATTGTTCCTGGAACGTTTTCCATATGAACTGGATGAAGAATACCTGCAGTTTGTGGACCGATTGCTTTGCTCAACTCATCAATCGTTGCTCCGTCACTTGAACCAACTTCTATCAGCTTCCCTCCAGCCAGTTGAATACAGTGATCATACAGATATCTCATCTGTTTTTGGATCAAGAATTCGTTTTTCATACCGGTTGTATCAGGTATTTGCCGGATGAACTTTGGATTGGTTCCGCTCATGATACTTGCTGCCCCTTGAACTAGTCCTGCGAAACATCCTGAAGTTACGAAAGCGGATTCAGCTCCAATTAACCTAGCAATTGCTTGGCCAGATTTATGGAAAAGTTCGTCCATGTCGACATTGTTTTGGTTCGCTATGTTCATAGCTTCCATTACTTTGTCATTAAGGAGCACTCCGCCTAAATTTGTGGAGGCACCCCTAGCATTGATGATTTTACGTACTCCTATCTCGTCATATATGTCTGACATAGTGACCTCCTGCAAAGACTTGTTTCCCCATCATAATAGATTAGTGGTGTAGAGTATACTCCAGTTTGTTACATATACCTGGTTCTTATAAAGTGTTAAGATTGGATCAATTGCCTGCCTATTCAGAGTATTTGCAAGGGGGACGAAATGTCAAAATCAACCGACCTTACTAGGTTAGAAGTTTTAAAGAATGCCCTTGATGGTATTGCTGACGGGATGGCTTTAACAGTAATACGGACTTCTAGATCTTCAGTGGTCAGAACGGGTCTTGATTTTTCAACAGCATTACTTTCTGCTAATGGTGAGCTTATTGGCCAAGGAATGTGCCAACCGGTCCACCTAGGAGGAATGATGCCTGCGTTACATGCTTGTTTAGAGCGTTATGAAGGCAGGATTTTCGAAGGAGACATCCTGTGTTCTAATGACCCATACGAAGGCGGTAGTCACCTTCCGGATATTTTCTTATATAAACCGATGTATATGGATGGTAGATTACTGGGTTATACCTGTGCAATGAGCCACCATACTGATATCGGTGGTCGAGTGGCGGGTGGCAACGCATGTGACAGCACAGAGATTTATCAGGAAGGCCTTCGTATTCCTCCTTTGAAACTTTACGAGAGAGGTGTAGCGAACGATACCTTATTTCGTCTCTTGGAAAAAGCAGTTAGAGTTCCTGATAAGGTTCTAGGAGATCTTACTGGTAATATTGCATCACTACATTACGGAGAAAAAGAATACGGCTTACTTGTAAAACGACATGGTCTGGAGCAACTAGAAGGTTATGTTGAGGAATTACTCGATTACACAGAGACACTTACACGCAAGACTATTCAAACTATGCCTGATGGTGAGTGGACCTTTACTGACCATATTGATAGTGACGGCATAGAGCACAAACCGATAGCTATTACTGCTACCTTGAAAAAATCTGGAGACCAATTGTATCTCGATTTTGATGGAACCTCGCCGCAGTGCAAGGGGGCTATTCAGCCCGTCATGGCGACTACACGGTCTATTAGCTTTGCTGTTTTGAAATGTGTAATGGGAGCTATGGGTGTCGATGTGCCTAATACAGCAGGATATTTTAGACCGATGCACGTTACTGCTCCTGAAGGTACGTTCGTGAATCCATTGCCTCCAGCACCAGTTGCTGCCAGAACTTTAGGATATTTCCGAGTAGCTCAGACGGTATTTGGAGCATTTTCTCAGATGATGCCTGACTTAATTCCAGCTTGTCCTGGAGGATGCGAACTAGGAGTCAGTATGTCTGGATATGACAAAAGTACAGCCCCTTGGAAGCCTTGGCTATTTTTAGATTTTTACAACGAGCAAGCAAGAGGTGGCCAAAATGGAATTGAATCTGGTGACGCTCATACGGCAGGCTTAGGGAATATGTCAAATATCCCAGTTGAACAGATAGAAGCCGAACAACCTCTTAAGATCGTTGAGTACGGCTTTACTGAGGATAGTGAAGGTGCTGGGGAATTTCGTGGTGGTATTGGTCAGGTGAGGGAATACGAATTCTTGATGGATGAAACACTATTGCAAGTTCGTGCCGATCGAATGCATTACCCGCCATACGGTTTAATGGGAGGTGATCCTGGAAGACCGTCCAAGATAATAATAAATATGGGGAGAGATACAGAGTCCCGACCTGAACAAGGTAAATTCATTACCACTGTGAATAAAGGGGATCGTGTTCGGTTTGACTGGTCTGGTGCAGGGGGATGGGGTAATTCCTATCTTCGTGATCCTAAGCTGGTCTTGGAAGACGTTATTGAAGAAAAGATTACTGTGAAAAGAGCGAAAGATAAATACGGTGTAATTATTGATGCTAAGAATCGTAAAGTCGATGATGTTGCTACCGAGAAAGAACGAGCTCTTAAACAATCATAGACGTTAAATCTTTCCAGGGATGCCTTCTATCCCTAGTTCTTTTGCCATAGCACTTAATGTTTCTATCGTTGGAGAATCTAGCGGGATTCCTTCTTTGAGGCGTGCCTTATATCTTATGGAACCCTTTTCTCCTGGAAGATATATTTGATCCACTTCTGATGCCAGGTCTGAGTCTTTAATTGACAGGATAAATTCATCCATGCGCTCAATGAAGCGATCATAAGGCATGAAATGGTTTATATTTATAGCCCCCAGAACGAAGCTGACTTTCTCAGTCTCGTCTGCAGGAGTGAATTCACGGAGGTCATCCATAAAAGCACCATCAAAAAGTACACCAGTCATTAAATTGATCATCAAAGAAAGGCCAAACCCTTTGTATCCTCCGGCAGCTTGCAGCACAGCACCTTTTAAAAACCCCTTTTTTTCAAGCAGCGTAGGATCGTCAATAGTGTGACCTGTGGAGCTAATAATTGCACCGGGTGGAACTTTTTTACCGAGGCTGGCATATACTCTCAACCGTTCGAATGCCATAGTTGCGGTAGACATATCTAATATGACAGGGAGTTCGTTTTTGGAGGGAACAACAAATGCGATAGGATTTGTTCCACTTTTTGGCGTTAGCCCTCCATAGGGGGGTATCAGTGGAATAGAATTACTGAAAGTAAAACCAATCATTTTTGATTCAAGGGCCATCATCGGATAATATTTGGCATTAGCATAACTATTAGAATTACGGACTCCTACAAACGCAGCTCCGCTGCTGCTTGCTTTTTCTATCGCCATTTCCATTGCTTTTGCTGCTGCAACGGCTCCTATGCCAGCATTGGCGTCAATTAATGCTGTGGAAGTATGATTTTGAATAATTGAGATAGGGGTTTTGGGATTTGTTCCGCCAGCCTTGATTTTGTTGATCCAGGTAGCGACAAGACGCATTCCATGATCGCCTTCTCCTCGAAGTGCTGCCTGTAACATCGAATTGGTAGTTATCTCAGCATCGTATTGAGAAACTCCGACAGCCATAAACGCTCTTATCGCAAAAGCTTTTATACTTTCAGCATTAACATAGATATGTTCACGACTATTTACCATAATTTTACTCTGTGCTATTGAGTGAATTTAATTTGGATACGTTGAGTTCTAGAGCTAGGGCCTCCAACTGTTCAACCATTCTGGCATCCAATGGAATTCCTTGAGATGTTCTCTTATTGGATTCAAGAAATCCTTTTTCTCCCGGCAAATAGATTCGTTCAAACCCAGGTGCCAATTTACTGGCTCTTACTTCTCGTATTAATGTGTCCACACGGGATGTGAATGTATCGTAATTAATGAAATGCTCTATATTTAATGCTCCAAACAGCTTACCCCTGTCCTCAATATTTTCGTAAGGAAACCACTCAGATACTCCAGTAGTAAACCCTGCGTCCATTAGGACACCTGTTAATGCTTCAATGATTACTGCTAGGCCGAATCCTTTATAGCCCCCAAAATGATTGAGTGAACCTCCCTCCCATATGTCGTTAGGGTCATTCGTTGGGTTGCCTGCTTTATCTACTCCCCATTCAGAAGGGATGGGGATGTTTTGGCGTACTGCTTCTCGAATTCGTTCGTGGCCGACAACTGCTGTCGACATGTCCAATACTACTGGGAATTCATGTTTTGCCGGTACTGCAAAGGCAATTGGGTTGGTACCAATTCTGTGGGTTATACCTCCGGGAGCAAATAGTATGGGGTTGGCATTTGACATGCTAAATCCAATCATTTTGTGATCGAGAGCAATCATGGTGGAATGTTTGGCATTGGTATAGCTACTTATATGTTGGACACCAACAAGTGCAAATCCTGTCTGAGTAGCTTTTTTTACAGCGAGGTGCATAGCCTGTACTGCAGCAACTTGCCCGATACCGTCATTGGCATTCAGAAGAGCTGTTGAGGGGTGATCTTCAACTAACTCCATGGTGACGTTTGTCTTGATTCCACCATGGTTGATACGCTTCACCCAGATAGGAAGCAATTGAACCCCGTGGGAATCCTCTCCTCGTAAATTGGCCTGCACCATATTGTCCGCAATAATGACACTGTCAGCTTTGTGTGTTCCAACTGATTGGAGACAGGTTTCAGAGAAACTGCGAAGCATTTCAGCGGTAAAAATTTTATTTGTACCTGTATTCAATTATCACTCCTAACCTGTTGTTTGGAGTATGTTTTCAATGGTTGCAGAGATGTCTTTAATGGGTATTATTTTACTATCTTTCTCGTTTCGTAATTTCACTTCAGCACAATCGTTGTTGAAGTTTCGGTTGCTGGTAATTATGCGGATAGGTAGGCCTAATAAGTCGGCGTCATTGAGCTTTACGCCTGGTGATTCAGCTCTATCATCGTAGAGTACTTGATAGCCAGTTTGAGTAAGATCTTTATACAGGGCATTAGATTGGTGTACAACCTCTTCTTTTTCAGTGTTCAAGCTGACCAGGTGAATGTGGAATGGTGCTATAGAAATCGGAAAAATGATACCTTTGTCGTCATGATTTTGTTCGATTGCAGCTGCCAGAAGTCTACCAACCCCGATACCGTAGCATCCCATATGTACCGGGAGTTGCTCTCCTTTATCATTGAGGTACAAGCATCCCAAAGCTTCCGAAAAAAATGTTCCTAGCTTAAAAATATGCCCCACTTCGATACCACGGATTTCTTTCAGTGTGCCTCCGCACGATGGACAACCGTGTCCTTCTTCTGTCTTGGTAATGTCACCAAGAATATCGACCACAAAATCCCGTTCATAGTTTACGTTAAGGAGGTGAAAATCGTGTTTATTAGCACCTATAACAAAATTAGAACCTTTAGTAATAGAGGAATCTCCAACTAGTTTAATGTTTTTTATTCCCATAGGTCCCGCTGATCCAGCTATCAAGCCCTTGTTTTCAACTTCCGTGTTATTAGCCAAACGGAGGTCACTCACTTTTAGCAAATTCTTAAGCTTGATCTCATTTACTTCCAGGTCTCCTCGGGTAACGACAAAGACGATTTCACCGTCTGCCGTATAGAATAGAGCCTTTAATGTATTGATAGGTTCTATATTCAGAAATTTACATAGCCCAGGTATGGTTTTTTGGTTTGGTGTTGCTACTTCCTTTATTGGCAGTTGGTCTTGAGTCGGTGGTGAGGGTATAGTTCCTTCCGCTCGTTCCACGTTGGCGGCATATTCACAGTTGGGGCATGAAAGGACGAGATCTTCTCCACTTTCAGCTGGAAGGATGAATTCTTGAGAATCTTTTCCACCAATAGCTCCACTGTCTGCTTCAACTGGTATGGTGGACAGCCCACATCTGCTGAAAATATTTTTGTAGGCTTGTTTCATTTTTTGGTATGAAACATCTAGCCCCTCACTGTTGATGTCAAAGGAATATGCGTCCTTCATGTCAAATTCGCGTACTCTCATTAACCCTGCCCTAGGACGTGGTTCATCACGAAACTTGGTTTGGATCTGGTATAAAATAATAGGCAAATCCCGATAGCTGCTTATATTAAATTTAACCAGATTGGTCATCACTTCTTCATGTGTTGGAGCTAGAACCAATCCTCTATTTCTTCGGTCTTTAGTTCGGAATAGGTTGTCCCCAAATGCTTCGGATCTACCAGTGCTCTCCCACAGTTCCACTGGATGGAGAGTAGGGAGTAGAACCTCTTGTCCTCCTGCATTGCCGATTTCCTCTCTGATAATGTGCTCAATTTTTTGCATGGAGCGCAGGGCTAGAGGCATATAGGAGTAAATTCCTGAAGCGACCGATTGAATCATACTTGTTCTCACCATTAACTGATGACTCCGGATTTGAGCCTCTGAAGGAGTTTCTCGGGTTGTCTTGCCGAATAGGAATGACGTTTTCATGATTGGTAAACCTAAGACAGTATAGGGTACTAGCTGTTCATTAGGATAACAGAAGGCTGAAAAACCTGCTAGGAATTCTCAAGGTTATTCCGTGGACAGTTTAGTGAAGAACGGGATTCAAGAAGACAGCATATCACTGGGTCTTTTTTGCCCGTTCTAGATTGAAGTGTACGATTGCTGGAATACCCCAAGGTCTTCCTCGGTGCCTTTTACAGTGAGTAAGTGTTCTTTAATAAGTTTGTCTGCTTTGAGTCGTCCTGCAAGGAATAGAATTGCTGTTTGTGAGTCTGATTCAAAGGTGAGAGTAGGATTGGCCGACGGTTTATCAAGAATGATGAAACTGTCCTCAGCGATAGTGATTTCCCAAAACGTTGTAACAGGACCTATTACATGGTAGTGGTAGCATGCTGAACGATTGCCTTTGGTATAGCCTGGTTTGAATACCCAGTCCAGCCATCCTGGAACTCTTTCAAGAAGGGGATGGATAGTACGAGGGTGCAGACGAGGAATGGATTCAATAGAAGATTTTATGTCCCAAGCGTGAAGGCATACTTCGCTAATTCTATATAGTAGAAGTCCCCGAACAGTGGTATTGCCTAAGCGATGGTATACAGGTTTATCCCATTCATCATCTCCAATAGTTGAAAGGAGTACATGTAATTTCTTACAATTTGCCCCAAACATATCTATTAGGGTCGACACATTGTCATACTTAAGTTGCGTAGTTGATTCCAATATTGTTGTAGATACATCTGGCTGAAGATAGCCTTTCTTGGGACCAGGTAAGCCCTCTGGTGGATCCAGCATGCCTTCTAGTGCTCGAGAAAGATACATATGATAGCTTAATGCACCCATTGTGATATGACTTAAGACGTCTGCGTTTGTCCATCCGTCCGCGCTACTGGATTTCGAAAACAGTGCGGGTGATAGGTTTGAAAAGTATTTATGGAGATCATTGATTTCCTCATCAAGGATCTTGATGAGGTCTTTACCAGTGTGGGTAATTACATTCCTAGTGTTCATCAGTGATTCCTCCTATGGGTCTATATTAGCGTTGGTATGTTATAAGAGCTGTGTTAGAGAAGATTGCAAAGAGATGCTAGATCAGATACTTCCATGTCAGGATTTATTGATGACTTAAGTGTTGCGTTAGAAATTTCCTGTCGTCTTACCCAAACGGATTTGATGCCTAAGTGTTTGGCAGGTGCGATGTCATGGTAGTTACTTTCAGCAATATGGAGAATGTTTTCTTTTGGATAAGGAATTTTTTTTAGAGCAAGGGTGAAGGGAGCTAGATTTGGTTTGTATGACTGGGCTTGCTCTGCCGTTACAATCCAGCTGAAAGGAATGGGTATTTTACCGTGAGAAATTTCAAAGAGGTCATTATCTATATTCGAAATCACTCCGAGTTGATATTTTTGATGGAGGAAATTTAAGGATTTCACTGTATCTGTAAAAGGTGGCCAGTTTTTGATTGAGTCCGGCAGAAAATCTTGCTCATCATCGGATGCTTCCAGTGCAAATTCAGAAAAGATACTGTTAACTACGTTGCGAAGTAGCGTTCTGTAACTTTGGTAGGGTTTGTTTCTTTCTGCCAATTCGTGCGTAGCATACATTTGAAGAAGAGATTTCGGGTCAATAGTGAGCTTGTGTTTTGCCAGCAGCTGGGTCAATGCTTCTGAAATGCCAGTTTCCCAATCGATCAGAGTACCATAACAATCGAATGTGAGTACTTTAATGTTAGTGAGATCAATCTGTTGTTGCATTTTGGTCTAGATTATTCTGTTGAGACGTTTGACTATTCGACCTCTAGCAGATCCACTTCTTCCATAAGTGCAGACAACATATCAGCTTCATCCACAACGCGTTTTTTTTGTCCCTTGATAAAAATCACTGCTTTCCCAACTCCTCCTGCTATACCTACATCCGCATCCTTTGCTTCTCCTGGCCCATTTACTTCACAGCCCATGACGGCGACTTTGATATTTTTATCGCAGCTTTTTAGTAATTCATCAACTTTATTAGCTAACGCGACAACATTAATATCTGCTCGTGCACAAGAGGGACAGGCTATGAGAGTGGTTCCTTGTTTTCTGAGATCTAAGGATTTGAGTATATTTATGCCAGCATCAATCTCTTCTTTGGAGTCATCGCTTAAGGAAACTCGGATCGTATCCCCAATTCCTTCATAAAGAAGAATGCCCAGTCCTATCGCACTTCTTATGGAGCCTGCTTTAGCAACTCCTGCTTCCGTTATACCTAGATGCAAGGGGTAAGGTACTATTTTTGACAACCTTCTATACGACTCTACAGTTGTATCTACATCAAATGCCTTGAGCGATACTTTGATGAGGTCGAAATCTAAAGACTCTAATATAGATATTTCCCATAAAGCAGTATCCACCATATGATCTACAACAGAATAGGTGTCATTGTTCTTTCCCTTGCTGAGAAGATTGACCCCGTCTGCCAAGCGGTGCTTGCCACGTGTTTTCCCGATTTGACCCACTGGGGGAAGGCTTCCAAAGTTCACTCCTATCCGTATTGGTATTTGCCGTTCCTTCGCAGCTTTTACTACTGAGGTGACTTTTTGTGGATCTCGGATGTTACCAGGGTTTAGGCGTAGACCGTCAACTCCTTGTTTAATAGCTTCCAGTGCTAGTTCATGGTGGAAATGGATGTCAGCAATCAGAGGGATTTTAATTTGTTTCTTGATCAGTCCTAACGCTACAGCTGCTTCTTTATCAGGAACCGCAGGTCGCACGATGTCGCAGCCAAGTTCTGTAAGTTCGTGAATTTGTTTAACGGTGGCTTTTACATCTCGTGTGTCTGTTTTAGTCATTGTTTGAACGCTGATAGGGGCATCTCCTCCTACATAAACGTTCCCAACCCTGATTTTCTGGCTGACTCTTCTTTTGATCATGGTATCCTTCAGTGTTTTATCGAGCGTTAGCCTAGTATGCTTTCTCCCCTGAGTAGTCGCGCTATATCCTGAAATGTTATTAATATGATTATACCAACAAGAAGGAGTAATCCAAAAGCGTGGACAATGTTTTCTTTATCTTTAGGAACTTTTCTGCCTCTAGTTACTATTTCAAACAATACGAAGACCATTCGGCCACCATCAAGCATTGGAATAGGCAGGATATTCAAAATAGCCAGATTCAAACTTAGTAGGGCTGTAAGTTCGATAAGAGGTACCAGACCTGTTTTTGCTACTTCACCAGTTACTTGGGCTATCCCGATTGGTCCGGTTAATTGTGGTTTAGCTGTTCCTTGAATCCAGTGGGACACTTCAGTTTGTATAAAACCCAATGTACTGGAAAGGTGCTCTATAGCTAAGACAATTGAAGGTAGAAGGGCATGAGATGTTTTAGTCGAGGTTATATTTGCTAATGTTATTTTAATCCCAATAGGGCCTTCAGCTGATGGAGGATTGATCCGAGGGGTAATGATAAGTGTCGATATGTTTTGTCCTCGTAGCACTTCCCATTTTGATGATTTTCCTTTGGTTGAGTTTATTTGATTATGAATAGATTCAAAATTATCGATACTTAATCCATTTATTGCGAGCACTTGGTCACCTGTTTGAAGGCCTGCATCATACGCAGGTGAATTTTCTGATACTTCTGTGATTACAATGGTTCCCGTGTAGGTATCGTGGGGAAAAATGAACAGAGCCGTGAATAGAACTATGGCGAAAATGATGTTCATAATGGGACCAGCACTGAGTACGCATAGTCTTTGCCAAGGTGCAACATCAGAAATTAACCTGGAAGTACTTGATGGAGCCATCTCTGTCTCAGGTAGTTTTACGAATCCTCCAAATGGCAGAGCATTTAATGAATAGGTGGTTTGTCTGTATGTAAAACCCAGAAGTTTGGGAGGAAACCCTATTCCAAACTCTTGGACTTTAATTTTAAACAATTTCGCGATAGTAAAATGACCGGCCTCATGGATAAAGACCAGAACACTCAGGATTAATAAGAATGTGAGGATATCAGTAATTGACACAGTTAGTTGAGTTGTTTAGCCAGTTCTTCGGTTCTTGTTCGAGCCCATTGATCCGCACTCAATATGGATTGTAATGAAAATGCTGACGTTGGGGTATGTTCTGCTAGTACTGTTTCTAGTAGTTTAGGTATATCAGTAAATTTGATTCGGTTTTGCAGAAATGATTCAACTGCTACTTCATCTGAAGCAGTGAGTACCGCTGGAAAAGTTTGCCCTTGTTTGCCTGCATGTATGGCTAACTTGAAGCATGGATAGTTTTCGATATCAAGAGGTTCAAAATTCAAGGTGCCAAAATCTACAGGATCGGTTACTTTTTCAGAAATAATGGGTAAGCGTTTTGGATAGGATAATGCGTATTGAATAGGTATTCGCATATTTGGAGGACAAAGAAGCGCTTTTACCGACCCATCGATAAAGGTAACCATTGAGTGGACAATACTTTGAGGGTGGAGTACAACGTTGATTTTATCCCAGCTAATATCAAATAGCCACCGGCTTTCAATTACTTCAAAGCCTTTATTCATGAGAAGCGCAGAGTCAATTGTAATTCGTTTGCCCATTGACCATGTGGGATGTTTTAAGGCTTGTTCTGGGGTAACATTTTCGAGACTGGAATGTGGTCGGTTGCGAAAAGGTCCTCCTGACGCAGTTATAGTGACGTGCGCCAGTTCTGAGAGTGAACTTTCTAAACACTGCCAAATGGCACTTGGTTCGCTGTCCACGGGTAGGAAAAACCCTGAATGATTTTCCCTTAGCTGCTTGATATATTCGCCTGCCATAACAAGAGGCTCCTTGTTTGCAAATGCGATATCTTTATTTTGTTCTAATGCTTTAACAAGTGGTAATAATCCGGCTTTGCCAGTGGTAGCTATCATTATTAAATCAGCATCTGGGCTACAAACCATTTCCTCCATGGGTATGAAAGCTTGTTTTTCAGTTAGGGGAACAAGTGCTTGCTGATTATAAAAAACATATGATGGGGAGAATTCTTTAATCTGCCTATGCAGAAGATCAGTATTATTCCAAGCGGCTAAGCCCAGTACATTAAAATACTTGGGGAACTCCCGTATGATTTCAAGAGTTTGCCTGCCAATTGAGCCAGTTGATCCTAAGATAACTATGTTTTTCATAGGCCTGCCAGTAGAGCACAATAATAGATTATTACAAGTGGAAAAACAATGCTGTCGAGTCTGTCTAGGATACCTCCATGTCCTGGTAGTATGTGTCCTGAATTTTTTACTTTGGCCTTTCTTTTTAAGAAGGACTCTAGGAGATCTCCCAGCTGACCTGATATACCAATTATGAAACCTAAAAGACTGGCTTCTAAGACATTGAAAGGCAGGGAGAAAACGGTACATAATGCCGGAAATATTGCCGTGCTCGCAACAAATCCTCCTAAAGTTCCCTCAAGCGTTTTGTTAGGACTAATAGATCCATAGATGTGATTTTTGCCAAAATTCTTGCCAATTAGATAAGCAACTGAATCGTTAGTGAAAACTGTGGCAACAGTGGAAACAAGAAGCTCTGTTCCTTTTAAGAGTTTAAGTATAAAAATTGAGTGCGTTAGGCAGAACCCTACGTACATCGGTCCTGCGATAAATAGCAACCATCTTCTCAAAAAGCTTGTGCGGGATTGTAAGCCTGCTGTTATGGGAATCGATACCAATAGACTTAGGCCGATACTGAATAAAGTGACCCAATAATATCCAAAATACCCAATGACACATATTAAACCTGTCCATATCATACCGGTTGAGATCAGCGTTTTAGAGAGAGTATTAGGCCATAGTTTATATAGTTCGGATGTTCCTGATACTCCTACGGATATAGCAAATAATGTGAACCAGATGCCATCAAGCCAGATGATTAGGCCGAGCAATGGAATGCCGACAGCTGCAGTGAGTACACGCAGAGTGAAACTTGAGTTAAGCTTTAGATATTTTGTTAGCTGATCAATCATTTGGTTTTGTTAGGTAATTTACCAAAACTTCTGCGACGTTTACTGTATGCCTCTAACGCGTCTTTAATATCTTGGTGGCCAAAATCTGGCCAAGGTGTTGCTGAACAGTAATATTCGCTATAGGCTGATTGCCATAAAAGAAAATTACTAAATCGTTCCTCCCCTCCAGTTCGGATTAACAGATCTGGATCAGGAATGTTTGCACTACCTAAGTACGTTCTGAATAGTTGTTCGTCGAGTCGGCTAGCAGAAATTTGGTCTTCAATAATACGTCTTGCTGCATCCACAATTTCTTGACGGCCCCCATAATCGAAAGCGACCGAAAGCGTTAATCCCGTATTGTTATTTGTCTTTTGGACTGCTTTGCGAATAATTTCCTGTAATCCTGGAGAGAGTCGATTTAAGTTTCCTAAGTGATTAAGTCGAACATTCGCTTTATCTAGGTTTGATGTCTCTTTGACGATGACGTTTTCAAGAATATTGATAAGTCCTTTTACTTCAGGTTTAGGTCTTCCCCAGTTTTCTGTTGAGAAAGCGAATAGGGTTAAGTATTCAACTCCCAATTCACTGAATGTTTGGACTACTTTTATGATATTTTGAGTGCCCGCTTTGTGCCCTGCTAGACGAGTTAGCCCCTTGTTCTTTCCCCACCTACCATTGCCATCCATGATGATTGCGACATGTTTTGGAATGCTGGGGGTAGAAGCTGATAAATGATTAGAGGTTGACATTTTAGGTCTAGAGTAATCAGGGCGGATCAGATTTGCATGAGCTCATTTTCTTTAGAACTGGCAAGCTTGTCTATAGCTGCTATATACTCATCGGTCAACGTTTGTAAGTTTTTTTGGGATCGCGATAATTCATCTTTGGAAAGGCTTTTTTCTTTTTCCAATGATTTAAGTTTCTCGAGACAGTCTCGACGAATATTACGTATTGCTATTTTCCCATTTTCAGCTTTGCTCTTTAGTAAACGAACTAAGTCTTTTCGTCGATCTTCAGTTAATGTTGGTATTGGAATAGTAATGGTGTTGCTATCTACAACAGGATTCAATCCTAAATCTGAAGTTAGAATTGACTTCTCTATTGATTGAATGGTGCTTTTATCCCATGGTTGGATGATTAATGTCCTAGGGTCAAGTGCGGAAATACCTGCTATTTGGGTTAGAGGAGTGGGAGTACCGTAGTAGTCGATCACCAGATGTTCTATTATGGCAGGGGATGCTCGGCCAGTTCGGATGGTGTTTAATTCTCGCTGGATGGCCTCAATTGACTTGACCATCCGGTTCTTAGTGTCGTCAAAAATTGTTGCTGTATCCATCTCATAGTCCTTAAAAGCTGAATGACCTAATTTGAAATCAGAGTGCCCAGTACTTTCCCTTCAAGTATCTGGGTTATTGAATTAGGATTGAACAAGTTGAAAACAATAATAGGAATATTGTGATCCATGCACAGTGTTAAAGCTGAACTATCCATTACTTCAAGATGGCGGTTTAGTACGTCAAGATATTCGATTTTCCCTAATTTTTTCGCATTAGGATTCTTGTTAGGATCGTCATCGTAAACTCCATCAACGTTGTTTTTTGCCATCAAGATGGCGTCAGCATCCATCTCCAACGCTCTTAGAGAAGCAGTTGTGTCTGTAGTCATGTATGGATTACCAGTTCCTGCACCGAAGATTACTACACGACCTTTTTCTAGATGCCGGATTGCTCTTCGTCGGATGTATGGCTCAGCTATAGCTTGAATAGAAATAGCTGTTTGAGTTCGTGTGTCTATGCCTTGCCGTTCCATTGCGTCTTGTAAGGATAAAGCATTAATCAGAGTCGCTAGCATGCCCGCGTAATCTGCGGTAGCTCGATCCATCCCTTGACTTTCAGCATCTCCTCCCCGCCATATATTTCCCCCGCCGACAACGATAGCTAATTGGACACCAGAAGCATTTATCGCTGTTTGTACCTCTTGTGCAACATATTGGGTGGCAGTGGTGTCTATCCCGTATCCTTTGGATCCACTAAGCGATTCACCACTGATTTTCAATATTACGCGTTTAAATCTTTGTTTAGCCATAGACCTGTTTTTGACTAATCTCCCAAGGCAAATCTTGCGAAACGCCGTACTTTAATATTTTCACCCGTTCTTGTAATCGCATCCCTGATAAGATCTCCAATTACAATTGATGAGTCTTTAATAAAAAGTTGTTGCATGAGACAAATTCCAACAGGGTCACGTGTATCATCCTTGCTAATTTCATCACTCGAAATATATTCTGGAGCCATAGCTGCTACTTGCATTGCCAGATCGTGCCCCAGCTCCTGGAATTCTGAGGTTCGCGCAACAAAATCGGTTTCGCAGTTAAGCTCAAGAAGTGCCCCGATTTGACTTCCATTATGGATATACGTTGCTATGATTCCTTCTCTGGTTTCTTTGTCTGAACGCTTGAGAGCTTTGGCCGCTCCTTTAGCTTTGAGGATTTCCTCTGCTTGGTCTATGTTATCTTTGGATTCAGCGAGAGCATTTCTGCAATCCATTACACCAGCTCCGGTTCGCTCTCGGAGAGTTTTGATCAATTTAATATCAGGAGACATTACGTTTACCTCAAAGGTTGGTTATACCAGAAAGTAGATGTTGATTTCTCTATGTTTGAGACGCTGTCTGGTCAGATTCGTCACTAGGTGCATCTGAATTACTAGTTTCTGCAGTGGTATTTTCACCAACAGTACTGTCATTGGAAGATATCTCGTTGGTTTCTGTAGATGTAGATGTTTGACTTTCAGAAGAGTCAGCTTCCTGGTTAGCACTGACTTGCGCGTCACTAGCGGCTTGAGCAGCTGCTTGTTCGTCAGCTTCTTTGGCTGCTAGGAGCAGTGATCCTCTATTACAAGCCTCAGCAATTTTTGTGGATACGAGCCGTATGGAACGGATTGCATCGTCATTTCCAGGTATTGGGTAATCAATAGGAGTAGGGTCACAGTCTGTATCTACAAGTGCTACGGTTGGCACACCTAATTTTTTGGCTTCAAGAATAGCTATGTTGTCTTTTCCTACGTCGACTACGAAAATAGCACCAGGTAAAGTTTTCAAAGTTTTGATGCCACCTAAGGATCGGTTTAGTTTGGTGATTTTCTCCTCAAGCTTAAGTGCTTCTTTCTTTTGATAACGTGCGAACTCTCCTTTGGATTGGCGATCTTCAAGATCCAGAAGATGGTTAATACGAGCCTGAATTGTTTCGAAATTTGTCATAGTCCCACCGAGCCACCGATGATTGATATATGGCATGGAACATTTAACAGCTTCTTCCTTAATAGAGTCCTGAGCTTGGGTTTTCGTTCCTACAAAAAGGACCTTCTGTCCTTTTGCAATAACTGACTCTACAAATGCGCAGGCCTTGATTAAAAGGGATAGTGTTTGTTGCAAATCAATGATGTGTATACCATTTCTTTGCGAATAAATGTACGTAGACATTCGCGGGTTCCAACGATGAGTTTGATGTCCAAAATGGCTTCCCGCTTCAAGTAACGATTTCATGGAAACGTTTTCGGACGGGTCTTGCTCTGTTTTTACTGGTGTTACATTGTTTTCCTGCATAAAGCCTACATTCGTAATTTAAGATTTCAGTGACTGATATTCATTCCAACACTGTATTGTTGGTGAACGAATCAACGGTGACGGAGTATATCACACGCAGTGGCACTCGGCAAATTCCTACTGCTTTTTCTGAGTATGGTGCCTCAAGTTAGTTTTTCTAGGTGCTTCGTGTGACCAGTGCGTTTGTCACAGGGTGAAAGAAGTAACTCAGTTACATGCGAGGGAAAATACACGGACTACAGTGTTGGTTTGCGTTTTATTACGTTACTAGCAGATTGAACCCCTCTGTTTCTGAAGTCTGCAGCTTGGATAGGAATAGTTGAAACTAATCTGGCATCATTGATCCTGGAAACGATTGGATCTCGAGGAGATAATCTGTCACCGGCCGTATCTACAGTGTCTAGTAGTCTTGCTGTAATGATGGTAGGCAATTCTGCATTGTGTCGATGAACAATAATTTGGTACAGTTTTTCTTGAGCCCAGTTGGTTGAATTTTCAAACTGAAAATCATCTAAAATTAATAGAGATGTTCCTTTTACTTGTTCAAATAATTCATCAAACGCTAAAAAGCTTTGAGAGCCGAAAGTTCTTCGTAGGTTGTCGAGTAGGTCTAAGGTTGATGTAAAGAATACGTCATGACCTGCATTTAATCGTTCTCCACCTGCTGCAACTGCAAGATGTGTTTTTCCGACCCCGCTGTCACCAAGTAAGACTAACCATCCTTGGGGATCTGAGGCAAACGATTGAGCAGCGTGCATAGCAGCGCGTAGTGTTTCCTGATCCCTTTGAGGCGCGTCGTTGCCAGTTGAGTCAAATGATTGAAAGGTCATCTTTTTTAGCATAGTGGGATGGATTAATCCTAATTTAACCAAGTAATCTTTGGTATCCCATCCTAAGTCAAGTATCTTGGAGAGTATGGGATCTTGAAAACGACTTTTGAATCGCTCACTAGTTTGATTTATAGGCACACCTGTGGTGATAATTGTTGGCAACTTGGCGTTGGATCTGTAGTTGAGTATTTGATAGAGTTTTTCTTCTGCCCATGGGGAGATAGAGGGAGTTCTGAAATCGTCTAAGACTAAGACCGGAACACTTCTAACCTGTTCGAAAAGTTCGTCATACGAAACGTTTTCTCGCGGTGAGAAAGTAGTTCGTAAATGATCTAGAAGGTCAGCGACGCCTACAAAGAATACAGGAATGCCTTGGTGAAGGCAGTGATTGGCAATTGTAGCTGCAATTTTAGTTTTTCCAGAACCACTGGATCCTGACAGGATCAGCCATCCTTCTGGATTTGCAGCATAAATTTCACTCTCTTTAATGGTTCTTTTATATTTGTTTTGGCGTTCTTTATTTTTGCTGGTGACCTCTTCCGGAAGAGTCTGGAAAGTTAGGTCTCCAAAGTTTCCTAGATTACTGAACTGTTGCAGACTTTTTATTCTCTTAGCCAGTGTAGCTGTCTCTTGGCAGGTACACTGCAAAGCCTTACCGAAATTTGCGTGACCCAACGGTACGTTAGACCGAACCCATCCCCGTCCTTCGCATACAGAACACACTTCAATGTCGCTCTGTTCCTCGAAAGAAATTGTAGGATTATTCTTTTGGTAGTCCGTGACGTTGGATGTATTCTGCAGCTGTAACCTTTTTAGAATATTTCCTAGAGTCTCCATACGTTTTCCCTTCGATAAACCATCGTTCTAGTATCCTTGATATGTATGCCCAGCTTCTCTTATTCCTTGTGGTCGCTAATTTAAATGCTTCTACAATCCATTGGCTCGAATATCTTTTTTCAGCTTCGGCTAATGATTCAGCGACTAAAGGAGTTACAATCCCGATATTTTCTTCATATATTTTAAATATACTGGTAGATGCGAGGGTATTTTTATTATGCCGGTTATGATCATTAGCAGTTCGGCTTTGGTTTTGATTACAGTTAACTGTATCTGAGTAGATCAACGTATATTCGATTTCGTCATCCGAGTCGACGTGTTGGCTTAGCAATCCTAATTGAAGTGCATTTTGAAGTGCTTTCATTATTTCGTTAGGTTTACCGAGGTAGTTCAAGAGTAGTGCGTCTTTGAGTAGTGTTTTTTGTTGAATTGGTATCGTCATTGCGTCATTAGCCTTTGCCACTATGTCTAAAATTCGAAGCATGCATTTCAAAGTATCTAAGTCATTAATACGCTTGATGAAGGTTATGATTGTTGCTGACACATTATTTAGAGATTCGTGAGGAGGATTGGTCATTTAGATTCCTCTCTGGTTGTAAAGTTTTCAAACCGGGCTAAACGATCCCTAAAGAACATGTTGACAGTGTCCACTGGTCCATGACGATGCTTAGCAATAATCAGTTCAGCAATACCTTTAGGATAAGGTCTGTGGGGAAATCGTTTTTCCCATTCTTCTTCGTTGTAGTGTGACTCTTCCCTATGAATAAATGCAACTACATCAGCGTCTTGTTCGATACTGCCGCTTTCTCGAAGATCTGATAGTATTGGTCTGTGTGATGGACGTTGCTCAATAGCTCTACTAAGCTGAGATACAGCAAGTACTGGCACGTTTAAATCTCGTGCTATCGCTTTCAACGCTCGAGATATCTCGCCTACTTCTTGAACTCTATTGTCTGTTCTACTTGATCCGCTAACCAGTTGGAGATAGTCCACAATTATCAAATCGACCCCTTTTTCTAAATGGAGTCTTCGAGCTTTACTTCTCATTTGTGTAATACCTTGCATTGGAGTGTCGTCTATATAGACGGTCAAGTCGGATAGTTCTCCAATAGCATGAGTAACTTGATTGCCTTCAGCTTCTGTATACAACCCTAGGCGGAGTCGGTGTCCGCTGACTTCTGCTTCGTTGGCCAAAAGCCTTAGTACAACTTGTTCACAGCTCATCTCTAAACTAAAGATTGCTACTACTGCTCCTTGTTTAGCGACATTCGTTGCAATATTTAACGCTAGTGCACTTTTCCCCACACTGGGACGGGCAGCTAAGATAATTAAATCTGATCTCTGGAATCCTCCAAGGAGTTGATCTAAATCCGTGAATCCAGTTGCCACTGGGGCGACTTCTCGGTCTGTTCTTCGTGTCGAAGCTGTTTCTGCTAAGTATGTGTCGAGAAGTTCTCTGATTGGTACAAAGTCTCTGGATGGTTGGGTATTTCGAATACGATACAGAGTATTTTCCGCTTTGGTTAATGCTTCTTCAACGTTAGCATCGTTTTCGTACCCTATTGACGCAATTTCTCCCGCAGCATTAATGATACCTCGCATAATGGAAGTTCTTGATACGATATTTGCGTAATACTCTATGTGCACTGAAGTTGGGACTGATGCTGCTAAATAGGTGAGATATGCAGATCCTCCCATTTCCTCGAAACGATTTCCTGTAGTCAGCTCGTGTCCCAGAGTGACTTGATTAATTGCTTCATTTCTATGGTACAAACTCAGACAAGCTTCATAACACCATTTGTGTTGTTCGCGATAAAAGTCTTCTGGCTTCAGCATGCCAGCTATTTGTGTGATCGCTTCACCGTCGACCAAGAGCGATCCGATAACAGACTCTTCAGCTGCTATGTCATGGGGTGGAAGTTGTTCGGCATACATGGCGCTTGTCCCGAAGTTTATAGGATTAGGGTTGTTATTTTTCTGGAGCTTCTTCCTCAGTGGATGCAGCTGGAGCTTCCTCTGTGCTTTCTTCTTCAGTGGATGCAGCTGGAGCTTCCTCTGTGCTTTCTTCTTCAACAGCGGACACCGCTGCTTGAATATTAGCAAGTGCCTCGTCTTCTTCGCCCACAATGTTAACTGTTACTACAGCACTTACGTCTCGATGTAACCGTATGGTTGCCTCGTAGCTTCCAGGAGTTTGTATTGACTCAGCTATTAAGACAGATCTGTGGTCTACTGGGTAATCGACTAATGACAGGAGATTGTCAGCAATATTTCGGTTGGTTATTGAGCCGTAAAGTTTACCTGTAGGACCTACTTTAGCGGTAATTGTTATCTCATTACCATTCAACTTATCAGCTATGAGTTGCATATCTTGTGCTTCTTTAATTCTGCGTTCTTCAGCTTGCTTTTTAATTATGTTGATGCGTTGGAGTTGTACCTCCGTAGCGGGTACAGCTATATTATTAGGTATTAAGTAATTTCTTGCATAGCCATTTTTAACCTCTTTAATTTCTCCAGCATCAGCTTTGCCTGGAACATCTTGGACAAATAGAACTTTCATATAATCCTTCTTTCTATGAATGAGTTATTACTAAAGTTTGATAGGTCTCCATACGTTATCACATTTACGGAGTTTTGTTTCAATATTTGAAATCTAATTCAATCGGGTATTCGTATTAATTCCTAGAATATATATCGAGTCAGGATAGTTAATTTTGGTACTGTCTTTATTAGCTGATTCTTAGGGCATCATTCCAAGTTTCGGACATGATATTTATTGGTATATCGAAGAATGGAGGTATCTGGAAAGTGTCTGCTGTAACAGTTCCCAATGTTATGCAGTTCACTTGATGCTTTTCCGCATAGTTAAAGACTTTTTGTATTTGGGTAGATGGGGTAGAAATAATGATTCGTGATTGATCTTCTCCAAAGAATAGTGCATCCCATCTGCCATCACTAGCAAGGTGTTTTAGCTTAGCATAATCGCATCTAAGCCCTAAGGAACCTAGTATACAAGCTTCAGCTAATGCCGTAATCATTCCTCCTTCGGAACAATCAGTTGCTGATTTAATAATTTGCAACCTAATAAGCTCTAAAATACAGTTTTGGAGCTTGACTTCTTGCGCTGGATTGATTGAGGGCTTGCCTACTGTCAGTCCATGGTAAAATTCTAGGAACTCTGAGCCAGCAAGTGATTTGATGCTAACCCGTGTCGAGGGAGCTTGTAGCAGTATTATCGAATCACCAACGCTTTTAAATGCACTAGTGACGTGGCATTGTATATCTTCCAAAATACCCAATGCCCCAACAATAGGGGTTGGATAAATAGGGGAATTCGAGGATTCGTTATACAGACTTACATTACCACTGATAACTGGAATATTAAGGGCTTTTGAGGCAGTTGCCATTCCTTTAATACTTTGTTTGAGTTGATAGTAGATAGTGTTATTTTCAGGGTTTCCAAAGTTTAAACAGTTTGTGATTGCTATTGGTTTAGCTCCAGTACATACTACGTTCCGACACGCCTCAAAAACAGCGATCATTCCTCCTTGGTAGGGATCTAGGTATGTTAATTTACCATTGCCATCCGTACTTAAGGCTATACCTTTATCCGTTCCTTTGATTCTTAACACGGCTGCACCAGCCTCTCCGGGAAGAACTACCGTATTATCTTGAACTTGGTGGTCATATTGTTGGTAGATAGCCTGTTTATTTGCCAGGTTTGGTAAAGCCAGCATTGCCAATAGGATTTGGTTTGGGCTTTCGACAGGAAGAGGTAGCTGGCTTAAATCGTAGTTCTGAAGTTTAGTTAGTTCTTTTGGTTTTCTTGGAGAAAACTGGTAGAGAGGAGGGGTTACTAAGGCCTTAATGGGAAGGGAAGCAACTTCTTTATCTTTATATCGAATATTGGCAACTTGTTCATCTGTGAATTGCCCAATTACAGATATATCCAAATCCCACTTTTCAAATATCGATGTAGCTATTTCAAGATCTTTACTTTGCATCATAAGAAGCATTCTCTCTTGTGATTCCGATAGCATTATTTCGTAAGGTGTCATACCTTTTTCACGGAGAGGCACTTGGTCTAGGTGTAGCTCAATACCTAACTGGCCATTAGCTGCAGCTTCTATGGCAGCACTAGTTAAGCCTGCAGCCCCTAGGTCTTGCATAGCATCTAATATGCCAGTTGCTGCAACTTCAAGACAGGCTTCAATTAAGATTTTTTCCAGGAAAGGATTGGCCACTTGTACACTAGCCCTTAAATCGCTTTGAGAATCTAAGGATCTAGATGCTAGTCCTGAGGCACCGTGAATTCCATCTCTACCTGTTTTTGCCCCTACTAATACGAGCAGTGTATTAGGGGTTTTTGGGCCTGATCTAATTAACTGTGAGTGGTTAAGAAGGCCTACGCACATGGCATTTACAAGTGGATTGGAACTGTATGTTGGATGAAAGATGCTTTCCCCGCCTACATTAGGGATCCCTAGACAGTTCCCATAGTCAGATATGCCAGACACAATTCCATCATATAGATACTTATTGCGGGAAATATCCAAAGGCCCAAATCTCAGGGAATTCAACAAAGCTATTGGTCTGGCTCCCATTGCGAAAATATCTCGTACTATACCTCCAACTCCTGTAGCTGCACCGTGATAAGGTTCTACAGCACTTGGGTGATTATGAGACTCAATCTTCATAACGATTGCCTGATTGTCTCCTATGTTTATCACCCCGGCATTTTCCTCACCAGCTTTCACGATGATATTGTTGGAATTGGTAGGGAAGAGCTTAAGGAGGAGTTTTGAATGTTTGTAACCGCAATGCTCACTCCATAAAGCACCAAACATTCCGAGTTCTACCTCGTTAGGTTCTCGGCCCAACTGTTTAACAATGAGCTTATATTCACTCTGTGTCAAAGCACTTTGATCTAGGAGTTTCTGTAGAGACTTCATAGTAGACTAAATATTATTGCTTGTAATGATTATGAGAGCAATCCCAACTGCTACAAGAATGGTTCCAACAAAGATTCTTGGTGTGATACGTTCCAGTTTTTGGAGGAATAGGTGAGTCAGTGTCATGGCGACGAGCGCTTGTAGTGCAATTAATGGTGCCACCGTTGTAAGCGAGCCGAGTTGGACTCCCCAAAAAAAAACAGTAATAGCGAACGAGCCTGCGATTCCTGCCAGGGACATGAACATGATGGGCTTGAATCCAGTCGTAGCAATAGATTTGATTTCTTTTCTCACCAGAATTGCCAGCACAATGAAACCAAAAAATATCGCATAAATACCTGTTACTATCGGCGTAATTGAATCGTTGACTAATATTTTCCCTAAAAAGCTGGCTGTCCCATAGCACATTGCCGCTACAAGAGAAATGGAGTACCCAATTATGAGGTTGGTTTTATCGTTTCGGTTGATTTTTTTCATGAAGTGACTCGCTGAGGATTAAAGAAATTCCTGCTATGATGGCAAGGGTTCCAATTCCTGTGAGGAAGTGTATTTTTTCACCGCCGAGGGTTATGGCCCAGACAGTTGCGATTAGCGGATTGGATGCTACTATTGGCGTTGCACGCGATACGCCGATATAAGTGATTCCCGTGTAATTGCAAAAACGTCCAATTGGATAGGTGATGATTCCAAGTAATGCCATCAAAAATAGAGAAGACACCCCGACGTCCAGCAGGTCATGCTGCTGGTTTAAGCAGAAAATAGTTATTGTCAGAAATATGAATCCCGCCCATAACGATACGAGTGTCCCAGCTCCTGTTGGCAGAGATCTCAGTCCTACTTTTGCGAAAACCACTGCTGATCCCCATCCGCATGCTGCCAGGAAGCCTAAAAGAATACCTATGTTCATGTTTTGGAATATCCTGATAACCTGGAACTTGATTCAATGATGGATTCAAGAATATAAAGGCCGTCCTTGCTTCCTAATAAATCTTCACACGCTCTTTCAGGATGTGGCATCATTCCAAGTACATTGCCATCTTTATTGACAATACCCGCAATGTTTTCTATGGATCCATTTGGGTTATTGTCATCTGTGACTAAACCTGTGGTATCACAATACTGAAAGACTATTTGATTATTGTCATGAATTTCCTTGATGATTGTTTCATCTGCGTAATATGCGCCTTCTCCATGTGATATGGGAATTCTAAGTGTATGCTTCTGAGGGATGCTTACGGTAAATGGCGTTTTTGAATTATTTGTTTTTAGGTTAACCCAGCGGCAACGGAACTGCAGTGTTCGATTTCTTCTCAAAATACCTGGTAGGAGACCTGATTCACAAAGGATTTGAAAACCGTTGCATATGCCTATTACCAGTCCTCCATGAGTAGCGAATTGTGTTACAGCTTTCATTATCGGCGAAAAAGCTGCTATCGCGCCAGCTCTAAGGTGATCACCGTATGAGAATCCCCCTGGGATAATTACACAGTCAATCCCAGATAAATCTGTGTCCTTATGCCAAATGAATTGTGCTTCTTGACTGAGGATTGTATTCACCGAATGGTAACAGTCGCCATCGCTCCATGTACCTGGGAACACAACTATACCAAATCGCATGATACTCCTTAAATACTAACGGTTACCTTAGCACTTTAACTTTTATCGTGAAGGGGCTCGAAGCCTAGGAGTGTTACCTTGATAACAGATCTTGTACTATTTCAGAGACAGTTTTCCCTGAAGCTTTCCCTTTAACTTGAGCCATCACGGTTTTCATTACTATTCCTTGGTCTGGGACCCCCTGTTTTTGTAGGTCCGTAATAGCAGTTGTTATTATGGAGGTCAATTCCTCTGATGTCAGCTGTTTAGGCAAGTAGGTAATTAGAATATCGAGCTCTGCTTGTTCCTTTGCAGCAAGCTCAGGTCTGGTTGATAAAGAGGCTTCAATAGTTTCTTTTCGCTGCTTGACTTGCTTGGAAATCACGGAGAGGATCTCATCGTCTGATAGGGGTTCTTTGCTTTCTATTTCTCGATAATGGATAGCAGACATCAAGAACCTCAAGACATCTCGCTTATTTGAGTCTTTGCTCTTGATTGCTTGTTTGAGATCTTCTGTCAACCGTTCGTTCAAGCTCATGACGCACAATGGTTTCTGATTAAACGCGTATGCTGTGACTAGCGAGTCCGCGCACTTTTACGTTTCTTAGCGGCTTCTTGTCGCTTGCGTTTGACACTGGGTTTTTCAAATGATTCCCTTCTACGTAATTCTGAAAGGATGCCATCCTGCTGCACTCTCTTGTTAAAGCGCTTCAGCATGCTGTCAAATGTTTCTGTTTCACCTAGTATTACTACGGACAAAAGCGATCTCCTGATATTAGCGAGTATTTGATTCAGGAACCCATCTTACCAAAAACTTGCCTCTTAGTGCAATCCACTGATAAATGTGAACATATGCAAATGCAAAGTGTTGCAGAAATGAGGGCATGATTGATAAGCTGTAGAAATCGAATTGTTGTGATATAGAAGATAGAAGGAGGACGTAATGCGATTAGCTGGTAGAATGCACTCCCTTGGTACTGAGACAGCCTTTGAGGTGTTGGCTCGGGCGAAGGCCTTGGAAGCACAGGGGAAAAGTATAATTCATTTACAAATTGGGGAGCCGGATTTTGATACTCCCAAGCATATTTCCGAGGCTGCTAAACAAGCTCTCGACGATGGATTCACTCATTATGGACCATCCGCTGGTCAAGCTGACCTTCGTGAAGTTATTGCAAATCATATGAAGAGTACCCGGGGTATTGATGTTGATACCAGTAGGATCGTAGTGACTCCAGGGGCGAAGCCCATTTTGTTTTATACGATTATGGCTTTAGCTCAAAGGGGGGATGAAGTAATTTATACGGATCCCGGGTTTCCAATTTATCGCTCCATGATTGAATTTTGCGGTGCGACGCCAGTACCTTTAACGTTTAATGTTGTTAATGATCGTTTCGTAATGGATTTAGACGATTTGGCCACCAAGATTTCAGATAGAACTAAGATGGTTATTTTAAATTTCCCTCAGAATCCAACTGGTGCAACGGTCACTGGAAGCGAACTGGAGCGGTTGGCAGACCTGTTGAGAGATACAGATGCGGTGATATTTTCAGACGAAGTTTATAGTGAGATTATATATGAAGGAACTCATTCAAGTATTTATACATTGAATGGATTTGAGGATCGAACAGTGCTGTTAGATGGTTTTTCGAAAACTTTTGCTATGACAGGATGGCGTTTGGGTTATGGTATTTTACCGGAGCCCTTGGTGGATGGCATTGTTAAACTGGTAACTAATAGCGTATCGTGCGCTCCTACGTTTGTTCAGAAGGCTGCTATTAGCGCCTTAACTGGTCCTCAAGACGATGTGCAGGAAATGGTCAAACAGTTTAGCTCTCGGAGAGAACTTATAGTTTCTGGATTGCGTAATATCCCGGGAATAACTTGTGCTATGCCTGGTGGAGCTTTTTATGTATTCCCCAATATTGAAGGTACGGGATTAAGCAGCGATGAATTTGCTGATAAAAGCCTTTATGAGGCAGGAGTTGCTGTGGTTTCAGGTAATTCATTCGGTGTATGTGGTGAAGGATTCGTAAGACTGTCCTACGCTAATTCTGAAGACAACATAACTGAAGCTCTTAATCGAATTGATACCTTAGTCAGAAAAAACAAGTAGGGAAAGTCGCTATTTTGGTGGTGGTAAGATCGTGCCAAGGTTGTTTATTGCCTGTTGTAACCTTTGGACGCATCGATCTAAACCTAATGTCTCAATAGTGGTGAAAAGAGGAGGGGTTGCTTTGCTGGCTGTAAGGGCTACCCTTATTAATCCAAACAGTTGGCCTGGTTTTAATTCAAGCCTTTTTGCTAAGTTCCTGAGATTTTCTTCTATGGTCTCGTGGAGGAATGGATTGGTTTTCTCCAAGGTGCTCATGGATTGCTGAAGGAGATCTCGACTAATCGTTAGGTCCAAGTCCTTTTGTGTCAGATTTCCATCAGCGTAATCCAGCGTATCTTGGAAGAAGAATGAGGTTGCTTCAGAAATTTCTGATAGGAACTTGACCCGTTCTTGTACCAATGGGATAACTTTTTGAACGTAGGCACTTTCAAATCCCTTGGATTCATCGGAGAGAAATGGTAGTGCCTGGTTTGCAAAACTCTTTGGATCTAGTTGTCTTATGTAGATTCCGTTTAACCAATTGAGTTTGTCTCGGTCAAAAATTGCCGGGGACGCTCCTATTCTGTCGATGGAAAAATTCTCAATCAGGGAGGTTTTGGAGATAATATCTGTTTTGTCATCTAGTGACCACCCTAAAAGTGCCATAAAGTTGAGCATGGCACTAGGCAAATAGCCCATTTTTTGAAAGTCCATGATTGAGGTAGCACCATGCCTTTTACTTAGCTTACTTTTGTCTGTCCCCAATATAATTGGCAGGTGAACGAATTTTGGCATCTGGTAGTTGAGAGCTTGGTATAGCAACTGATGTTTCGGAGCACTTGGAAGCCATTCTTCGGCCCTCATGACATGGCTAATGGCCATCGTATGATCGTCAACAGTACTTGCTAAATGATATGTCGGATAGCCATCAGATTTCAAAATCACAAAATCATCGAGTACACCAGCGTCAAATTTTACATCTCCTCTTATAGTATCAGTGAAGACGATTGTTCCTTCGAGTGGCATTTTGAACCTAATTACAGCCTCGGTAGGGTATACGGGTTTAGAAGTATTAAGGTCTCGGCAATGCCTATCATATTTTGGGGGAAGTCGAAGAGTTTGTTGCTCTAGCCGTATTTTCTGTAGTCGTTCAGGAGAGCATGTGCAGTAGTATGCTTTTCCTTCATCCAGTAAAATTTGCGCGGCATTCCTGTAACTATCGACTCGTTCTGATTGAATATAGGGGGCATACGGTCCCCCTATTCCTGGACCTTCGTCCCATTCTATTTCTAGCCATTCGAGTGCTCGGAGGATGGTGTCAGTAGCTCCAGTGACTGTTCTTTTTTGATCGGTGTCTTCGATTCTTACTATGAATGTGCCTTTTTGATTTCGAGCGAAAAGCCAGTTAAAAATGGCCGTTCTGATATTACCGATGTGTGGATCACCTGTGGGACTGGGAGCATAGCGCACCCTTATGTTTTCTTTCATTACACTGGAATTTTACCATAAGGACATGTATGGCAGGAGAGGAGGGACTAATACTTGTACATTATGGATACAAGTATTATATCGGCTATCGTTCTCTTTCTTGAAGTAATCCTTCATAGACAAGATTTAGATCATGAGGTAGAGAGGAGCAAAAGGTTGTGAAGTTTCCTGAATTTGGCAGGTGAAACCCTAGCGTATGTGCGTGAAGGAACTGCCTCGGTAGTATAGTGGATGACTTTTTGTTATAGATTTGATCGCCAACCAAAGGGTGACCTATTGCTGCCATGTGTACGCGTATTTGATGTGTTCTTCCGGTCTCTAGGGAGACATCAAGTAAGGTTACTGTGCCAAATTCCTCTTTGGTTTGATAAGATGTTATTGCTGGTTTTCCACTAGCTATAGCCGCCATTTTCTGGCGGTATCTAGGATCTCTGCCAATCGGAAATTCGATTATTCCAGATTTTGGGCTAGGACATCCTTGCACAAGCGCCCAGTATCGCTTGGTTACTGTCCTGTCTTTCCATTGTTTCTGTAGATTTTTCAGTGCTTTTGAGGTTTTTGCAATTGCCATTAATCCTGAAGTATCTTTATCTAATCGATGAACAATACCTGGTCTTAGAGATTCTCCGACATTCTGAAGATCAGGATAATGCCAAAGAAGTGCGTTTACTAGAGTATGAGATGAATGTCCTGGGCCAGGGTGTACTGATATTCCTGCTGCTTTATTCACGATCAAAAGGGTACTATCTTCATAAACAATGGTTAAAGGAAGGTTTTGAGGGATAGGTGGATTCGTTTGATCAAGCGCCACTGGAATCTTTACAGATATGAATTCACCAGTTTTCACTTTGTAGGAGGCCTTACTTACTTGTCCGTTTACAGTAACATACTTTTTTAAAATAAGATTTTGTATACTGGATCGTGTCTGGCCTATAAGCTCTTCGGACAAGAAGAGATCTAATCTTTGACCGGGAGTCGTTACTTCAAAACTGAATTCTTTGATACTATAACATTCGGTCATCATGGAATTCATTGCTGTTAGATGGAGCAGTTCCCTTGTCATTGATAACATTGCTATCTTGTTTCCTGAAAACGAGAAACATAAGTATGGTAATACCAACAACCATGGCCGAATCAGCGATATTGAAAACTGGCCAAATCCCGATGTCTATAAAATCGACTACTTTGCCCTGAAAAATACGATTCACAAGATTTCCGATCGCTCCTCCAATTTGTAATCCCAAGCTTAAGTTAAAAAGCGGACCCGTGAAGTATTGTTTAAAGTATAGCAAACTTAGTACGCCAATGCCCAAGATAGAAGCTACTATAAGGAGTGTGGTTTGGTCTGGAAACATACCAAAAGCCCCACCCGTGTTATGTGTTAGAGTGATTCGGAAAAATCCTTGCGGGGGTACTGATTGACCTGTCATCAATAATGACGAGGCAGTGAGCTTGGTTAATTGGTCTATCGAGAAGGTCAAAACGGCTACTAAGCATGTAAAAAAATGTCTGGGACTTGAGCCGTGACTATGCATTACAGGGTCTGTGTTATCAGGATACATTTTAGTGGTTAAAGTGTACCATATATCGTTGACTATTTTGGCACCACTAAAATGTTTAAACGTGCTAAACTGGTAATAGCTACCCATTAGGAGCGGAGTTATGACAATCATTGATTTAAGAAGTGATACTGTTACTCAACCTACCTCGGCCATGAGAAAAGCGATGTTTGAGGCCCCCCTAGGAGATGATAATTATCAGGAGGATCCGTTAACGAAGGAATTGGAGGCTCAAGCCGCGACTTTATTGGGCAAAGAGGCAGGCCTTTTAGTCACAAGTGGTCACCAGGGAAACTTGGTTTCAATTTTGACTCATTGTAATCGCGGTGATGAGATGATTGTTGGAAACACGGCACATATATATCTAAGTGAGGTTGGTAGCGCATCTGGTTTAGGAGGAGTCCATCCTAGGGCAGTATTGGATAGAGGAGGTATTCCAACTATCAGTGACGTGGAGGATGCTATTAGGACTGGTTATAATATTCATTGGCCTAATTCAGCTCTTTTATGTTTGGAAAATACTCATAACTTTGCTTCAGGGACCCCGACACCGCCTGAAAAAATCAATGAACTTGCCGATTTGGCCCATGCGAATCAAATGAAAGTTCATATAGATGGGGCGCGGTTATTTAATGCAGCTGTTTATTTTGGTATACCAGCACATGAACTGGCTGCTCAGGCTGATTCTGTCACGTTTTGTTTATCCAAGGGACTTAGCTGTCCTCTCGGATCTCTTATCTGTGGCACAAAAGAGTTTGTTTCCAGAGCTCGCAAGATCCGTAAAATGTTGGGAGGGGGAATGCGGCAATCTGGGTTTATTGCTGCAGCGGGGCTAGTTGCATTGGAAACGATGATAAATAGGTTGGCAGAAGATCATGATAATGCTAAGCGGTTAGCAGTAGGTCTTGCGGCGATTCCTGGTATTGATTTGGATCCTGATATTGTGAAAACAAATATTGTTTACTTTGAAGTTCCCGGTACAGTTGAAGAATTTTGCAAGGAACTCCAAACAAAAGACGTGTTGTGCAATTCCTATTTGACTCAGTCTGGTAAGAGGGTTCGCATGGTTACACATTACGGTTTAACGGCGGAGGACGTGGATGCTGCTTTGGAAGCGATCGAATCAGTAGTGATGGGCAAAAGAGTCCTGAAGTAGTTACGGTGATTTATCTCTAGGGATTTTACCTTTGAGGTTCCACCATTCGCGCAGTCTTTCAGAAATGATCTTTTCGTGTCCCTGTTGGGTAGGTTCATAGTAGGTGCGTCCCTTTAGCTGTTCAGGAAGGTTGGTTTGTCCTGAAAAATGTCCTGGAAAGTCGTGAGAGTACATGTAGTCTTTTCCATATCCTAATTCCTTCATCAATTTAGACGGGGCATTCCTTAGATGAAGTGGTACGGGATAATCTGGTTCTTTAGATGTGTCTCGAATTGCCGTATTAATCGCTTGGTATGCACTGTTACTCTTATTGCTTGTGGCCAAGTAAATCGTAGCTTCAGCTAGTGGGATTCGGCTTTCGGGCATGCCAAGAAAGTGAGTGGCTTGCTGCGCGGCAACTGCAACGGAGAGAGCGTAGGGGTCAGCTAAACCAATATCTTCAGAGGCTAAAATAACCAGTCTTCTTGCTATAAAGAGTGGATCTTCTCCTGCCTTTAGCATCCGAGAAAGCCAGTAAATTGCAGCATTGGGATCAGATGCTCTAACGGATTTAATGAATGCTGAAATTGTGTTGTAGTGTTCGTCTCCTGTTTTATCGTAGCGCGTAGCGTGTTGTAGTGACTCGCTAATGGTAGTTTTGGTTATTACTCTATTTGATTGGGGTGATGTAAGCGCTATTTGTGCTGCCAGTTCCAACGTGTTTAATGCGACTCGAGCGTCACCATCAGCAGCGTCGATGATTACTGATTGTGCTTCATCATCTAGCGTCAATTTGCTTTTTCCGAGACCTCGTTCTTCATCAGTGACTGCTCTTTGCAGAATGATCTCTATATCTTTTTTGTTCAGCGGATGCAGAAGGAAAAGATGCATTCTAGACAACAGCGGGGTAATGATTTCAAATGAAGGATTTTCTGTTGTAGCCCCAATCAGGGTAATGCTTCCATCTTCTACATACGGCAAAAGAATGTCCTGCTGTGCCTTATTAAAGCGATGAATTTCATCTATAAATAGAATAGACTGTTTGTTGGCTGTTGTTATTGAGTCACGACTCTTTTTTATAATTTCGCGCACGTCTTTTGTACCTGAATCTACTGCACTAATAGTATGAATTAGGTAATCTGCGGATTGTGCAATAAGTGTTACGAGCGTGGTTTTCCCACTGCCCGGAGGTCCCCAAAACAGCATGGAAGGTAATCGGTTTGAACTGATGATTTTGCTCAGAACGCAGTTCTCTCCTAAAAGATGGTCTTGCCCTACAAAATCACGGATTTGTGTTGGACGTAGTTTGGTCGCTAGAGGGGCATTCTTGCTGAGATACTGGATTTGCTGGTGTTCAAAAAGTGTCATGATGCTACCAATGGAGGAGGGAGTTATGCTTTATCTTTTTACCTGTGACCTGACAATATCGCAAATAGATTGTAGGGCCAGGGAGGCTTTCCCTTCTTCTACTGTTCTTAAATCTAGAAGGAGTTGGTTATTTTCAATCCTACCAATAATCGGGAGTATATTACTCCTTAGTGCTTGTGCGAGTTTTTCCACCCCTCCTTCGAGGTTACGACAGTCTATTGTTACTAGCCATGTCGGCAAAGTTTCTCCAGGAAGACTACCCCCACCTATGGTTGACTTTCCGTCCATCACATTGGCTAAAAGACCAATAGCTTTAGACCATTGTAATGCCTGCCTTTTTAGAGACGATTCAGTACGCGAAATCATTTTCCACACAGGGATCTTGGTAATTGCATCATCGTCTAAGTAATGCAACAGGGTTCTGGCCAGTGCGGTGAGATTTATCTTATCTATTCGTAGAATTCTGTATAATGGGTGTTGCTTAAGGGTATCGATAAAGTACTTTTTACCTATTATTATCCCAGCCTGAGGCCCACCCAGTAGTTTGTCCCCTGAGAATAAGGTGATATCGACTCCGGCTTTAATCGATTCTTGTGGCATTGGTTCATGGCTCAGTCCGAATACTTCAGTTTTGAGCAGACAGCCGCTTCCCAAGTCAAATATAACTGGAACTTTGTGAATTTTTGATAGTTCACTTAGTTCCGTTATAGATGTTTCGTGGGTGAAACCAGACACTTTGAAATTACTGGTGTGGACTTTTAAGAAGGCACCTGTATTTGAATCCACGGCATTAGCATAGTCACGTACATAGGTTCGGTTAGTTGTCCCCACTTCCTTTAGGGTCGTTGATCCGCTTGATGCAATTTCTGGAATCCTAAAGTTCCCTCCAATTTCCACAGCTTCACCCCGAGAGACGATGACATTTCTTGCAGGAACTAGTGCACTTAAGCATAGATATAAAGCTGCCGCATTATTGTTAACTACCAGAGCATCTTCCGCTCCTGTCAGAAGCTTTAGCAGGTCACTCACGTGTTTTTGCCGTGAGCCTCTCTTACCGCTGTCAAGATCTAATTCAATGGCATGATACCCTGATGCGTTTTGGCTCATTAGTTTTGTGGTAGCATTGGAAAGAGGCGCTCGGCCAAGATTCGTATGTAGTATTACTCCAGTAGCATTGATTACAGTTTGAGGGTACAAACTTGCTAAGGACATTACACGATTTTTAATCAATAATACTAGATCGTCTGGTGAAGGAGGATCAATGTTGTCTGAAACCCTGTAATTTTTTAAGATTTCTCTTATGATATCTGTCACAAACGACCTCGACTTCCGTGCAATGATTGTTTGGATTTCAGGATGTTCTAGCAAAGAGTTTACGCTTGGTAATTTGCGATAATTTGAAGTCATAGCAGTAATAATCAACGGTTTTTATAGTTCCTGTCAAATTCCCATCATGTTTAGCTTTGCGTTCTTAATATAGCTAGAGTTCAACTTGGGAAAATCTATTTTAGATCATGCTGCTGCTTAGGATTACTTCTACATATGCTAAGTAATACGGAGCTTTGACCGAATAATAATTTAAGGTTAGGATGCCTTTTCAAAGATTTGAAATTGGTAGATAATGGTCAGTGCTAGGTATGCGTCTGTGCAAAATTAAGATTACGAGCATGAATTTGACCCACGGTGGGACTTAATTGTTATTGAGGAAACAATGATCGAATCTATTCAGGGATTAGACCTGGTCCAAGAGATAAATAAATTAAGAGTTCAGAAAAACGCTGTCATATTAGCGCATAATTATCAAATTCCAGAGGTTCAAGACATAGCTGATTTTGTGGCTGATTCACTGGGACTTGCCTATGCAGCTGAGGAAAGCACGGCGGAGACAATAGTTCTTTGTGGCGTAGAATTTATGGCAGAAACTGCATCCTTGCTGTGTCCAGATAGGACAGTTTTATTACCTGATACCCAGGCTGGTTGCTCTCTAGCTCAGAGTATTACTGGCGAACAATTAGCTGACTGGAAACACCAGTATCCCGAAGCCGTAGTTGTGTGCTACGTTAACACTTCAGCAGAAGTGAAATCTCTCAGCGACTACTGCTGTACTTCCACTAATGCGGTTCAGGTGGTTGAATCAATACCCAAGAACCAAGAAATCTTATTTGTACCAGATATGTTTTTGGGAGCATATGTTAAAAAGAAGACAGGGAGAAAAAACATTCGAGTATGGATGGGAGAGTGCCACGTACACGCAGGTATTTCAGAAGAAAGTATATCTACAGCCCGTAAGGAACATCCTAAGGCCGAGTTTCTTGTTCATCCCGAGTGCGGTTGCATTAGTTCTACTATGTATCTCACTGCCGAAAATGGCAAAGGAACCCACGACGCTCGTATCTTGTCCACTGGTGGAATGATTAAACATGCTAAAACTTCTTCGAATAAAGAATTTGTTATAGCAACAGAGACGGGAATTTTACATCGTTTAGAGAAAGATAACCCGGAAAAATCGTTTTTCCCTGTTAGCCGAGCTAATGTTTGTCATTTCATGAAAATGATTACTCTCGAAAAAGTGTATAGGTCACTGAAAGAAGGAGTACATCGAGTTACTGTGGATGAATCTATCGCGTCCAAGGCAAGAATACCAATAAATAGAATGCTGGATCTCCAAAGAACAAGTCCGGCGTCTGCCAAATAATGTCGTCTATTGCTCTTAACTAAGACTATTTTTAGATAGGCATCTTTTGCTCTTGATTACAAATCTGTTTTAGGGTTTACATTCCTACTAGCCTTGCTTCTATAACTAACTGTTGCCTGTGGCAAGACGTATGTTTTCAGGAGTCATTGGTAAATCGCGCAGTCTCGATCCTGTTGCTGCGCTAATTGCATTAGCTAACGCAGCAAGAGGAGGAGCAATATTAGCTTCTCCTACCCCTCGGACACCAAATGGATGATTTGGGTTAGGTACTTCTACCATGACTGTTTCTATCATGGGAAGATCTAGACTAGTAGGCATTCGGTAGTCTAAAAAGCTGGCGTTCAACATTGCCCCATCAGCATTTACGTAATAGGCTTCATTAAGGGCCCATCCAATACCTTGGGTGGTACCACCTTGTATTTGCCCTTCAACATAGGTTGGATGTATAGCAGTGCCTACGTCTTGAAATGCTGTATAACGTAGTATGGACACTTTTCCTGTTTCCTTATCAACAGCTATATCCACAATATTGGCTGAATAAGACGGTCCGTGTCCGACAGGATCAATATTAGACCGTCCAACAATCGGACCTCCCGTCTGTCCTGATTTTCCTATTAGTTGCTTAAAGGTTAGGTTGAGTTTTGGATCGTTTTTATGAGTAGCTACACCGTCAGTGTACTCTACTTTATCGGCTGTTGTTTCCCATAGCAAAGCTGCTCGAGCAACTAGTTGTTTGATGATATCTTCCGCTGCAGCGATAGCAGCCAATCCTGTCTTAAAGGCTACACCACTGCCTCCTGTTGATGAAGTAAATCCTACTGCATCTGTATCTCCTATTTGAGGATTGACGTCTTCTACGGGGATTCCCAATACTTCTGCAAACTGTTGTGCGACTGCAGTTCTGCTTCCGCCGATATCAACTGAACCTTCGATTAGGCTGACGGTTCCATCATCAAGTACATTGGCTGTTATGGAAGACATTCCAGTCCCATTTCGGCAAAAGCCCATACTGACACCTCTGCCAGTATATGCACCACTGATTTGCTCTACGGGTTTAGTGTAATGATCGTGGGACTGTATAGATTCCATTACTTCTTTAGCCCCGATAACACCGTTCATTACGCCATCTGCTCTTCTTGTTTGATTCCTAGCTGCGTTGGTGATTCTGAATTTTACCGGATCTATTTTCAGAGTGGTTGCTATTTCATCCATCAAACTTTCCGTTGCAAAGCCTACTATGGGTGCTCCTGGAGCTCTATAGGCTGCTGTTCGCGGTGTATTTGTTATCACGTCAAACCCGTCGATACGTACATTTTCAAGATAGTAAGGAGAAAAAATTGCTGCGGCCGCTTGGGGTATCGGTGCACCTGGATATGCTCCCCCCTCTATGTAGTAGATCCCATGGGCAGCGGTGATCTTCCCTGTTTTATCTACACCTACCTTAATGATGACTTTGCTGCCACCTGCTGGCCCTGTTGCTTCAAAGACTTCTGTTCTACTCATGGTTAACTTCACCGGAACAGAAGCTTTTTTAGCTAGTACAGCAGCAATTGGTTCTAGATATGCGTATAACTTACCGCCGAAGCCTCCGCCTATCTCCATAGGAATTACTTTAACTTTAGAAATAGTTGTGCCTATGATTCTTGCGGTATTGTCACGGATTTGAAAGTGTCCTTGGCTACTGGCCCAAATTGTGACTTTCCCCTCTGGAGTCCACCATGCCGTAGCACTGTGTGGTTCGATGTATCCTTGATGAACCCTTTTTGTTGTGTATTCTTGCTCAAAGACTTGATCAGCATTCGAGAATCCTTGATCTATATCTCCTAAATTGTATTGCTCATGGTACGCGATATTTCCGGATACTTGAGGATCATCTGCCTCAGTCCAGTGGTCATGGATTACCGGTGCGCCATCAGCAAGAGCTTCTTCTACGTTAGTAATAGGGGTTAAAGGTTCATAATCAATTTTAATTAAAGCTGCAGCTTCTTCGGCTGCATCAAGACTTGTCGCGGCTACTGCAACGATTGGATGACCCTTATACAGGGCTTTCTTAGCCGCAAATATATTTTCGTTTACTGTGAAACCAATGGGGACAGTTCTCCCGACCGGCTCAAATGGAGCTAAGTCTTCGTAAGTTACAATTGCCCGTACATCTGGGTGAGATTTGGCGCCACTAGTATCTATACTCTTAATTTTTGCATGGGCATAGGGACTGCGAACTACGACACCAGCTAATAGTCCAGGTAAGTGAATATCAGCACTGTATTGAGCTTTACCCGTGACTTTATCTACTCCGTCGTGTCTGATAGGTCGAGTACCTACAACTTTGAATTTTGAGGATTTGCTTTTAGTTGAAGTCATTAATGTGCTCCCTAAGCATTAAATTTATGTCCTACCTATATACTGTGTGGTCACTTTGGCAACGAGCAAGTCACCTACCTTATTGATATATCATAACTCCGCCGAATTAGCTAGACATATTGCTAGGTTAGCACGCGGCTATTGCCCGTATATTGCATATGCTTTTCATGTGATTAAGAGAAGATCGACCAGTGGAACAATAAAGCATTCGTTTCGTGGGCTCGAAGTAGGATATACTGGTGTTAGTTATTAATAGTTTTGATTATTTATGCTTTGGGTTTTTGTAGCTATATCAAGTGCGGCAGCTTTTGCTTCAGTAAATATCCTTGAAAAGATCACACTTACGAGGTACGTCCCAAGTTTTGCAGCATTTACTGTCATTACTGGTCTTTTTCAGCTTCCTTGGGTAGTTATTATTTTCCTAATCAATCCGCCAGAAGCTTATACCTTGTTTGAGTGGATGATTGCTTATTTGTCAGGGGTATGTACTGGAATTTCTCTTATCGCGCTCTTTTATGTTGTGCAAGCCAAAGAAGTCTCACGAGTTATACCTGTGTATACATCTGCTCCGATCTTTGTGGCAATTCTCGCATTCTTCTTTCTATCGGAAGACTTGTCTATGTGGCACTGGATAGCTATTTTTTGTACCATAGCCGGAGCTGGAGCAATTTCATATGATGCCAGGCCTGGCAACGATTCTTATTCACTGCTTATCCCTTTTTTTATCATGGTCGCAGCAAGTGCTATAGCGGGTGTAGGGTTTATCCTCAATAAACTGGTTCTTGATACGATGGACTTTTGGAGCTTCTTGCCAGTGCGCAATATGGGCCTTGCAACTCCAACTATGTTGCTTGCAGTCCGACCTTCTGTGTTCAAGGCTACTATTCAGGCGTTGACTACGCGCAGAAGTTTAGGGATTATCTTGTTGAATGAGGGATTAATGGTCCCCTTTGCTATTTTTCTTACCATGTTGTCGGTTAGCTTAGGCCCTGTTTCACTGGTGGTGACTGCACAGTCATCTCGCCCGCTTTTTGTTTTCTTCTTCAGCAGTGTTTTGAGTTTTCGTCGGTTCGGGGTTTTACATGAGCGGTTAACACTATCTACGCTACTAACTAAGATCTTTTCGTTGGTTTTGATAGTGGTTGGTGTAGCTATGGTGTCAGCACTTTAGTTCACGGAATCAACTTGTTTCTTATTTTCCTATAGCTTTCCTGCTAATTACTTATCTCAATAATTAATATAAAAATCCCCACACTTATAAGAATTAAACCAGCTATTTTTTGTACAGTCTTCTCATGGTTATAGAGGCTATTAACAACCTTTGTGCCCGTTAGTGCCAAAGTTACAATTGAATACCACATTGCATCGACACTAGCAGCAATAATGGCCATAATGACTGCTTCACTCCAGCCGAATGTTGGTTCCACAAACTGGCTGAAAATTGCCAGAAAGAAAATCATAATTTTCGGATTGAGTACTGATATCAAAAACCCCTCATCAGCACCGGAAAAACTAAAACGCTTTAGTGGGGATTGAAAGGTATGCGCGGAAAGACGCCTAGTCCCACTGGCAAACACAGTCATTCCACCAATATAAACTAATAGACATCCCCCCATTATTTGGATCAGTGTTAGCAATCCAGGTCTAGATACGATTAACTGTGTTACTCCAGAGGCGGTCAAGATCGCCCAGATTCCTATGCCAAATCCATGTCCTAGGGAAGTGAGAAGACCTGCCATCTTTCCTTTGGTCACGGTGTTATGTACTACCAAGGCGAGACTCGGACCTGGAGATACTGCTCCTACAAAGCAAATACCAGTTAATTCTAGCCAGAAGAAATCATTCATTGTGCGATCCCTCTCAATGTTAGATATATCCAATAATCAAAATAATAGAATTCTGGCCAATCAACTAAGGTCACCACATATTCACGCTAAATTACTATTCCAACTAACCCGAGCACTATATAAACAGTTTTTCCGTAATTGTTAGCAACGTTGTTTCCGTTAAACTTGTGGGGGATTACCAATAACACCAGCAATTTCTAAACCGCTTAAAACGAGTGCAGACACTATTATTCCGGATATGATCAGTCCCAAGCCAATCAAAATAACAGATCGTCTTAAGGGCACTTCAAAAAGATATGCTGCTAAAGATCCTGTCCATGCACCTGTCATTGGCAATGGAATAGCTACAAAAGAAACTAGTGCAAAAGATCCGTATCGGCTGAATCTGTCGGTATGGAGTCTTCTTATCCGACGTTTTTGCCAGTTGAGTAATTTCCCAAGAGGTTGAGGGACATACTGTATATACCTATCCATTAGCCGTAAAAGAGGAATTATAATAATGGGAGGGATAATGTTTCCGAGTATAGCTATGGGATAAACCGAATACCATGGTAGATCAAGAACAGAGATTCCCAGCGGTATCGCTAGTCTGAGTTCTCCTATTGGGGTCATTCCATAAAGAAAAACATAAAGAAGATCTGCGTTCATAGTTTTTGATAGATCCGTTCAAAGTATGTGTGTATCTTGCAACGTGGTTGTATTTCGGTCAAGCGATGGTCGTAATTACTAGTGTTGCAATGTATTTAAGGGATTGATACTGTGTGCTTTGTGCTGTAACTGATTCTATTAGAGTTTCTTTTTATGATTGGTTATATACTACTGAGGATTATGTATTGCTATGACCAATAAGCTGATTAGTCTGTTGGACTACGAAAATAAGGCGAAACAACTTCTTCCTAAAGATACTTGGCAATTTATATCTGGTGGAGCCTTAGACGAAACTACTGTTTTGCGGAACAGATTAGCTATAAATCAGCGTTTATTACAGCCCAAACGATTTCAACATGCTGGGTTTGTGGATGTATCGACAAAAGTACTTGGTTCTATCATTCAGCTTCCAGTTATGATATCTCCAGCTGGATCTCAGTCTTTGGCCCATGATCAAGCAGAAGAAGCGACTGCTTCAGCATCGTCCAGAGTGTCAACTGTTATGGTGGTTGGAACTGCCGCTTCAAGGAAGCTAGAAACAGTGAGGAAGGTTTCTAATGGTCTTTTGTGGTTTCAGTTATATCACCATGGTACTGCTTTGACAGAGATGCTTATAAGACGTGCTGAAATCGCAGGTTATCAAGCTTTATGCGTGACAGTTGATGTTCCTTATACTATTACTGCCGAGAAAGATCTGCGAAATCATTGGAAACTGCCTTACGGCACGGAAATGGCAAACTTTACCTGTGATGAAGCTGGTCTTGGCATAAAATCGAACACAGCGGATGCAAGGCAATACCGAAGACCTCCGCATGTCCCAGTTACGTGGGACACGCTCGAGTGGATTCGATCTTTAACTACGTTGCCTATAGTTATTAAGGGTATTATGCGAGCTGATGATGCAGTTGGCTGTGTGGAAAGAGGAGTCCAAGGAGTTATTGTGTCAAATCATGGAGGTAGGCAGCTTGATGGTCAGGCTAGTACGATCGAGGTTTTACCTGAGATAGTCAGAGCAGTAGGACAAAAATGTGAAGTTTTTGTAGATGGTGGTTTCCGTAGAGGAATCGATGTGCTGAAAGCAGTTGCTCTTGGAGCCAAAGCAGTGCTGATAGCCCGTCCAGTGTTCCATGGATTAGCAGTTGCAGGAGATGTAGGAGTGGAGCATGTTTTGACTATTCTTCGTAACGAACTTTATGAGGCTATGGCATTGTGTGGAGTAAATACCTTAGCAGAAGTTGATCGAGACTTGATCTATAATTGTCCCTCGACAGCACCATTATGAAGAGAGGCTGTCAGCTATATCGCAATGGATACTTTTCACACCTTTTTGTTGGACGTGGTTTTTGCAGACATTTTGAGCCAATGTTAGACAAGAGTCACAATTACGTAATTCTTCATTAGGGGTTATGAGTATATTATCAATATCTCTAGATCTTACTGCTTTTGCCGTAAGACGGAGTAATGTTAAGACATCAGTCCAATCCTGGATACCTCCATCTCCATACCCAGCGTTGTAAATGACCGTACCGTTAGGATCCATCGCAATTTTTGTAGATTGGCTTGTTATGGATAAATCGTTAATCATTGTCTGGGAAGGATTTGCCATCGGCCATACATAATTGTGCTCCTGCCCAAATTTAACGACTTGTTCGATAGGCTCATTCGGATCAATATTTACCGCATAGAATTCTACCTCGCTTGCGTATGCGGGATAAATAGTTTTAAAACGCTGTAACTCAGCGCGACAAGTTCCTCACCATTTGGCATAAAAGAATAAAAACACAGGTTTTTTCTTGTGGATTAACTCTTCGGATGTGATCGTAGTGTTACTAGAAAGAACTAGCGTGTAAGGCGGAATAATTCGGCCAATCTGAGTACCAAAACAGTTTGGTTCACAAGGGTCAAAATTTTCTTGTGTATTAGAGACACCTTCACTGAGAGAAGAATTCTGTCTGGCTGAATTGTTTGGCTGAGCTTGGTTTTCACCACAACTAATCATGGTAATAGAGAGGCCAAAAAAAAGTATTACAGACAGAATTACTTTATTGTGTTTCATGACAGGCTATCAGTTCCTTCAAATTATGTCGCCTAGAGTATAAGGCATATGTCTATCTACAGTCCTATGATTGCTTGTTGTTTTATTCTATGAGTGCGATGATGGCGTTACTTTGAGCGGAGGAATTAGTTATGCGAGTTATCTTAGTTAGTATAAGAATCAAACCAGGGTATAAAGATCGTTTCATCAATGCGATGATTGATGATGCTAAAGGATCAGTGAATGACGAACCTGGGTGTCTTCGCTTTGATGTGATGCAAGATGGGGAAGATCCTGACAAAATTTGGTTGCATGAAGTTTATCAGGATGAAGCGGCAGTAGCTGCCCATCAGATTGCTCCTCATTTTCTTAAATGGAAACGCCTTACAAGTGATTGGGTTGAAGAGATTTCACTGTCTGGCAGTGGGACTACAAATATATGGCCTTCAGATGCCGATTGGAAGTAAAAAATAGATGTTAGTGTCTACTTGGTACAACCCAACAAAAATTTATTTTGGTTCGGGTAATCTTGCTCTGATTGGGTCTTTGATAGAAGAGCAGGCTGGTAAGGATGCTACCGTATTCTTGGTTACTGGGAAAACCTTTTTACGTCAGCATGGGCTTCTTGAAAAGATCCTTCAGTACTGTAGTTCAACTACGGTACATCTTTTTGATAAGGTCGTTCCTTTCCCTTCTCCTGCGCTAGTTGACCAAGCTATTGAAGAATGCAGAAAGTCGCGAGCAGATGTCATAGTTGCTGTGGGAGGAGGTAGTGCGCTTGACTTGGCAAAAGTGGTCGCGACAT
>CAJWUJ010000008.1 GCA_913047625.1 uncultured Dehalococcoidia bacterium | reverse complement strand
TAGTTTTTCTGCTCTTCCAGAATAAACCAGCAGTGTCCTATTGTCTTTTTCAACTACGACCTGCTTCTCTACTTCCACAACTTTCTCCACGGTTACAGGAACTTCCTTAACCACTTCGACTTCGACAAGTTTCTCTACAGGTACTTCTTTAATAACTTCTTTTTCTACAACAACTGGTTTTTCAACTACTTTGTCTACTGGTACTTCAACCAGCACTTCTTTTTCTACGATAACTGTCTCAGTTTCTCCAGCACATGCAAGTGATATTAGCCCTGCCGCAAGAATACCGATTAATAGACTACTTTTCTTAAACATTTGTTTTAGGCCTCCTAATATTTCTTGTTTTTTTAAAGCACCGCCATCATGAGATGGCTAGCACACTAAAAGATGGGAGGATATCTATGGCAGATATCCCCCCATCTCTCCAAGTACACGCTAATTCGAGGGAGTTGAATTAGACGAGAGTAGAAATGTCAGGCTTACGGGATCAGCCCAACAATACGAAGGAGATCCTGTGTTGCAGCAAGGTCTCCAAGTTGTTCGCCATAGTCAGGAGTCTGAGTACCAATAGAGTTCAAATCAGGTATTACTTCACAGATCGGACAGTCCTTACCTGTTACGTCGTCCGTAGTCCCCGGTACCAAAGGATGTTCAAATGTCTTTGTCATAAAATACTTCTGACCCTGATCAGACAATGTGTATGCAATAAATGCCTCAGCAAGATCTTTATTCTTACTATGGTTCATTACCCCAATACCAGATAGAAGGACGATTGAACCTGGTCCATCACCACTCAGGTAGTGGTTACTAGCATTAAAGTCCATACCTTGCTCATTTTGGAACCTATGTAGATAGTAGTGATTCACAAAACCAATATCTACTTCCTCGTCAGCTGTAGCAGCTACAGTAGGAGTGTTCTTTGGATATACTTTGGGATCATTTGCCTGAATACCTTCCAACCACTGCTTAGTCTTATAATCACCCCACATATTACGCATTGCAGTCACCATTGCCTGGAAAGATCCGTTAGTAGGAGGCCACCCTATGCGGCCCTTCCACTTAGGATCAGTGAAGCCCATCAAATCAGAAGGCATTTCTGCAGGATCCACATTGGAATTATGAACGATAACCCTTGCACGACCGGAAACACCAATCCAATTATCACTTGAAGACTTAGCCCAGACAGGGACAGAACTCAGTAAACTGGAAGGGATCTGGGTAAACATTCCGGAAACAGCTTCTAACGATGCTGGATCTTGAGAATAGAATAGGTCAGCCCAAGAATTTTCTCCTTCTTCAGTTAGAGTAGCAGCCAATGCAGGAGATTTAGCATACTTAACCCGGACTTTGATACCAGTGTCTTCAGTAAACTGTTCAAACAAGTTACCAACTAGTTTTTCTGCTCTTCCAGAATAAACCAGCAGTGTCCTATTGTCTTTTTCAACTTCTTTCTCTACTACTACCTGTTTCTCTACTTCTACAATTTTCTCGACGGTTACAGGAACTTCCTTAACCACTTCTACAACTTTCTCTACTTCAACAGGAACTTCTTTAATTACCTCTGAAGAGCAAGCCATAGAAATCAAGGCCAGCAAAGAAGCCGAGATTGCCAAAAGACTCATCTTACGAGCTATTGAATGCATACATACCTCCTTACAATGTGTATACTTACTTTTCAGTTAGTATACACTAACTTTATACAATGTAAAGACATATAATATAAATAATTACAGCTTTAGTGCATCATTAAAGGGATATGAGAATGCTATCGGAGAATTAAACCGTCACTGGAGTGGAAAGAGTCTGAATTTTTGTTTCAAATCAGCTGACACTTCAACAGCAGCACCGGTTCTTATTGCAGAATCCAAAGGAGCAGAGACTAAAATCTTCACCTTGTTATACATGAGAACCTCATAGAGTGCCTGGGAAGATGTATAGTCTACGTCGAGAACAACACCGTTGACAGAACCCTCATTCTCTTTCAAAAACAAACATTCTGGTCTCATTAATACATTAACTATTTCACCTTGTAAGTACATAGAAAGGTGTGAGGTTTCCACATGTATTTCACCCAAGAAGGTAGTGACACCAGAGTCAGTAACTTCCCCTGTTATAAAATTAGCTGAGCCTAAAAGCGAAGCTGCAAAAGGGGTCTCTGGATGACTGTAGAGTCGAAGAGGGGTATCTACTTGAACTAGTTTGCCTTCGTGCAAAACTGCAATTCTATCTGCCACGCTCATAGCCTCTTCTCGGTCGTGAGTTACTAAGACCGCAGTAGTACGACAAGCACGGAGAATACGGGAGAGATCCTTGCGCATTTCTTTCCTCATATTGTAATCAAGATTACTAAACGGTTCGTCAAGCATTATTGCTACAGGCTGAGGAGCCAATGCCCTTGCCAGAGCTACCCGTTGCTGCTGACCTCCAGAAAGCTGGCTGGGAAATCGATGTTCTAAACCACTAAGTCCCATCAAATTAATCATTTCAGCAACCCTGATCCTTTTCTCTTCACCCTTTAACTTACCTTTTAACCCAAAGGATATATTTTTAACCACAGAAAGATGAGGGAATAAGGCATAGTCTTGAAACACCATGCCAATACCACGAGTTTCAGGTGGAAGAACTTTAGAAGAAGTGGAGGCTACGAAGTGATTAATCAGAACACTCCCGGTATCCGGAGTTTCAAATCCTGCAATAAGGCGAAGTAAAGTGCTTTTACCGGATCCACTAGGACCTAAAATAGCCAATATCTCACCGGCGTGAACACACAAATCAACCTTATTAACTGCCGGACCATCAGGATTACCAAAGTGTCGACTTAAGTTACGGAGACAAACCAGGTCATTCTCACACCCTTCCATGGGAATACCCACAGGAAGCCCATGATGCTGGACGCCAACCAGAGGCTTTCTCAGTATTTCTGCTAGCAATGAAATCTCCAATAATGCCGAAATATTGATAAACTAATTAATTTAGTAAGTACGAACAAATTGGTATGTTAGTCCAGATTAGTATTAGTGTCAACACAGATTAATATTCAATTTCTGTAGACTTACAAATCTACTAAGACGTCCAAAAACACTAATTATTGTAAGTATAAGCATGTAAATCTAACAAAAGTATCATTATTAGATGTACTGCAAGCACCTATTAAGGATAAACAGTCCCGGTGAGAGACATTAAATTTCCTATTGTTTATTATTTATTGATCGTAATTAGTCACCATTAAATTAAGTTGGTGCGTAGCGGTCATCAATCCAAAGTAGGACTGCGACAGGAATACTCGCCAATACAATCATCCATAATCCAGCTAAGGCTGCTTCTGTCATATACGCTTCACTCGCAGCCATCCAGCTAGAAGTTGCTAAGGTCTTGAATCCAATAGGGCTGAGAATAAGGGTTACTGGTAACTCCTTAATACACAGCAGGAAAACTGTTGCAAATCCTGAAATCAAAGAAGGGGCCGCCAGGGGAACAGTAACTAGCCAAATTACTTTCGCACGACTAAACCCAAGTGATCTAGCAGCTTCCTCTAGCGTAGGGTTAATCTGTAACAAAGAAGCTTTTATAGACCCTACAACCGGTGCAATGAAAATAATTAGGTACCCCATGAATAACACCAAGAATGATTGATGGAGTGGTCTAAGGAACTGAGAAAACCCGAAGGTTAAAGCTAAAGCTACACTAATCCCAGGAAGAGCAAAGCCAATGTAGGACATCACATCTATAATCCTAGCTAGCTTTCCTTTATACCGAATGATAAATACAGCAGTAGCTAAAGAAAGAATAGTTATCACCACTGCTGCTAATAAGCTCACAAGAACAGAGTTAACTATCAAATCAAATGACAATAAATCAAAGTCCGTATAACTGATACCTTTAAAGAGCCAATTGAATAGAACACTAATCATTAATAGCGATGATGCTAAGAATACCAAAGCACATATCCCCTGTGCACACCATTGCCAGTGATTCAATTTCCTAACACCAAGTTGATGCCGAACTCCAGGTGCGGTACGGTGATAATGATCGGAGAATTCTTTCCTATACACAGATAACACTATTGCTATTGCAAATAACGTCAATACCAAAGAAAAACTCGCCGCCAAGTCTGCTCCTAAAAGCGATTCATACTGAAGAAATATTGCCCATGTAAACGTTTCATAACCCAACACAGACACTGCACCGAAGTCACTAAGCGTATATAAAGAAATCACGAGAGCAGCTGAAACCAGCGAAGGTCTTAATAGTGGAAGTGTAACAGTAAAAAATGTTTTCCAAGGCCCTAAACCTAAAGCACGAGATGTTTCTTCGAATGATGAGTCGACCCCTCGTATTCCAGCACGAATAATTAAAAATGCATACGGAAATGTGAGTAATACCAAAACTGCGTAAGATCCCGGGAATCCGTATATAAAATCAGGCAGGCGATCAACACCAACCCCTTCTAAAAGACCTTGTAGAATTCCTTTAGGGGAAAACAAAGTCACAAAAACAAACGCTCCAACAAAACTCGGAATACACAGGGGAACCACAAAACAAATTGACCAAAACGACTTCCAATACAAATTCGTACGGACAGTCAGCCAGCCCAGCAAGACACCTAATATAACTGAACTCAGGGTTACGCTAACCACTAAAATAAAGGTTCTTAGCACGATCATAGCTGTCCTAGAACGGAAAAGAAGTTCCCAGAGTTCAGATCCCACGCCTAATGATCGAAAGACCAAATAGCAAAGTGGTAAAGCTAATGAAATTAAAACTAGGATTACAGGTATCCAGAGGACAAACGGTGTTGAAATATTAACCCTAAGTGAAGATATAATCCTAATCATGAAGCTCGCTCACAAAAACAAATGCAGTTATTTTTATACACTACTCTACTCTGGCTCGTATAAACCTCGTGATTGTTCATATCTAAGGGAAGTATCTTCCGGAAGGTATCTTTCTTCAAGTCTCCTAATTTCCGCAAAACCCAGTGTATCAAACAGTTTTAATCCACCTAACGGATGGGTCTTATACTGATGCAACAATTCAACCTCAGCTACTATACCTCTATTGGCAAAATCCCTTAGAAAGTTCCATGTCGCTATATAACCTGCACGTGCAGCCAGACGTGGATAAATCGCAGCGGATTGTCCTAAGTTCTGTAATTCTTGAATATCAGGCTGGGGATCAAGGAAATACATGGCACTAAAAACAGGACATTCCAAGGCATCACGAATAGCTTTTAGATCTTCTCGAGTTTCAGGTCCTTCAACATAAATAACATCAGCCCCCACATTTACATAGGCCTTGGCACGACTAATTGCTTCGTCCAAACTACCTCCAACTGCACCTTTTGCATCCGTTCGTGCCACTATTACAAAATCTTTATCCAATTCATTTTTTGCTTCAACTGCTGCCTGAATCTTACCGACGGCCTCGTCGATGGGTATAACTTGCTTACCTTTTACAAAGCCACAACGTTTAGGGGAAACCTGATCCTCTATATGTATTCCAGCAACACCTGCACTTACGAATCCTTGTACTGTTCTACGAACATTAATAGCATTGCCAAAGCCTGTATCGGCATCTGACAATAAAGGAATGTCTACAATACTAGCCATATTAGCGGCGTTTCTGATCATTTCAGAGGCATCTATCATACCTGCATCGGGCATGCCTAAGATATAAGCTGATGTCATTGACCCAGACATATACACAGCTTCGAAACCTGCTGCTTCAATCAATTTAGCATGTAAAGCACAGCCACCACCCGGAAGAATAAATATCTCTGGGCGATCAAATAATTCTCGCAGTCTCGTACTCTTTTTCACTTAAACCTCCTTATGTTGCCATTAAGATGAATCGCATGATCGCAAGAATTCCCTAATGGCATTAATTGACTCCACTGGTTTATCACCAGGAACTAAGTGGCCTGCTCCTTCAATAGTGATAGATTCACAATTAGGAATAATATCCACCATCTTTTTGGTGGTTTGCTCTGATAAGATATCGGAACGCCCTCCCCGAATTACCAAGGTTGGGCATGTTATTAGAGGCAAAGCCTCCCATAATTCAACTTCAGACCAACCGTCAAGTGAAGATGCGCCCTGTCTAAAAACCTTGTCGTATTTCCAAGTCCATGCACCTTCATCAGTCTGTCTAATATTATGTTGTAAACTACCACGGATTTGTTCTATATCACGCCTAGGATTAAAATTGTGAACCCTTTCGACAAATTCCTCGTAAGTGGGCACCTGATCAGGTAGATCAATAAACTGTCGTATTCTCTTGACACCAGTTTCCATAACCTCAGGTCCTGAATCAACAATAATGAGTGCTTTAACAAGTTCCGGATGTTTAGAAGCGAACATCCAAGCATTTCGACCTCCCATAGATAAACCGACAAGGATAACTTTGTTTAAGTTGAGTTTTCCCAATATATCCTCGAGATCTCGTTGGAACGCCCCCATCGAGTAATCGGCAGAAGAAGACCAATCACTATCTCCATGCCCACGTTGATCTAACGCAATAATTCTATATTCATTGGCAAAAGACAATCCAACAAAATCCCAACTATGGGCAGTCTGACTCCGGCCATGTAATAGCAGCATAGGAATCGGAGTATCCTCTCCCCAATTTAAGTAACTAAAGCATAGTTCTTCCCCTTGTATCATTCGAGTCTCAGGTAAAACACGTCTGCTGAAAGGAACACCAATTACTCGTGCTGCTTCCCAAAGATTCATGCCTTTTTGACTAGAATTAGGCATCTGTTGCCTCCTTATTATGCTCTTTCCAAATCATATCTTGCTCAATGAAATACTCAATCACTTGCACAGTGCAATCTCCAGCACTCGAATTATCGTCTGCTACTGAGATTCTTAATCCCCAATTGCATCAGCTACCCTGAAAGAATCAACTCCTGCAGTCAACAAACCGTCTGCGCCAGCTATCATAACACCCGATGGCCTAGCGAATGACGCATCTCCTGGAGTTTCTTCAACACTTCTAGTCTGATGACCTAGCTGGCGTAGCTTCTTTTCTGTTTGGGCCCCGCATCTCATATCTATAAGAATTTCCGCCCCACTGGCATCTATGCGAGGCTTCTCAATAGCCGCTTGAATCTCGTAATTGAAATCCACAATATTTAATAGCACTTGCAAAACTGCACTAATGATCTTCCTCCCCCCTGGCGCTCCTAAAGCAAAAACAGGCTCTTTGTTACTTGTAGCAAGCAAAGGAGACATATTAACCAGAGGCCGTTTGTAGCCAGCTATAGAATTAACATATCCTGGTCTAGGATTAAACCAAATCATCGAATTGTTCATTAATATGCCTGTATCTGGCACAACGATACCTGAGCCAAACAAACTGACAGCCGTCTGAGTGCAAGACACAACATTACGATCACTATCCACAACATTGAAATGAGTTGTGCAATCTCCAAGATCCGAATCCCCATAGCAAATCTGCTTTGAATAACATTCTGATTGGACACCCTCAAAGTCCCACGGATTGTGTATCGCTTCATCTGAGTAGACAATCCATGGTTCAATATCTTTGCCTAACATAAACTGTGTCTTATCTTTGGATACTGAATCCGCTATTTTCTTCGAATATTCCAAGCTTAGCATTCCTTTCATTGGGACTGATTCAAATTCGGGATCGCCCATGAAATGATACCTGTCGGCAAATACATGCCTCAACGTTTCTGAGATTAAATGCAAATATTCTATAGAGTTATGCCCTAAGGTAGACAAATCAAAGTGACTAAGCACCTTGAGCGCCTGTAAAACAGTTAAAGATCCATTAGCCTGCGGAACGGCATGAATCTTTAAGGAACGATAATCTGTTTGAAGTGTTTCAGTACAGGCTACTTGATACCGCTCTAAGTCCTTTACCGAAAGTAAGCCAGCATTATTGGCGAATTCATCCCCTATGGATGCAGCAATCTCTCCTTTGTAAAATACATCTACGCCTTTCTTGACTAATAATTCCAGGACGTCTGCTAGATAAGCCTGCTTAAATATTTCTGGTGATGGCCAATGGCTTGGAGGTCGTTGATTAGGCAGATATGTTGCTGCAGCAGAGGAATTATTCCTAATTAAATCCATAGAGCTAGCAATCGTTAGGGTAGTATGCCAATTCGTCTGAAAACCGTACTTTGCATAATGAATTGCAGGTTCAAGTACTTGCCCAATAGGCAAAGTCCCAAACCTCTTTAAGGCATAACATAATCCCGCAACGACACCAGGGACACCGACAGACCGATATCCACGGACATTCTCTTGACCCTTGACTCCCCCAAGTCCTATGTACGGGGAGGACTCGGTATCATCAAGTTGATACATACTATCCCAAGCATCCATAGGTGATCTAGGACCGTAATCAATGGAATATGTCTTGCCACTTTTGCGTTCATGAAACAACATGTATCCGACTCCGCCAATACTAGCCATAAACGGTTCCACGACGCATATGGCAAATCCCGTTGCAACTGCTGCGTCAACAGCATTGCCACCTGATCTAAAAATATGCGACCCAGCTTCAGCCGCCAAAGGATGCATCGCAGTAACCACATTATTTTTAGCAGACACTTGGGTTTTCGAGGAATTCCATTGGCTACGCAATACACATCTCCTATAAAAGATTTTATTTACTTGTCAGTCTACTAAAATGACCACATCAGCAGTTTACAGTATTAGATACCCAATGTTAATTTATATACAACGCGCCAGCTCCATTAAAGGAGATCCAATTCACAATGAAAATAAAGATGACTGTCTGCTTATTAATTAACGTCCTCTCTTTGGCAGTGCTATCCTGCTCTTCAGATGACACCAGTCAATCTACTTACATCCAACAGGGCAATGACTTACTCATGCAAGGAGAAGAGGAAAAGGCTATAGCGATATTCGATCAGGCAATCGATGCCAATCCTAATCAAGCTGAAACATATGTGATCAGAGGCATAGCTTATTTAACAATAGACCCCAATATTTCATTGATTGACTTCAACAAGGCAATTGAAATCAATCCAGAATACGTCGATGCATATCTCCAAAGAGGTAACTTTTACTTTAATAGAGCCTTCGCGTTAGGTGACAGTGCTGATCTGGAACTTGCAATGAATGATTTTGACACAGTCATTGAAATAGAACCCGATAATTCAGAAGGCTTTAACAAAAGGGCAAGAATTCATATACTTGCAGGCAATAAGAACCAAGGTTTATTTGATCTAAACGACGCGATTCGACACAACCCGTTAAATGCTGAAGCCCTAGTGGACCGAGGCATGTTATTAGGGGACTTAGCTCAAGAGGAGACAGGGGTCGACCCAGACCTCAAGGAGTCAAGTTGCGATGACTTATCCAGCATACCTGATCTAACCAATGACGCATTGATCATCCAAGATGCCATGGATTTATTCCTACTCTACGAATGTTAATCTTACTGAGTGGGAATAAAAGGAACTGAAGAACTATTACTGAAGTAAGTCGTAATCCTCCCACGATCTCCAATCACTCCTCAGGGCCTGACTATCAATAGCGCCATCTAAGACCACATCAATTATTTCGGTCTGTTTAGATGCTAATGCCGTTTTTACAGCAGCTATCAATTCGTCAGGAGATTCCACTCGAACCCCTTTCATATCAAAAGCTTGCGCCATTTTGACAAAATCTAGAGGTTTCTTATCAAAATCCAAACCAATATATTGACTCTTTTTCTCAGAATGTGCCAAATATCTTTCCATCGCTTGTTTCAGTATTCGATAACTTTTGTTGTTGCAAATGATGTACACGACAGGTATTTCAAAAACTACCGAAGTCCATAGAGACTGGATGGTATACATGGCACTACCATCTCCAACCACTGCTACCACAGGTCTGTCAGGAGATGCCAATTTCAGTCCTAAGGCCCCTGGCATGCCCCATCCCAAACTACCTCCCCGAGTAGAAAATAAGTCCCCTGGATTATCTGTTTCGATAGCAGTCAATAATGCCCCTGAATTAGAGATTGCGTCATTACACACGATTGCATTATTAGGTAAAGCCTTGGCCAAAGCGGACATCATCACATCTGGACTCATAGGGCGTTTTGATTGACTGGAGGAAACCTTTGTAGCCAGATTACTTTTGCTGTCCAACTTTTTCGCATTAATTGCCTCAGATCGCTTACGAATCACATCCCTGTCTTGATCCTGCAATATACCCTGCAGTCGATGAGTTAACTCATCCACTGCAACTTTGATATCCCCTGAAATACCTACCTTAGGTGTATAAGTTTTCCCAATTTCTGATGCATGTGCATCGACATGAACTAGAGTAGTACTTTCAGAAAACACTGGAGGTGTTGGCATCATCTGTGTCACTAAATCAGCGCCGATTGCAATTGCAACATCCGCGTTATCGATCAATGCTTTGTAACGGGGGGATAGCCAACTTGTATAAACACTTCCCATATAAAGAGGATGAGAGCTCGGGATATTCACCTCTGAATAACTTAAAGCGTACACAGGAGCACCCAGTAAAGAAGCAAATTTAGCAATTGCATCAGGTGCACCGATTGACTGGGCCACTCGATCACCAATAAGAATAATTGGTTTACTACTGTTCTTCAGTATCGTAGCTGCCTGGCCTACTAAATCTGAATCCGGCCTACCCCTTGAAACCTCAAGTGGAGAATTGACTGCAATATGATCTTCCCCCACCAACGCATTCCACGGTAATGACACAAACACAGGGCCTGTGGGCGGAGTTGCCGCAATATTAAACGCTCTTCTCATTATTGGAGCTACATCCCCAGGGTGGGTAACTTCTCCAGCCCATTTGGTATACTCACGCATAACATTCACCATATTGGAATACAGAGTGGGATTGTGTAAATGAATCTTTGTATCTGCTTGACCTGCTGTAATGACCATGGGAGTCCCACCTCTCCAGGCATTGTAAATCAGTGATAATCCATTCGCGATACCCACAGATATGTGTAAGTTCACAAACGAAGGCTTACCAGTGGATCTCGCATACGCGTCTGCCATACCAACAGCAACTCCTTCGAATAATGCAGTAACGTATTGAATATCCTCTACGTTCTCTAAGGCATCCATCAGTGGGATTTCAGTAGTGCCAGGATTACCAAAGACATACCTAACCCCTTCAGCTTGAAGTGTCCTAACCAATGCCTCTCCACCGGTCATTTTTATATATCCCATAGTTCAGATACCATCCTAATTTAATTTATAAAACCACATCTTCCTGATACTAGCCCAACAACCCTGCTTGTTTCCAAGGCCAGTCACCATCTACTTCGTAGACAGGAAGACCAGTCTTGAGTCTATCATAATAAGCACTTTCAATTGCAGCTTTCCAGGGGTAAATCGAATCGTTGTACACCTCTTGTCCAAATTTAAAGTGTGAGGCATGGTGACGTGTTTCAATAAATGGCATGTTAATGTCATACAACTGGGAAAAAGACTTAGGTCGAGGGCCTGCTTTCGAAACATGGCCATAAAGTTCGTGGCCAACAATTTTCTCACACAACCACACACTCTCTATTAACCGGTCAATATCGACACCAGTATCTATTCCCATATCTTCCAACATGTGCAACAAGTCTTCCGTAGGAGCCTGTCCAGTCATTTGACCATTGCCACAATAAGGACATCCCCCAAATCCTCCAATTGTTCCATCCAATTCCAACGTATCCTCAGGAGCTAACACAGTTAAAGCTGCGTAAATAGAAGCCAAAGCCATATTTCTAGCGTTATGGAAATGCAATCTAAAATGAGATATATCAGGCCAACGTGTTTTAATTTGAATTAGAGTTTCTTCAACTTTGTGAGGCATGCACCAACTCATTGGATCACCCAACGCGACACTAACAACCGATCTTTCAGCCTTTTCCCACAGAGTATGCTGACGCTCCAGAACTGCCATAGTCCAATCAACCGGAAATTCACCCAAAAAGTTCGAGCCCCAAGCTGCGTGTAAGCCAATCCCAACTTCCGTAACATTATTCGTTACTGCTGATTCAATCACGCTAGCCCAAGTCTCGATTTCCTGAAATTGAGATCTATTAGCATTACGACGGGTAAATACATCACACATATGGCATTGAAGCCTCGGAAACATATCTATATCAAGTGTCAAGGGAGGAACATATTCCAATGCCCGCTCAACACCTTTCTCATTTAATGCAAGTGCAGTGTATTTTACTCCAGGCTTTGGATGAAAGTTTTTTACAATTTCATCAATACATGCCATCTGAGGAGTATATCTCGGGCTCACAAAGGAGCCTACCACAATCCACTTCAAACCTGTTTCAGAGAGTGAGTCAAGTAATTCTATTTTTGAATCCACAGGAATATTCGCAGACTCTATTTGCATCCCTTCCCGCATACCTTCCTCTTTATAAATAATCTTTGGCCATTTAGATTTCATGCTTTTCACCTTTCCAAATATAAGATTCTTCAACCACGACCTAGCTATCCTTACTGTAACCCTAATGCACCGGGATCAAAGGGGTAGGGAACTTGCATGCCATTCTTAAAAGGGAGAACAACTGTAGCTCCTCCTAAACATACTTCCTGTTGGTTCTGATCCTTTATGCCAATTTCACAAAGCACAATCCCTACTTTAGAATACGCCACCTTTGATTTAGCTATGCCCCAAGTTGACAATATGTCTCCAGGAAGAGTTAGTGACCGGTGTTCCAGTTGAAACTTCCAAACCCAACCTGTCTCACCGACCCACAAATTGAGCATCTCAATCAAGAACTGCTGTTTAGCGCTCCCACTTAAAATAACATCTGGCAATCCATCATTGTTTTGAGCAAACGGAGCATCATAATGGATCCTATGCCAGTTTTCCACAGCCGAACTCCATCTCATTATGTGAGCGGTTGTTAGAGGACCCTTATGAACCACGGGAAGTTCTTGTCCAAGCACGACATTTTCGAAATACAAGGGATTACAATCTTTCAAATTCACACCCCCAGAAATCATCCTTCCCATGCTATTCGACCTTGGAGTAGTCCTCTCGCCATTACAAACTTATGGATTTCTGAAGTGCCGCCGCCTACACGGGCATGTCGTAAGGAATGATACCAATGCGGTATCGGCATATCCATCGTTTCTCCCAAACCACCAAAGATTTGCATAATTTTATCGATAGAACGCCATCCCCATTCCCCAGCGCAGTACTTGATCATACTACATTCAACCCTGACATCTTCACCTCGATCTGCTCGCCAAGCAGTATGCCTTGTCATATCCCTCAGGGCCATAATATCCACATACACATCTGTTAACATCCACTGAATTGCTTGCCGCTCAGCAATTGGCTTCCCAAAGGTTATTCGGGTTTTTGCCCAATCGACCGCCATTTCCAATGCCCTAGTCATAATTCCAAGAGCCATAGAGCCTCTCAATAACCTATCTTGATGAACCAGCCATTTTTGCCCCAGAAGAAATCCTTGCCCAATATCCCCCAATATGTTTTCTTTCGGAATTCTAACTCCATCTAAGTAAACGAAATACTGATGAGCTTTTCCAGGGTAAATCCATGTTTGAATAGGAGCAAAAGACAAACCTGACATATTCTTATCAACAATAAACATGGTAACTCCACCATGCTGACGCTTATTGGTATCAGTAACTGCTTGAACCAAAAGAAAATCAGCAGTCCCTCCACCGGTACAAAACATTTTAGTCCCGTCTAATATCCAATCACTGCCGTCAGAGATTGCCCTAGTTTGCATCATTCCACCAGGATCAGATCCTGCTTGTGGCTCTGTCTGGGCAAAAGCATACCCCTTTTCTCCTCTTACACAAGGCAAAATATATCGATCCACCTGTTCCTGAGTACTACTTCCATACATCATGACTGGCACCTCTGCAATAGGAAGACCCACAATACTTCTCCTTACTTCTTCATCCACTACAATATGACCTAGGGCTCCTGTTCCACCACCACCATATTCTTCAGGCACGTGCATTGTGAAAATCCCTGCCTCCTTGGAAATTTTCTCTAATCTTTTCCATTGGTCTAGTGGTAAATTACCAAACGACAGTCGCTCCTCAGCCAATCCCCCAGGAAGTTCATGGCCTCCGTACGAATAAGTTTCTGGTGGAGTTGATAAATATTGTTTTTCTAGGGGTAAGCATTCATTCTTAACAATATTACGAACATTTAGTTTCATTGCCTCTAGCGTATCATCAAGTCGAAAATCCATATTCCCTCCTAAATTCTATGTTCTCTACTAACTGTATTTAAATATCCAACAGTGAGCTGACTCGGTTTCCTATAAGGCTAGCTTCCCATCGAAGTTCATACCGTTTTATACAAGCCTTAAAAGAGTTTTCATATTCGCTGGTTTGAATGTCTGAATTGGTCATTATTAACGCATCTTCGTTATTATCACGATAATATTTATGTCTTAATCCTTCCTGAATCAATCCATATTTCCGATACAATGATTGAGCGGATATATTTGAGGCTCTTACTTCCAAGGTCAGCCTATCTGAGCCAGAATTAATTGCAACATTCATAGCTGCAATCTGCAGAAGTTCGCCTAGTCCTGTTCTCCGAATTGAATCCTTAACATAAATGCTATTAATATGCACCTCATTATATCCAAACCATAGTCCAACAAAACCCAAAATCTCATTGGATACATGCTTTTTACCAAAAAGTCGTAAAATGTTCCGCATGGATTTCTGAATAAAGCCGAAACCAAGACATGCGTTGAATAACTTGGGAAACATTTTCAGTCGACTGTACGTTTCAGTGCCATGAAGCTCATTCTTGTAAGCAGTGCCTTTACAAATCACTAAATACAAGTAGCTATTATTGGTAAGTTCATTAGTTACTGACAATAAGACTTTATCAAACGCCGATCCCGGTATCATCTCACTTTGCATCAATGCAACCTGATTAAGATCCCGCCTTCTCATCTTACGTATAAGGAAAGGTTTGCTATGTGTTGTTTTCATCTAGTGCCCAGTTCAGCTCCAGACAGGAAGGAGTTTATCATAGTGCGACATTCTCAAATACATAAATAATACATACCATCAATAAGATTCCGCACTGATAACGTCGACTATACATACTAGTCAGCAACTACTATTATATTTAGCATGGCTATCCTCCTCCGTCTATTTAAATATGCTAAGCCTTATCGATATCGACTAATTTCAGCATACTGCTGCCTTCTCATTGTGACTGGGTTGACCTATCTGATTCCCTGGATTCTTGGTTTAGCCATAGACAGCGCCCTTGAAAATAGAGAGCATATGCAATTCATAGTACTTGCTTTTCTAATATTGTCATCTAGCCTGATTAGAGGATTATTCACGTATGGCCAGCATTATTTATCAGAGTCAACTTCGCAACTCATTTCACAAGATTTACGGAACAGTCTCTTTCAGAAATATCAGGGTCTAAGTTTTTCCTTTCATGATCAACAGCATACAGGCGACTTGATGTCCAGAGCGACCGCTGACATCGAAGCAATTCGATGGGTCGTAAGTGATGGGATACTTCGAGGAGTTTCGTTGATAACAATGATACTAGGGATAACAGTAATATTATTTGCTATAAGCTGGGAACTAGCATCAGTAAGCTTGAGCTTTATTCCGTTTATCCTTTGGAGAGGCACCACAATAGCTAAACAATTAAGAATATGTTGGCTGAAAGCTCAAGAAGCATTAGGGGGAATGACAACCGTACTTCAAGAAAGCATTACAGGTATCCAAGCTACTAAATCATTTAATGCTGAAACTTATGAGCACGCAAAGTTTGAATCAACTACTGCCGCAGTCTACCAACATAGTTTAAAGGCAAGTTTAGTACACTCTAGCAACGGAGCTTTTTTTACTTTCATATTCTCATCTATAACAGGCATAGTTTTGTTCTTGGGAATTCGGTTAATTAATATCGATCAAACTATTTCACCTGGTCAACTCGCCCAGTTCATCTTCTATCTAGGCCTTTTAGCTCCGTCTGTCAGAATGGCAGGTTGGATCATTAGCTCACTCTCCCGAGGAATAGCAGCAGGTGACCGCTTTTTTAAAGTGATTGATGCTGATTCCTATGATTTTGATACACCAAAGGTTTCTAATAATCAGCATCTTCGCGGAGAAATTGAACTCGGAAAAGTCCATTTTTCTTACAGTGACAACATCGCTATTCTCAAGAACCTTAATTTGAAAATTCCAGCTGGTACTACAGTAGTAATCACAGGAGAACCTGGATCAGGGAAAAGCACACTTCTACAGCTGCTCTTGAAATTCTACAATCCACAATCCGGAATGATCACTATCGATGAAACCGAAATAGCTTCGACAGACCCGATAGCACTCAGATATGATGTAGGGATCGTATTTCAAGATCCCTTTTTATTCTCGACCACCATATTGGACAACATTAGATACGGTAAAGAAGATGCCACTATGGCTGAGGTTGTATCAGTTTCAGAAATATCCCAACTACATCAATTTGTAATGACCTTGCCCCAACAATATGAAACTTTAGTAGGAGAGAGAGGCATCACTCTATCTGGGGGGCAAAAACAAAGACTTGCAATAGCCAGATGTCTTCTATCTGATCCAAAGATTATTCTTTTAGACGATGCCACATCAAACATTGATGTTCTCACAGAAAGCAAGCTTCTCACAAACTTATTTGCGAGACTTACCGGCAAAACGACCATCATCGCCACTCATCGATTTTCTTCCACGAAGTTTGCTGATCTAATTATCATTCTGCAAAACGGGACCATACAGAGCGTTGGAACACATTCAGAATTGATGGTTTCAGACAACTATTACAAACAGTTATATGCCTACCAAAATACTGATTCGCATAAATCATCTGAGCAGTTAACAGAACAAAGTCACGATGAGGGCTTACTCTAATGCATGTTTCAGGAATTGGCCATTTCCACGTAGGATTAGACGACTCTGAATTAAGTGCTGGATACGATCACTCGGTGGTCTGGCGCCTCTTAGCTTTCGCTCTCCCGTACAAGAAGCTACTAGCCACTACTTTATTGTCATTAATTATTTACTCTGGGACAGTAGTCGGAATCCCTTGGATAATTCAATCCGCAATTGACGACCATATTGGTTCCGCAAACTCAGGAAACGTAGCATTCCCGATCATTGTATTTTTTTCCGTTACATCAACTCAGTACCTATTTCACTATCTTCATCTGCGCTCGCTGGCTATTATCACCCAAAAAGTCTTATACAAGCTTAGACTTAAAACCTTTTCGCACATTCAAAGTTTGTCACTTTCATTCTTTGACACTAACCCTACAGGTAAAATTATGTCCCGCATCCAAAACGACATACAGCAACTACAAGAATTCTTATCTATTTTGATTTTAAGTTTTGCAGATCTCTTGAGTTTGGTTGGTATAACAGTCGCAATGATTTTAATGCACACTCAACTGGCTCTGACTACAGTAACGATAATACCTTTCCTCTTTATAGCTGTTTATGTTTGGCAAAAGTACGCTCGTCCTGAATTTCTAGCGGTACGCTATAAGCTCGCCACATTGAACTCTGAACTACAGGAAAACATATCAGGCATACGATTAATACAAAGCGTAAATAGACAAAAAGCTAACATCGAGCATTTTAGCCAAACCAATAACGATTATCTTAGCTCTACTCTACGAACTTCCAAAATTTCAAACGTACTTCTGCCAATTGTAGAAATGTTAACAGCAGTTGGATTAAGCCTAGTAGTAGTATTTGGGGCTCAAATGATTGCTGGGGGAGATTTAACAACTGGAATCCTTATAGCTTTTGTATTATACATTCAACGTTTTTTCGATCCGATTCGAAACCTTACAATGCATTACACACAGTTACAAAGAGCTATGGCATCAGGAAGTCGTGTATTTAGTCTCCTAGACCAAAAGCCAGCAGTGGCTGATCGTCCAAGCCCTGTGGTTATAAAGCAATTAATTGGTACTATTGAGTACAAGAATGTCTCTTTTGAATATAAAGAAAACATTCCGGTACTGAATAATATTAACTTTGTGATAAATCCTGGGGAAAATATTGCCTTGGTCGGCCCTACTGGAGCAGGTAAAACTACTATTATCAAACTACTCCTCCGGTTTTACGATGTGACTAATGGAGGCATTTTCGTAGATCAATATAATGTGAAAGAACTATCTCGATCTTCATACACTGCTAATATTGGACTAGTTCCCCAAGACCCTCATATCTTTTCCGGAACTATTCTGGATAATATTAGATACAACACCCCGGATATTTCTTTAAAAAGAATTAAAGAAATCACCAAACTACTAGGAGCAGATCAGTTCATCGAACAATTACCCAATGGATATTTGTCCGCAGTCGGAGAAAGAGGTACAGAGCTTAGTGCAGGATACAGACAGTTGTTAAGTTTTACACGAGCTGTAGTGAAGAACCCGAAAATACTCGTGCTAGATGAGGCAACATCGTATGTTGATACACCAACAGAAATTCTTATCCAGCAAGCTCTGGGTATTTTACTAAAATCCAGAACATCCATCATAATAGCCCATCGCTTATCAACCGTACGACACGCTCACAGGATTCTAGTGGTAGACCAAGGGAAAATAGTAGCGGAAGGCACACATGATCAACTGATGTTGAAATCAAATCTATACAGGCAGCTATGTGATGTTGGTCTTGACAATATCTGAACGAATTCCTTTGAACCTTGATAGATTCTTTTGAGTGTACGATACTGCACTCATAGACACGTGCGGCTAATTACTATGCGTAAGAAACTAGAAGAAAAGGTTGTATTTATTACCCACGGATCAAGTTTCTGGGGCAAAGCCCTCTCTGATCTATTCCAAGAACACGGTGCGAAACTTGTCCTTGGAGTTCCCCCTGGAACCAAATGTGCCCAAACTGATAACCGTATCGAAGTTCCTATCCAATACACCGAAGAAAATTCTTGGGATAATGCCCTCAAGACGGCCAGTAATAAATTTGGACAAATTGACGTCCTCATCAACAACTTTAATCATCCAACTGCCAAGCAAACATTGAACAGTCTAGATACAACTTTCTATTCAACAGTTCATAATTATTTAAACTCTGTCTTCTTGGGAGCAAAGTCAACAATTCCTCATCTCAAAGCAGCTGGTGGAGGCTCGATAGTTAATCTGGTATCAATGTACGCAAATATAGGGTCACCTGCTTCTTCAGCACTAGCAAGTAGTGACGGGGGAATTAGAACCTTATCAAAATCAATAGCAGTCCAGTATGCTAAGTACAATATCAGGAGTAACTGTATCCTAATGGGCCTGTTTGCAACTGATAGGTTACAAAACACCGATACTACTGTTTCTACTTCTCAGATCCCCATGGCGAGACTAGGCAACGCTGAGGAACTCATACATGTCGTGTTGCACTTATCAAGCAAAGATTCATGGTATATCACAGGCACTGAGATTATAGTGGATGGAGGATTCAGTAATGCTTGATTACGACAGATTACTTGCACATAAAACCATCCTCATTACTGGTGGATCCCAAGGAATCGGAAAAGCCATAGCTAAGTTATTTGCAACACATGGAGCCACTTTATTTATTGGTGATATAGCTACGGATCAAGCCAGGGCAGTTGAAAAAGAAATAGTCGGACAGGGAGGGAAATGTACTGCCCTATCTCTAAATGTAACAGCTGAACAAGAGTGGACAGATTTAGTTAATAAAGTAGTAGCCGAGACTGGAACTATTGATGTTTTAGTTAACAATGCAGGAACTAACATCAGGAAGCCTCTATTAGAAATGTCACTGACCGAATGGGAGCAAGTGATCAATGTAAATGTTAACGGTGTTTTTTTAGGAATGTCAGCGGTTATCCCTAGAATGATTGCAAACAGAACCGGAAATATAATCAATATGTCGTCAGTGGCAGGTTTACTGGGACATCTAAAAGCGGCGGCTTATAGCTCAAGCAAAGGAGCTGTCCGTAGCCTGACGAAAGCAGCAGCCGTTCAATATGGAAGCCACGGAATAAGGATCAACTCCATTCATCCAGGGATGATATACTCACCAATGACTGCGGCAACTTTAGACAACAAAGAACAGCTTGAACAACTTGAGAAAACAATCCCATTAGGGAGAGTAGGTTTAACTGATGATGTAGCCCAGGCTGCACTATTCCTTGCGTCTGATGCGTCATCCTACATGACAGGTTCTGAAATGGTAATTGATGGAGGCCAAAGCTGTTATTTCACTTTTAATGGAAGTTTTCCCTGGTAATTTCCGTTTGGAAGAACTCATCAACAAGAAATATAGCGAATAGCCAGTTTATTCCTCGCATTATCATAGATATTCAAGCAAGTCTAGCAGCAAATCATTGACACATTGGTCTATATTCTATTAGCTTAATATATTCACTCTGGTAGACGTCTTGGCCTATTAGCTCGTCGTCCAAGTGGATGACCAGTACAACCACGGAGTAATGAGATTGAATCGTTATAAAATTGGAGCGGATGTTGGTGGCACATTCACAGATCTAGTCCTTTTCGAAGAAAATTCACAAGAAATCAAGGTTCACAAAGTACCTACTGTCCCCCAGAATCAAGCTGACGGGATTTATTCTGGAACTTCTGAGCTTATAAATGAAAACCAAATATCCCCGACTGAAGTAGTGTATTTGGCCCAGGGAAGTACCATAGCAATCAATGCCATGATTGAAGGGAAAACTGCCAAAGTAGGATTGATTACTACCGAGGGCTTCAGAGATTTGCTAGAGTTGCGTCGTCAAAAACGAGACAAGTTATATGATCTTTTCGTTGAAAAACCTCTCCCCTTAGTTTCACGAAGCCTAAGAATCGAAGTTCCTGAACGAGTTAACTCTAAGGGAGAAATCGTGATCCCATTAGATCTACAGCGCACCCAACAAGCCATACAAACACTTATGCATCAAAAAGTTGACGCAATTGCAGTTTGTTTCTTGTTCGATTTTCTTAATCCAGCCCATGAGCTTGAAGTAGAACGAATCGCTAAATCTTTAAATTGCGAAGCTTCCATTTGGCTAGCACACAAGATCCTTCCTGAATTCAGAGAGTTTGAGAGGCTCAGCACTACCGTGTCCAATGCAGCACTGGGACCAGTTACTAAAACATACCTGACTAACTTAACTGCTCGAATTTCTGAGCTCGGTTGCAACCGACCGCCATACATAATGCAATCCAGCGGGGGCATAATGTCACCCAGCAGAGCGATCGAGAGACCTGCTAACACATTGTTCTCTGGACCAAGTGGAGGTGTCATTGGTGGTCTGCATGTAGCTCAACTAGCAGGCATAAAAGATATTATCACTCTTGACATGGGCGGAACCAGCACAGATGTATGTTTAATTCGCAACGGCACCGTATCCATGGTCTACGAAAAAGAAATATCTGGCAATCCTGTAAGAACCCCTATGGTTGACGTCAATTCTGTAGGAGCTGGCGGAGGAAGCATTGCTTGGATTGATTCAGGAGGAAGACTCAAAGTTGGGCCCAAAAGCGCTGGAGCCAAACCTGGACCAGCATCTTACGGCTTAGGAGGTGAACAACCTACCCTAACAGATGCTAACTTAATACTTGGTCGTCTCAATGCCCAAGGTTTGCTGAAAGGCAGAATGCCTCTCCAAGAACATCTTGCGAAAAAGGCAATCGATGAAAGCATAGCTAATCCGTTAGGCTTGAACACAGTACAGGCTGCACAAGGTATTCTAGATATAATTAATTCCAACACTGTTTTGGCAACCAGAGTAGTATCTGTTCAAAGAGGGTATGACCCACGTGATTTCACTCTTGTTGCATTCGGAGGCGCCGGGCCATTGCACGGCACAGCGGTAGCCAAGCAACTTAATATGTCGAGAGTAATCATACCTCCAAATCCTGGCATATTGTGTGCATTAGGCCTTCTCAATACAGATATGAGGGCAGATTATACAAAAACATATTTAACTTCGCTTGATGAGGCTGATTTAAACAAGGTCAACTCAATTATAGATGACCTGTTTTCTCAGGCAATTAACTGGTTAGATTCAGAAGACGTACAGGAAGACAAACGTTCTATTCAGATATTGGCGGATTTAAGATACGCGGGCCAAAATTATGAGCTTACGATACCCTCATCCAACCAAAAATGGCAAACTGAAGAAATTGATAAATTAACAAAGGCATTTCATCAAGCGCACGAAAGAGAATATGGGTATCAATCCAACAATGAGAAGGTCCAACTGGTCAATATTAGAGTCTTAGCCCTGTCACTTATGCCTCGAATCAAACCCAGCCCACTCAAAGAAGCCTTACTGGATCCTATTCCAGTAGGATTCCGAGAAGTTTGGTGGGAGGAAGGACCTTCCAAGACACCTATATTTCAGCGAGAAGATCTTCTCCAAGGTCACGAAATAGAGGGTCCTGCAATCATAGAACAAATGGACTCCACCACCCCCATAGCTCCAAAAGAGCATGCCGTAGTAGAAACATACGGAAGCCTAATTATCAGTTTGGATTAAAGCCTAGTCTTCTGTTGTCCAAAGATTGAGCTGATTAAGATCTCCAGGTTTGTTTTGTTGGATGCCCAAATGCGCAAAAGCCCTTTTTGTTGCGATCCTTCCCCTAGGTGTTCTCTTTATAAAGCCTAATTGCAACAAGTAAGGTTCATGAACATCCATTATCGTATCAGGATCCTCTGTAACCGAAGCTGCCAGTGTATCGAGTCCAACAGGATTACCTTCAAATTTGTCCGTCAAAGCTCTCAAGATCCGATTGTCCAAATCGTCTAAGCCTAGCGGATCAACTTCCAGTTTCCCCAGTGCCTCTTTAGCAACTGTATCAGTAATCTTTCCGTTTCCTACAACTTCGGCATAATCCCTTACTCTTCGAAGCAATCTATTAGCTACTCGAGGCGTGCCCCTAGATCTCTTTGCCAGCTCCCTTATACCAGATTCTTCTGCCACAACACCCAAAATCCCACAAGATCTCTTTATAATTAATTCCATAGCAGTCTGATCATAAAAATCTAACCTGTAGGTTAGACCAAATCTGTCCCTGAGAGGTGCACCTACCATCCCAAATCTCGTAGTAGCACCAATTAAAGTAAAAGGTTCCACATTGAGATTAATATTTTGAGCTTTCAATCCTTCGCCCATCACCCAAGATAATGTAAAATCTTCCATTGCAGGATATAAGATTTCCTCTACCACTTTGCTAAGACGGTGTATTTCATCTATGAAAAGAACCTCACCTTTTTTTAACTTGGTAATAATGGCTGCTATATCACCAGCCCTTTCAATAGCTGGTCCCGATGTGACCTTGATGTTCACATCCATTTCCTTAGCTATGATATGTGCTAAGGTGGTTTTACCCAAACCCGGGGGACCGTATAACAATGCGTGTTCAAGAGGTTCTTTTCTAGATTGAGTAGCCTCAATGGCAATGGACAAATTCTCCTTAACCTTATCCTGACCAACATACTCCTTCAGCGAAATAGGTCGTAACCCAGATTCAGAGGAAGTCTCATCACTGTTTTGCTGCCCGGAAACGAGTCGATCATTCATAGCAATGTCCCATAACTCCTATACTGTTTGCATCATTCCTATCTTAGGATATCATTATTGGTAGGCAAAAGTCTTAAACGATTATTATTTGCCAAGCAAGGGTTAAAAATATGGAAGACGACCTCACCACAGCATCAGGAATCCCTGTTAAACCTATTCATTATCCTGAAGACTGCTCGAATTTAGACTACGACAGCCATATAGGGATCCCGGGGGAATACCCCTTTACCAGAGGAATAAGAGCAGAAATGTACCGTGCTCGCCTTTGGACTATGCGACAGTATTCTGGATATTCCACTCCAGAAGAATCCAACAAAAGATTCCATTATCTTTTGAATCAAGGGCAAACAGGTCTTTCTATCGCCTTCGACTTACCTACCCAGACTGGCTACGACTCAGACCATTCTATTTCGCTTGGTGAAGTAGGGAAAGTTGGCGTACCTATCGATACATTAGATGATATGGAGACTTTATTAAGGGATATTCCTCTTGAAAAAGTAACCACATCCATGACTATTAATGCAACCGCCCCTGTTTTGTTAGCTCTATATTTGTCAGTGGCAAAAAAGCAAGGAATACCGCTTGATCAAGTACGCGGGACTATTCAAAATGACATATTGAAAGAATATATAGCTAGAGGCACATATATCTATCCTCCAAAACACTCAATGCGATTGGTCACTGATATATTCACGTTTTGTGCTGAGCAGGTTCCAAACTGGAACACCATAAGCATCTCTGGCTACCACATGAGAGAAGCTGGAGCAACAGCTATACAAGAACTAGCCTTCACATTCTCTAATGCCATCGAATATGTCAAAGCTGCTCTTAAGGCAGGCCTTGATGTCGATCAGTTCGCTAACCGTCTGTCATTCTTTTTTGTTGCTTCAACAGACCTATTCGAGGAAATAGCTAAATATAGGGCTGCTAGAAGAATTTGGGCCGACATCATGAAAACCAAGTTTAAAGCAAAAAACCCTAAATCTATGATGCTCAGATTTCATACCCAAACCGCAGGTGTGACACTAACTGCCCAGCAAATTGACAACAATGTAATCCGAACTACTATTCAAGCTCTTGCAGCTGTTCTAGGGGGAACTCAATCTCTCCATGTAAATTCGAAAGATGAAGCGCTCTCATTGCCATCTGAAGCATCTGCTGAACTATCCCTCAGAACCCAACAGATCCTCGCACACGAGTCAGGGATCATAAACACCGTAGACCCTCTAGCGGGATCTTATTACGTGGAACACCTTACAAATCAATTATATGAAAAAACCAAAATATTGATTGATGAAGTTGAAGACCTCGGTGGTGCAATTTCTGGTATCGAAAACGGGTTCCAAGCACTTCAAATTCATGAAAGTGCTTACACCCTTCAAAAGGCGATTGAAGCCGAAGATCAAATTATAGTCGGTGTGAACAAATATCAAAAACCCGAACTTGAACCAGCCAAAATAACACCAGTAGAATCGTCAGCTGCAAAAAGTCAAATGACAAAACTCAGCAAAATAAAAGCTTCTCGAGACAACGCCAAAGTTGAAGCATCATTACTTAAACTAAAATCAGTTGCCAGTTCTGATGACAATACCATTGAGCCTATCATGGAATGTGTTCAAGCTTATGCAACGGTCGGAGAAATATCAGATGTTCTAAGATCAGTATTTGGAGAACATCAAGAGACCGTTATTATATAATTGCAGAAAGAAGTTTACAGGAAGGAACTCTAATGAATAATTCTCTACTTTTGACCGAAGAACAACTTCTCCTTAAAAAAACCCTATCAGAATTTAGTCAAAAGCATATTGCGCCACACGCTCATCTCTTGGACCAAAACGAACAGTTTCCTACCGAAAATCTTCAGGGTTTAGCTTCTCTCGGTGTCATGGGAACTGGTATTGATCCTGAATTAGGCGGATCTAGTGGAGGATATCAAGAGTTGGCAGTTGTCGTAGAAGAGATAGCCAAAGCATGCGCAGGAACGAGCACAAGCTTTATAGCACATGTATCCCTTACTTTAGCCACAATATATAATTTCAGCAGACCAGATCAACGGGAGAAATTCGTCCCCGGCATGATTGAGGGAAGGGATATTGGAGCATGGTGTCTTACTGAACCAGACTGTGGTTCCGATGCATCTGCTTTGTCATGCCAAGTGGAGAAGAATAACGGATCATACGTCATCAACGGGACTAAAACCTTTATTACGAATGCCAATGAGGCATCACTATTCACGGTATTTGCACGTCTAAACAATCAACCTGGAAGTAAAGGCATCATATGCCTCGTTGTAGATAGACATTCCCCTGGCATAACGATTAACCCTTTAAAAGGCAAAATGGGAATACGAGCCTCTAGCACTGCTGAAATCGATTTTAACAATACTAAAGTGCCTGCCTTTAACGTGTTGGGGCAGGAGGAAGATGGTTTCAAAATAGCAATGCAAATATTAGATTCATCTCGGATTATTATCGCATCACAAGCAGTAGGAATTGCTCAAGGATCTTTAGAAAAAGCACTGTCCTATAGTCAGCAACGCCAAACTTTCAATCGCCCGCTAGCTCAACATCAAGCAATTCAATTCATGTTAGCGGATTGCGCTACAAAAATAGAAGCCGCCCGTCTACTAACTCGTCGAGCAGCTTTGCTAAAAGATCAAAACCTTCCCCACACAATAGAGTCAGCAATGGCGAAACTTTTCGCTTCAGAAACCGCTCATTTTGTAACTGATAAAGCCCTCCAAATTCATGGTGGGTACGGATTCTTTAAAGATAATCCTGTTGAACGGTATTATAGAGATGCTAAAATTACTGAAATTTACGAAGGCAGTAGCGAAATCCAACGCTTAGTAATAGCCCGTAATATCTTAAAACTGTATCAAATCTAATGGTACCACCGCATTAATTCGCTAATTGCGTGTGAGACAAGGAATATCTAAAAACTGTGTTGCAACTGTATGATACTTTAGCAAACCTCTTACTGGGATTTCATATTCTCTACATCATTATCCTTTTCGTAGGTACTTTCTTTGCTTTGTTTGGTTACATGCGCAATCGACGATTATTTTCGCTTTTCTTTTTCACCAATCTTTCAGCAGCAATGATTTGGCAAATCGCTCCAGGTTGTCCACTAACTGAACTTGAAAGATGGCTCCGATTAAAAGTCAATCCAGAATGGACATCTGGCACTCCATTACCTGAAGCAATTGCTGAAAAGATATTAGGGATAGACCTTCCTTATGAACTCTTTTTTGGTGTAGGATTGGCATGGGTAGCCCTTTCAGCCATAGCATTAATCCAAACTTATCGACCAAGAAATGCAAGCAATCCCTAATGAACAAAGGAGCATAATTAAATGATAGATATTATCCCCCCATGCGAAGTAAAAGGCATTCACCATATCGGTATTGCAGTGAGTGATATCAACTTAGCAGCCCAGTATTACCAAACCACATTCAATATTAAAGAAGCTCCAACCTTAGAGAATCATGAATTTTCAGTTTTGGGTATCTTCCTTCCGGTCAACGGAGTTCATCTTGAACTTCTCCAAGGAACTAATCCTGACAGCCTCATTTCCAAGTTTATTGCGGAAAAGGGAGAGGGAATTCACCATCTATGTTTCGAGGTAGATGACATACAAAAATCAATTGACACTTTATTAGCCAGAGATATCAAACTTCTCGACACGACACCTAGACAAGGCTTTATTGGTCCAGTAGCTTTTCTGCATCCTAAATCCTCAAGGGGTGTCTTAGTAGAATTGGCCCAACACGAATAGTAGTTTTAAGAGGTAACCTAATGACTACATCTGAACGACCCATCAAAGTATTGATTGCCAAACCAGGACTGGATGGCCACGATAGAGGCGCAAAGATCATTGTACGAGCGCTCCGAGACTCCGGAATGGAAGTAGTTTACACCGGTATAAGGCAAAGCCCTCAAACTATTGTACAAACAGCAATTCAAGAAGATGTAGAAGCTATTGGACTCAGTATACTTTCAGGTGCTCATATTGAACTTTTCACTAAAATCGCAGAACTACTTTCATCAAATAATATGGTAGGGATCCTCCTCTTTGCTGGAGGCATCATACCTGAATCTGATCATCAAGAACTCAAAAGGTTAGGCGTCAAAAGTGTATTTGGTCCTGGTTCCAAAACCAGTGATATAGTTAATGAGATCAAATCCTATGTCTTGAAACAACGGTTAGGTTGACACCCAACTTGATGATTTCTTATAATAGCTATGCCTATTTTCCTATTCAGTAGATAGTACTGAAAGTAGCTGACGTTTAATTTGTTCGTCACTATATACAATGTGTTAGATGTAAGTCCGTATTAGAGCAAGTAAATCTATAATTCAGAGCAGTGAACTCTACAGTAGCCCTCTAACCGAATCTGATTTTAAAAGACTTTTCGTGAAACTGTTCAAGTAATACAAGCCAGGAGGCTTTAAGCCGATATGCCCGCATTACCAACTAGAAAAACTTCAAATTCAAAAAAGAAGAAAAGAAATAGCCATAGCAAAATCGTCTTTAAGAATATTATTGCCTGTCCCAGTTGCGGTGCGCCGAAGTTATCGCATCATTTATGCGACTCATGCGGACTATATGGCGGATGGGACGTTTTACGTAAAGGGGACGAATCAGAACAAAACGATGACAATCCCTCATCTTAATCAGTTCAGAAAGGAAAGCCGATCAGTTTCTCACTTTAGTAATCCAGCTTATCCTCTGAAATCTGATTAACGTTAAATTCCAAGCTAATGTCAACCTCATCAATTAAATCAGAGACTGCATATATTTTTCCTGGCCAAGGGGCACAAATTCTAGGAATGGGAAAAGATCTTTTCCAAGACTCACCTCCTGCAAGGGAAATATTTTCTGAAGCGGATGACGTCCTGGGCTATGAGCTCACCCAGATCATGTTCAACGGTCCTCAAGATGAGCTTACTCAAACTGTCCATGCACAACCAGCAATTTTCACTATGAGTATCGCATGCTACGAAAGTCTAAAACAACAACAAAAACCCTCTACTACACCAAAGCCCGCAATGTTTGTAGCAGGACACAGTCTTGGAGAATACACCGCTCTTGTAGCGAGCAATTCATTGGATTTTAAGGACGCATTACATCTAGTAAAAGAACGTGGTAGATTGATGCAAGATGCATCGAATCTAATCCCCACTGGAATGGCTGCAATTCTTGGGCTTGAAGAACTAGTCATTGCAGAAATATGCCAAGCAACGGGAACCTTTATGTCCAATGTAAACACAGCTGAACAAATAGTGATCAGTGGTGCCAAAATACCGTTGGCTCATGCAATGGATATGGCGCTATTAAGAGGCGCAAAACGTGCTATTCCACTAAAAGTTAGCGGTGCTTTTCATTCAAGCTACATGCAACCTGCTCAGGATGAAATGCAAACCCTGATTGATAACGCACCAATTCGAGATCCAGAAATCCCTGTTATAGCTAACTGTACAGGCGAACCTCTTTATACCGCCTCTGACGTTCGCAAAGAACTTTCCAATCAGCTTTGTACATGTGTTCAATGGAAAAAGTCTATTGAGTCCATGGTGACATTAGGGGTTCACAACTTTATTGAAATGGGCCCAGGATCAACACTTAGCGGCTTGGTAAAACGCATAGATCCTTCAGTTTACACGCATTCGCTGAATAGCCTTATTGGTATTAGAAGGATAACTGATTAATGTCTCAGCACACAGAAAGCACAATTCTTCCATGGAACCATCTTGAAGAACAAGAGACTTTGGTTAACAGTCCTAGTTTTGGGACACGTAGGAATGCTCGAGTAACAGCTCTGCAAGTACTCTATGAAGTAGATCTAATGGGACACGATCCTATGACTTGTCTTGAATGGCTTGCTTCTTCCAATAGATTAAACGATGAGAGTAAGGAGTTTTCAAAGTATTTAATTCAAGGATCCTTGGCCAACTTGGAATTCACAGATGATATTATTACAAAGTATGCGAAGAGTTGGCCTGTTGACCAACTGTCAGTAGTCGATCGTTCTATCCTTAGGATATCTATTTACGAACTTCTTGTAGATGGAACGTCTCCTTATAAAGCAATCATTAACGAGGCAATAGAACTCACCAAACTATACTCTGCAGAAAATTCACCTAAATTCATTAATGGAGTACTGGCTTCCTGCGTTAAATACAACATGGAGCCAACAGCAAATAATTAATTTACCCGGAGGTAATAATGGCAACAGTACTAGAAAGAGTAAGCACACTTATCGTGGATAAACTCGGCGTGGATGCCGAAAGCATTAAGCCAGAAGCTACGTTTGCAGAAGATCTGAATGCTGATTCTCTCGACCTAGTAGAATTAATCATGGCAATGGAAGAGGAATTTTCATCTGACGGTGAAACAATAGAAATACCTGATGAGGATGCTGAAAAGATATTGTCAGTCCAAGATGCAGTAGACTATATCAAAGGCAAAGGAATCTCTGACGCGTAATAAATCAACTCGTTATCTTACGGTACCCATATTGTCAATTTCCGAATCTGTATTCGCAAGAATAAGAAATTATCCAGGAGAAATATGTTCACCTTAGAGAATATAGCTGATTCGGTTATACGCTGCAGCCTATGCCCGCTCCACGCTACCCGCAATCATGCAGTTCCAGGAGAAGGATCAGCTCATTCAGGTATAGTATTACTCGGGGAAGGGCCCGGATACCATGAAGACCAACAAGGACGACCTTTCGTAGGAGCATCAGGCAATCTATTGAATGAATTAATCATGTCAAACAACCTCAAAAGAAGCGACCTATTCATAACCAATATAGTAAAGTGTAGGCCCCCTAGCAACAGAGATCCTTCGCCAGATGAAATAGCGACATGTTCCAGTCACTTAAATCATCAACTATCCGTGATTAAACCGTCGGTTATAATGACATTGGGACGACATGCATTATCCAATTTCTTTCCAAATGAACTTATTAGTAAAGTTAGAGGAAAGGTCCGGCAATCAACAAATGGGTATAAAATCTTGCCTACCTATCATCCAGCCGCCATATTGAGAAATCCTAGTCTACGACCTACTATTGAACAAGATTTCAAAACGCTAGTAGAAATGGCTAACCAAGTACACCAAAACGACGATACCCCAGAATCAAGGCAACTTCCGATGTTTTCATGACTAATTCAGATACTATAAAGATATTACCTCTGGGTGGCGTAGGCCATTTTGGTAAAAACATGATGGTGATTGAGTCCAGTCAAGATATTACCATCGTAGATGCAGGAGTCTTATTCTCTAAAAACGACGATGGTGAGTTGGATCTCGAGATACCTGATATACAGTATCTTCGTTCAACCCAAAAACCTATATCTGCAATACTAATCACCCATGGTCATGAAGATCACATTGGGGCTATCCCATTTATAGCAAAAGAACTCAATGTTCCGATTTTCGCGCCTCCCATGGCAATGGAACTAATCAAATCCAAACTCAAAGAACATCATCTTCTCGACACAATTACCTTAAACCCTATTTCACTCGGGGACAAGATTAAACTGGGACGAATCACAGCCGAACCATTCCAAATGTGTCACAGTATCCCGGACTCTCTTGGAATCGCCTTGCACACACCTGCCGGTCTTGTCATACACACTGGAGATTTTAAAATAGACCACAGCCCTCTGTATGGCCCCAAAGCGGATCTCCATAAATTGGCTCAATGGGGACAATCTGGTGTACTGGCACTTCTATCAGATTCCACATATGCGACTCATAGCGGTCATACAGAATCAGAAAGGATCTTGACTGCCTCGTTTGAATCCATGGTTGGCCAAGCTAAAGGAAGAATTATTTTTGCAACCTTTGCTTCCTCAATTTATCGCATTCAGCAAATTATGGACATCGCTGAAAAGTTCGGCCGGTACGTCACTGTATTAGGAAGAAAAATGGAACAAAACATTAGTATCAGTCGGAGACTGGAGCATCTGACAATTCATCCAGATACGCTAATCAATAGGCAAACAGCACGTTCATTACCTGATGAAAAGCTTGTGATAATAACAACTGGAACTCAAGGTGAACCCACATCCGGTTTAGTTCGTCTGGCCGATAAAAGGCATAAGCAAGCCGAGCTCTCAGATACCGATACAGTCATCGTGTCATCTTCCCCAATACCTGGTAACGAAAAAGAATCCTCAAGGACAATCGACAATCTTTTACGACAGGGTGTCAAAGTTTTCTATAACGAAATAGCAGATGTACATGTACATGGGCATGGAAGCCAGGAGGATCTTAAATTGGTGATAAACTTAACCAAGCCAAAATATTTTATCCCAATACACGGCGACTATAGAATGCTAACCGCACACCAAGAATTAGCTGTTGAATGTTCAGTGCCGCCGCTAAATGCCCTTATTATTGAAAATGGTGATGTGCTTGAGATTGGTCATCGTTCTGCCGGAATAATTGATAAAATTGACTTGGAACCCGGGCTGATAGCAAATAGACGCTATTAAACAACTCATAATCTGATTCTCAGTGTATCCTTCCGTCTTGTTGGAAAAGTCAGGATAAACCACAAGCATGCCATCCGAGTATAAGTTTCCCACGAATCACCATACACGTTCGGGAAAACTCCGATATCCAAGTACTCAACGCCATACCTAAACATTTGGTGTATGGAAACTGCCATATTATTGTATACTCGCACTAGATATAGTATGGCATTCAAGACATAGGCAGGGACAAACGCGCAATGATCAACTTTCTAGTAAAAGTTTTATTCAAAAATAGATTAGGGCTAAAATTCACCCTTTCCTGCTCTCTAGTTGTACTGTTCCTTCTTGCTTCAAACTTTTGGATCTTGGACTTTTATAATGCTACTGTCACGTTCCTGTGGAACTTTTTTGGAGTAGGATACTTACCTAGTTGTGTGTGTGGATTGGCCTTAGTTCTAACAATTAGACATAAACCAAGTACATTATTCACAAAATGGCGATTCTGGACGAGTGGTAGCTTGATTCTTACAGGATCACTTGGACTTCTATCTGGGTTTACACTTTCAATCGAAAACCTAGAGGACATACAGCTTGGTGGACTAATAGGAAATACTGTACGATTAGGAAACCTTGCACTCTTTAGTGTGGGGACACTAACAAGCTTCTTGCTCCTATTCTTAGGCATATGTATAACTGCCCCGAAGAAAAGCACCAGAGCTATCTTACAAGGATGTTTAAAGACAGTCAGACTATTCCGGCAAGCCATACCATACGGCATCACCACTATAAGAGGTTTAATCTTCATATTGCGTCAAATACGATCTCTTAGACAACAAAGATTTCAAACCAAGTATGAAGAGATTGCTCTAGCTCATGACGGGAAAGATAACAACTACGAACCAGATCCTACAATAGAACCTTACGGAACATCCACAGGGAGTGAAGGTCGAGAAACATCACTTTTAGAACCTTCACAACCAATACCCATACAGGCTAGTTATCTAATAGAGGATGATAATGATCCAACAGAACAAAACACAATAACATCTAGGACTAAATGGGTGCTTCCGAGTCTTGATTTATTCAATAATGATGAGGATAGCGTAAATCTACCGGATGATCATACCGAAGTAGGAGATACGATTAAATCATGCCTGTTAGAGTTTGGAGTCCCCGTAGAAATTAAGCAAATCAACCCCGGACCAACTGTGACGATGTTCGGATTGACCCCTGGCTGGATTACAAAAACTAAACATTCAAGAGAAAAGGATCAATACGGAAATCTTATAAAGGGCCTTGATGGCAAACCCATCCTGAAACAAGTAGAGGAGAAAACAAGGGTTAAAGTGGATACTATACTCGCCCGGGAAAAAGATCTCGCGCTAGCGTTAGCTGTTCCAAGCCTTAGATTTCAAGCTCCCGTACCAGGAGAATCCCTTGTAGGGGTTGAAGTTCCTAACGCCCACCCCCAAATAGTCAGTTTACCCTCAATAATGCGCAGTGCTAACTTTACAGATATCGTTGACAAAAAAGGTCTCCCTATTGCGCTAGGAAAGGGCACTGGTGGGGATGCTCATTCAATAGACCTCACCAAGTTACCCCATCTTCTAATTGCAGGATCTACAGGAAGCGGAAAGAGTGTCTGTATAAATAGTATTATCACCTCTTTGCTAACTCACATAAGTCCCTGGGATGCTCGAATGATGCTTATAGACCCGAAACGTGTTGAACTTACAGCCTACAATGGTATTCCTCATTTAGTAACGCCTGTTATCACAGACCTGGATAACGTGGTTTCTCTCTTAAAAGGTGTCATTCAAGAAATGTTTTCCCGTTATAAACGGATGGAAGCTGTGGGAGCTAAAAACATACAGACATATAACAAAAAATCAAGTGAACCTATCCCTTATTTCATTTTGTGTATTGATGAACTAGCGGATTTGATGATGACAGCACCATATGATGTCGAAAAATCCCTAACAAGACTAGCTCAATTAGGAAGAGCAACAGGCATCCATCTAATCGTTGCAACTCAAAGACCATCTGTAGATGTTATAACCGGTCTAATTAAAGCTAATTTCCCTAGCAGAATCAGCTTCGCTGTTGCTTCTCAAACTGATTCCCGAACTATTCTAGACTCTACTGGCGCAGAGAAACTCTTGGGAAGAGGGGACATGTTGTTTGCCTCCCCCACAGAAGCGAAAGCAATGCGTATTCAAGGAACTTTTGTAGATGATGATGAAATAGACAGAGTTGTCACACATTGGACTTCTCAGAAAGGACCTCCGGTACCAGAGATACATCTTGCGCAATTATCAGCTGAATTCATTGCTGAAGAAACTGTCAAAACCAATCTATCTCACGAAAACGATGAATTGTTTGATCAAGCAATAGAACTGGCTAACAGATCTGTAAATCTATCTACGTCTCTTCTACAAAGAAGATTACGTATTGGCTATCCGCGTGCTGCTAGATTGATGGATCAGCTTGAAGATTCGGGCATGCTGCCTCAAAAGGACTAATAGCTACGATATTTCTTGCAGGATCAATGAATCCCGCTTCTTTGCTTAAATCGGACGACTATTCAGTTGTTGAGATACTAAGGAAAGCATCTCGTCTACCATCGAAGTAATGTCATAATCAGGATGCCATCCCCATTCCAATCTTGCCGCACTGTCATCCAGTGAAGAAGGCCATGAGTCTGCAATTGATTGCCTTAGGGTATCAATATCATAGCTGATAACAAAATCAGGTATCTTCTTCCGTATTTCTCGTGCGAGATCACTTGGAGTAAAGCTCATAGCAGTCACATTAAAATCAGTCCGATGAACGAGTTTGTCAGTATGACACTCAGCAAGGTCAATCAGTGCTTTAACGGCATCAGGCATATAAACCATAGGTAACCTGGTATCAGGCTTTAGAAAACAAGTGTATGAGGAATCTTGAACAGCCCCATAAAAGATCTGGACTGCATAATCAGTTGTCCCGTTAGTTGGCATCTCATCCATACAGCTAACGATCCCTGGAAGCCGCAAGCCCCTGACATCCAACCCATATCTCTGGAAATAGTAATTGCCCAATAATTCTCCATATACTTTTGCTATACCATATAACGTGGTCGGCTTCAGCATCACATCGTTTGGAGTATCTTCGGTTGGTATGCCTGAGCCAAAAACTGCAATGGAACTCGGAATCATTACTCCTTCAAGTTTCTTATCAACAGCTACGTCTAAAACATTTGTCAATCCTGCAATATTGACACCAAAAGCTCCTTGTGGATTATTCTCAGCCAAAGCCGAGAGAAAGGTACTCATGTGAAATATATAGTCGATCTCAAAATTATCAACTGCTTTTTCAATATCACTAATGTTAGTGATATCAACTTTCATAGAAGGGCCTGCATTCGATACTTTTGAAGACAAAGGGGTTCTATTAAGCCCTGCTATAACATTGTCAGTCCCATATCTTGCCCGCAACACAGGGATTAATTCACTACCTATCTGGCCAGCTGCACCAGTGACAAGAATATTTTTCATAAGTTTTCCCCTTTAAGCCTTATGTTACAATAACCTTAATTCATCGGGGTTTTGTGAATATGGTCAAAGATCTCACAAGTCTATTAACATCATTCTTCAGTACAGAATCGTTTAAAACTCCAACCGTAGAACCGATCCTGCATGAAAACTGTATCCTCTGCGAGTTCAGTTTGCAAGATAACGCATTCTACACCAGATATAGAGTCTGCCCGCAATGCCGATTTCATTACGGATTAAATGCAAGAGAACGTATAAATCTAATCGCCGATCCAAACAGCTTTCGAGAATCTAACCGAAGAGTAACTTCAATAGGACCAACTACCCTTGATCACTCCCAACCCTATAACACAGCACTCAAGCAAGATCAGGAACGGACAGGTTTAACAGAGGCTGCTATTACGGGCCAATGTAGTATACAAGGATTCCAAGCAATCCTTGTAGTATTAGATTTTAGCTTCATGGGTGGTACCATGAGTTCAGTTGCAGGGGAACGTATTGCACTCGCTTTCGAGCAGGGAGCTAAAAAGAAAATACCTGTTATAGCAGTTGTAACGAGTGGGGGGAGCAGAATCCAAGAAGGAATGCTATCACTCCTGCAAATGGCTAAAACTTCTGCTTCAGCGCGTCTATTACACAAAAAAGGCATACCGTTCATCTCGGTTCTCGCGAACCCTTGCACAGGACAAACCTTCGCTAGTTTTGCCAACCTCGCAGATATTATAATCGCTGAACCAAAAGCTATAATTGGCTTAGCTCCAACAAGAATCATGCAGGAAGCCACTCCAGGCAAAGCGGATATTAGCAAGATCCACTCAGCCGAGGATCATCTAGCCAATGGGATGATAGATGCAATAGTTGACCGCGAATTTATACGAGAGTCTCTTGGTTCTCTAATTGAATTAACCATGCCTGAGTTTGTGCTGACAGAAGCCAAAACAAAAACTAAGACGGCCAAGTATATTGGCCAGACAGCCTCTGAAGCCTGGGATACCGTCCAATTAGCCAGACACGAAGAAAGACCTACTACTGTCGACTATATTGAACGCATTATTTCAAACTTCATAGAACTGCACGGGGATCGCGCTCTATCTGACGACAGAAACATCATATGCGGCTTCGGATTCCTGGCCGGCCAAAGCGTCTGTATTATTGGACAACTTGGATATAGGGAGAATAGATCATCAGGACTCGTAAAACCAGAAGGGTTAAGAAAAGCACAAAGAGTCATGAAACTCGCAGAAAGGTTCCGTATTCCTATTATCACATTTATCGATACCTCTGGGGCGGATCCATCGTTACAAAGTGAACGTCACGGAATTGGATCGGCTATTGCAACCACGCTATCACTCATGTCAGAACTTGAAACTCGTATAGTATCAGTCATTATTGGTGAAGGAGGAGGTGAAGGAGCCTTATCTATTACGATTTCTGATAATATTCTGATGATGGAAAATGCCATCTATACTCCTATGTCTCCCGAAAAAGCAGCTAGTATTTTTTACAACAACCAAGGGCTAGCAGCGGAAGTTGCCAAAACCCTAAAATTAACATCTGCAGATGCTCACCACCTGGGCATAATTGACACCATCGTAAGAGAACCCAAGGGAGGAGCACACCTCAACCATACTGAAGCTGCCCATCGACTTGACCGCGAACTGATCAAGGCTCTTTCTACCTTGCAAAAACAATCAATGAGAAGGCTCTTGCGATTACGGTACAAGAAGTTCCGCAACATTGGAGAATATAGTTCTCATTTCCGACTGGCCGTTAAAAAAGAAGTTACTAACTTCAAGGAATATATTAAATTCATCAGATCTGAACAGCCATAAACCAGTTAAGGCTCGCTATTCCCAGCATCTAACACAAACGTCTTATATCATCCAAGCACTTTGCATTAAGCTATTAATTCTTGCAATGCTTCTTCAACCTCGCTTATTAGGGCGAACCCTTCAAAGCGCGCTATCACAACCCCATTACCATCAATAATGAAGGTCCAAGGGACGCTGGGTAATTGCCAATCGGTAACAACAGAAGACAAGACAGATTTCCCTAGATCACTTCGCATCTCATGAGGATTACTATAAACGTCAATATGTATAAAATGAAACATACCTTTGTACTTGTTTTCCAATCCGTTCATGACTTCCACTTGAGGCCCGCAGATAATACTTTGGCAAAAAGCAGGACTGTAAATGGAGATGACAATAGGTGTCTTGGTCATAAGTGCTTCAGCAACACTGATCTGGTATAAGCGCGGAAACTGTACAGATCCGCTTGTAAGTTCCTCTATCGAAGATACCTGCGCTAAGGTTTTATTATTTATTGGTTTTGGCATGCTCCCAACACCTGGAGCTTGAAAACCTGTGTTTACCGCAAAGGGTAAAACAATGGGCTGGGGTTCATCAGCGGGGTTTAATATTTCAATTTCCAGTTCCCAAAGACCTGCTTGATGAAACCCTAACGTCGTAACGTAACTTCCGCGTCCGTATAGCCACGGTTTAAATATAGCTATACGTACATCTTTCTCTATCTTTTCTTTGGTTAGTCTATCTACATAATACGATTTCACCCTAGTAATAGGTTTATCCACAAAACCGTCCTTATTAATCACAAAAAACGCAATTCTATTGTGTCCAATAGCAAGGTCGTTAGTTATCAAAATTCCCTGGAATCCATTAGCTGAAACGGGGCCTTTTGCAGGAACAAATGTTTCAACAGCAGAAGAGGCAGTCTTTACAGAGATATCAGTATCATGACTAGAACAGCCAAATAATCCTACTAAAAGTAGTATTAAACATATGCTTACCGTATTCCCTATTCGGAACATTGGTTAAAACTCCCGTTCACCACCCAGGTAAGACCCAAATGTAAATGCATACAAAGAAAATTCAGGGGAATTAGAGCTCAATTGAAGTTCCCCAGTGCCGAATTCATCTTTATTGATGAGGTTGTACATACGAGCATTGGTAACGTTCACATAACTATTACCATTAGTATCAAACTCTATATCAAAGCCCGCCTGATGAACATTAATAGGTTGGTTATCAATTGTAATCTGAACCTTAACAGCATCTCCCGATACCGTATCCATAACAGCATTAACGCTGGAACCATAAAATTTCACAGCAACATAATCTTCATAATCTAAGGTTGTCCGTGCATGAACTAGATATTCTCCCTCATTGCGCCAAAGCCCCTCTATATAGAGAAAATGGTTCACGTGATCACCTGGGTCTGAATACAGTAACTCCTCGTTGCTGGCCTCGTAATACTCGGTGTTAAGAATATACGGTGGCATTTGGCCACTAGCTAAAACACCATAGTTTCTTAAATATCCTGCATAGAGTTCTCGAGTTTGACTCAACATGACATCTGTTACACGGGCAGCACTATCTAGGTGATAAGAGTGAATAGAAGAAGTCACAGGTTCTTGTAAATCCGTAGCGGTCTCAGCAAGAAGCTTTCGAATAGCTTGTTCAGTTTCTTCGTATTTCCCTTCCCCAAAATGGGTATAACGTATGACTCCTTCCTGATCAATCAAATATTTCGCAGGCCAGACAGAATTGCCAAAAGCTTTCCAAGTTTCAAATTGGTTATCCTGTACAATAGGATATTCCAAGCTAAAATCTTGGGTAGCACGCAATAAATTCTCGTAAACTTTCTCAAACTCAAACTCGGGAGTATGGACACCAAGAATTACCAATCCAGCATCAGCATAGGCTTCGTGCCACAGTCGGAGATATGGAAGCGTTCGGATACAATTCACACAAGTATAGGTCCAAAAATCTATGAGCACGACTTTTCCTTTTTGGGATTCCAATGTAAAAGGATTCGAGTTTATCCATTGATCTGTTCCTTTCAGTTCGGGTACAGATACTGCATCAGTGAGATCACTGGTTTCTGACTTAGCGTCGGAAGAACGATCATGATCAGAAAGAGTTTCAGTACTAACGTCAGTAGAACTTTCTTCTTTTTGGACTTGTTCCTGATTACCACAGCCAGCTGTGAATAAAAAAATCTGGAGTAATAAGAAGAAAGTAAGAAACCTTGCTAGGGACGATCGAATACCACGATAACCCACGTGTAGTTCCTCAGTAACAAAATTCATGGCTTTCTGGGTAATTAAGACCATATTAAAACCTTAAGCCACGACAGTCCGGAAAATCAATTCTTTGAAGCTATAGCTGTATTGATAGCCGCAACGATTGCTTCATACTCTTTTTCAATTTCATCAACCCTAAGGACAGGAGGAATATCGACCATTCTATATTCTGATCGAAGTTCTATACCACCCAAGAATGAAAGTTGCAGTTCCGTTGCTAGTGTTTCACCAGCTCCTTTTCCAAATATATCACCAACAAAATTCTCAACAATTCCTAAGACATTAACATTCAATTTGCGGATCATATTTATAGATCTCTTAGCATCTAGAGCAGAGAGGAAATGCGGTGTAGTAACTACCACGAAACCATCAAGAGTAATTGTCTGCATAACTGTCAAAGGACCATCGGAGGTACCAGGAGGAAGATCCACGATCAAGTAATCTAATTGACCCCATTCAGTCATCTGAAGAAACTGGTTAATTGCATTATGAATCATGGGCCCTCTCCAGATAATTGCCTCATCTTCACTTTTTTGAAAATAGGACATGGATACCACTTTAACCCCATACTGCTCTCCAGGAGTTACAGTACCATCCTCAATAGTTGCTCGCTCCGTCATACCCATCGCTTTAGTCACGTTAGGGCAGTCAATATCAACATCCAATATGCCAACCGAGTGACCTTGCTTAGCTAAATAGCAAGCCAAATTTACAGCGACAGACGTCTTCCCAACTCCTCCTTTGCCGCTATAAACACCAATCTTATATCCGATATTCTCTAGTTTTTGATTGATATTTCTTCGTTGTTCAAAACCCCGTTTGACTGCTTCAATTCTAGCCTTTGCCTGTGCAGCCTGAGGGGATGGCTTACTTTGTTCATCCACCATGTTGCTCCTTTTCTCAACACTGTTATTTAATCTAATCCAAGAGCCATCTTACCGTCATCAGTAATCCGATCAGGATTCCATGGGGGATCGAAAGTGATATCAACACTAACATCTTTGACCCCTTCTACTTCAGCAACTGCCCATTCGGCCTGTTGAGCTATGTATGGACCCATACCACATCCTGGTGCAGTCAAAGTCATCACAATGTTCACGTTGTCATCATTAATATCGACATCGTAAATTAAACCAAGATCGACAACATTAACTGGGATTTCTGGATCATACACCTCTTTAAGTGCTCCCACCACTTCATCATGTGTAATCTTTCCCATAAAGACTCTCCTTTTTAAAACCTAATTGATTGAGTTAGTACGTAAAGCTTATATACCGTGCCATGAATAACTAGATTTAGCAAGTTTTTTTAACTCTTGTATTTCATCCCTAAAAAGAGCAGCTTTCTCGAAATCCAGATCCTTTGCTGCGCGTCTCATTTGATTCTCAAGCCCTTTAATAACTTTCGATAACTCTTCAGGATTGATATCTTCAGTTTTTATGGACGTAGTATCAGGAATTTTTATTGTCTTCACCCTGTCGTTGATATCTTTAATGGTTTTCTTAATGCTCTGGGGGGTAATCCCATGCTTTTTATTGTATTCGTGCTGAATCTCCCGTCTTCTCTGAGTTTCGTTAATTGTTTGTTCCATGGAACCAGTGATCCGATCGGCATACATTATGACACGCCCATCAACATGTCGTGCAGCTCTTCCCACAGTCTGTATTAAAGCTGAACTTGATCGAAGATATCCTTCCTTATCTGCATCAAGGATCGCGACAAGACTTACTTCTGGTAAATCTAACCCCTCCCGGAGTAAATTAATGCCCACTAGGACGTCATATGTTCCTGATCTAAGATCTCTAAGTATTTCACTACGCTCAAGTGTATGAATCTCAGAGTGAATATAGTGAACTTTGATTCCTTCCTCTCGTAGATATTCGGCAAGTTCCTCAGACATACGTTTAGTTAATGTAGTTACCAATACCCGTTCCTCTTTACTAATACATATCTTAATCTGATGCAGCAGGTCATCTATTTGATTTAAAGTTGGTTTAACTTCAATACTTGGATCGATCAAACCTGTGGGCCTTATGACTTGTTCCACAACTTGCTCTGCACGACTACTTTCATATGGGCCTGGGGTAGCCGAAACATGAACAACCTGATTAACCACTTTTTCAAATTCCTGAAAACTCAACGGACGATTATCCAGAGCAGACGGCAAACGAAAGCCAAACTCAACTAATGTTCTTTTCCTAGACATATCACCATGGTACATCCCGTTAAGTTGAGGAATTGTCATATGTGCTTCATCTATGAATATCAAAAAGTCATCTGGAAAATAGTCAAGCAACGTCCAAGGCGCACTGCCTTTTGGCCTTTGGCCTATATGTCGGGAGTAATTTTCAATACCTGAACAGTATCCAACTTCCCTTAACATCTCTAAATCGTACAGTGTACGTGATTCTAATCTCTGCGACTCCAGTAGCTTACCAGCTTCTTTTAATGCCACTAATTGCACAGCGAGTTCTTCCTGTATATTTTCAATCGCCAATTCAAGTTTTTCTCTAGACGTAACAAAGTGCTTGGCAGGATAGATATGAATCTCCTCACTTTCCTTAATTATTTCTCCTGTCACATGATCAAATTGAAGGATTTTTTCAACTTGATCTCCAAAAAACATAATCTTTGTCGCAAGCTCTTCGTAGGAAGGCATTATCTCGAGTGTATCTCCTCTTATGCGAAAAGATCCCCTACTGATTTCAAAATCATTCCTGTCATATTGCATTTCAATTAAACGCCTAGCAAGTCGGTTTAGAGAAACAGTTTGCCCTATTCTCAGGTCTTGGACAAAACTGTAATACTCTTCAGGTTCTCCTAGCCCGTAAATACAGGAAACCGACGATACAATAATGACATCTCGCCGAGTCATCAATGCTCTAGTAGCAGAATGTCGGAGTTTATCAATTTCGTCATTAATTGATGCATCTTTTTCGATATATGTATCAGTTCTAGGAACATATGCTTCTGGTTGATAATAGTCATAGTACGAAACAAAATATTCAACTGCATTATTAGGGAAAAACTCTCTGAACTCGGTAGCTAGTTGTGCCGCCAACGTTTTATTATGAGCAATTACTAAGACAGGTTTCTGAACAGCCTCTGCTATCTTCGCCATAGTAAAAGTTTTTCCGCTCCCAGTTACCCCTACCAAGACTTGAGATTTATATCCCTGCTGGATACCTTCGACAACTTTCTCGATAGCAAAAGGCTGATCCCCAGTTGGCGAAAACTCAGATACTGCTTTAAGGGTTTTTTCATCTAACATTTAAATAAAATACCTATTGTGATATCTCATGTAAGTCGTTGTGCGATCCAAATCATGTGCTCGCTAGCATCCTGATAATCGTCACGAGCAAAGGATCCGTACAATTCCAAGGGCTGAAATCCACTCAGCTCTAATAGATGCATCATTTCATATCTATAGGTATATCTGACTTGAATAGACTGACTCACCTTCTTGATTTCCTTACCTCCAGGGCCAAGCTCTCTCGCTATCAAAGAAGCATTATTAATCTGATAATTATGATCCCACTGATTTTGAAAAAGTAACTGAAATTTATGACCTTTTTTCTCACCAGGAACGTCTTTCACCAAGAACGGTTCTTCTCCATCGTCACGTAAAACATCAGTAGTAGGATTAAAAACATCAAAAATAAGTTTTCCTTCGGGAAGTAAATGATGCCATGCATTTAACAAAGCACAGCGCTGATCAACAATAGAAAGAAGCCATTGAAAGGATCGATACGGCATAAGGACTGCACCAAATGTACGATCTAAGTCAAAATCTCTCATGTCTCCAACGATGAAGTTGGCTTGATCCGAAGTTACTCCGTCCAAAGCAGCTTTCTTTTTAGCAGATTCCACCATATCAGGAGAAATATCAAGCGCTGTAACTGCAATTCCCTGCTTTGCGAGAGGTATTGTTACTCTTCCTGTACCACAACCGAGTTCCAATACTGGCCCTTTAACGTCCTTCAATTCTTCTAAATAAAACTCCACATCATCCGTAAAACTCGCATGAGCCCAATCATAAAATGCTGGCCAATCATTCTCGATATCCATTTCTATCTCCCTAATCGTTGCAGCACAATTCTAAGCTGCTCTTCCAGAGGCGCATCAGAGTCAAGGTCATCGTCAATTGCCTGCCTGATTTCCATACTGGAATAACCAAGCGCCAACAACGCCCCAACAATCTCATTTTTCTCAGTCGTACTTCCTGACAGTACTTCAAATCCCGAACTGCCGCTTAATTTGCTTTGCAACTCTAAAACAACCCTACTAGCGGTCTTTTTCCCAAGTCCTGGAGCCTTACTGATGGTATCAATATCACCAGCTACTACGGCTTCAGCTATGGATACACTGTCAAATATAGAAAGGAGACCGAGAGCAGATTTTGGACCAACACCATTAACCGATAAGAGCAATGAAAAAATAGCTTTATCTTGTGCATTCATAAAACCGTACAAAGACAGTTCTTCTTGTCGTACGATAAAGTGCGTGTACAGAAAAACTTCTTCACCAACTGAAGGTAATTTGCTCATCATGCTATTGGGAACAAAGACATGCAAACTAATCCCATTTATGTCCACTATTACAAAGCCAAGCTCGTAGTACCCTAAAATACCTCTAATAGAAAAAATCATGAGCCTTACAATTATCCCCTTTAAATATTCAAGACCTCTGCTGTATGTGGCATAAAGCTACCGCTAAAGCATCAGCTTCATCATCTCTATTGGTCACCAATTCCATTCGCAATAAGGATAACACCATTTCCTTTACTTGATCCTTAGAACTTCGTCCATAATCAGTAACAGACTGTTTGATAGTAGCTGGAGAATATCGCCAAACACCAATTCCTACGCGTGCTGCAGAAATAAAAGCTAAAGACTGAGCCTGCCCAATAGCAAACGCTGACCGAACGTTATTCCCTACAAATGGATCTTCAACCGCTAATTCACTAGGGAGGTATCGATCAATTATGTCAGTAATTTCTTGATGGATGGCATGCAGGCGCAAAGGAAGTGAATCTGACTCTTTAGGAAGAATAACACCGCTCTCCACATAGTCAAAATTTTGTCCATCCCAGTCAATAATCCCGTAACCCATGGCAACAGTCCCAGGGTCTATTCCAATAACTCGGACAATATCGTAGGGCTCAACACTTTGCATTTCACATGTACTGTTCAAGGGCAGTTTCATCAAAATCAGCATTGGTAAAAACTTTCTGAACATCGTCGAGATCTTCAAGGCCATCCAACAATCTCAGAGTACTCTGAGAATCACCAATACCTAAAGCAATTGTATTTTTCGGTATCATGCTTAGCTCAGCTGAGCTCACGTCAGATCCTTTTGATTCCACTATTGAACGTACTGATTCAAAGTACGAAGGATCCATATACAGTTCTAGTAAACCAGACTCAACTTTAAAATCATCAACTCCAGAATCTATAGCTTCCAAGGCGATAGATTCGGCATCATTCGTTTCCAACTTTTCTACAATCATGACGCCCGATGAATCAAAAATCCAGGAGACAGCTCCCGTAGCTGCCAGATTCCCACCTGACTTAGAAAACACGTGTTTTATTTCAGAGACTGTTCTATTTCTATTATCAGTAAGTGCCTGAATTAGTACCGCAGCTCCCCCAGGTCCATACCCTTCATAAGTAAGTTCCTCTAAAGTAGATCCATCTTGAGTCAGACCTGCTCCTTTATTTATTGCCCTTTCAACGTTATCCATAGGCATATTATTGTCCCTTGCCTTCTGGACAGCGAACCTGAGTCTAACATTTGTTGTGGAGTCCGGTCCCCCTTGGCGGGCAGCTACTGTTATTTCCCTAGCAATTTTAGTGAACAGCTGACCCCGTTTGGCATCTGCTGCTCCCTTCTTATGCTTGATTGTTTTCCACTTCGAATGACCAGACATCAGCAACGCTCCATAGATAGATCCTAATGTTAGCATTTTGTAATTTTCAGGTCAAAATCTCAGTTAATCCTGACGTGGCGTAATCGTTATAGTTTTTGTAGCTATATCTATCTTCTGAACAACACTCTTAACTGCTGGAATCAACAATTCCTTATCCCCATTATGGATTACATAAACGTCATTTGCCCCAGTAGTCAAAATTTCCTGAACCGTTCCATAGTTCCTACCCATACAATCTATCACCGTGCTTCCTATGATATGGAAATAATAATACTCGCCTTCCGGTAGTTCATTTAAATCTTTTTCATCAATATAGATGAGACTATCTTTCAATCGGTCAACATCATCAGAAGACGTTACCCCAGACAGTCTGATTATCCCGTGGCTTCCTTTAATTTCAGCAAAAACAATACGATGTTCAACTCCTTGGAGCATTACCTTATTGCCTACCTCAAATCTATCACTTCTATCTGAATAGACAGCTACATTGATAGACCCATTTAGTCCACGCGGAGAAAGAATTTTAGCGACTTCGACATTCATGCAAGTGGGATATGAATTCGTATGACTATTAAACAACCAAAACTAGAGGATTTCTAGGTTTACACGAACATCATCTTTAACAGCCATTACTCGTAAAAGAGTTCGCATAGATTTGGCCACACGACCTTGGCGACCAATAACCTTCCCTTTATCCTGAGGATTAACCTCTAGAGTCACACTCACAAAACCCTGTTCCTCTTGAGTCTCTTCGACTTTCACTGAATCAGGATCGTCTACAAGATTTTTTGCTATGTATTCAACTAGTTCTTTCATGATCTAGGACTGTGGTACTTCTGTCTTAATACTAAGAAGTCTTTGGACAGATTCAGTGGGCACTGCACCTTTTTTTATCCATGACTGCAATTTGTCCTGGTCAATATTTACAGTGGGGGGATCAGTGAGCGGATTATAAAATCCTACTTTATCCACAAACCTACCGTCTCTGGGGGAGCGTGCATCCGCCACTACTACCCTATAACTAGGTTGTTTCTTCTTGCCTACACGTCTAAGTCTTATCCTTAACATCAAATTCTACCTTAAATTATCAATATATCGAGAGTATCAATTTCAATAGGAATTCAGTAGTTGGAAGTGTGTTTTCCAATGTCATCAGTGACAAACTAAACCGAAGTCAGGGATCATTGTATTAGCTATCCAAAACAGATGTCAACTTAACAGACAAGTAGCAAACATTTTCTTAATTGATTAATTTTCGTAGGTAATTGGGGTATAATTCACTACAAATATTCGCTCAAGGATTTTTGAATCTTATAAAACAGAGGCATTTAATGGGCCAAAATAGTGGAGAAATCCCAATAACAGTACGTCTTTTTGCACAATACAGAGAAGCTACGGGTAAGTCTACGATTAATATGTTAATTCCGAATTCGTCTTCAGTGAGTGATGTTCTGGAACTGCTATTTAACGAACATCCAAGCCTATCACCAGGCAGATCCAGTACAGTTGTAGCTGTCAACCAAAGTTATGCAGAACATAACCATCTGTTACGAGCACATGATGAACTGGCATTAATACCACCTGTAAGTGGAGGAAGTATGGATATTATTACGACTGACAAAATTGATGTTGAAGTTATAAGCAGATCCCTAAAATCAGATTACAACGGTTCGATTTTGTGTTTCCAAGGCGTCGCCCGCAAATATACAAATGAGGATAAAGTGATTCATCTGGAGTATGAAGCATACAATGAAATGGCAGAAAAACTCATTAATCAAATTATTGCAGAAGCAAAAAATAAGTTCCAAATCGATCAAGTAATCATCCAGCATCGCATAGGGATTGTTAAGTCACAGGAAACCAGTTTAGTCGTCTGCGTTAGTTCTCCTCATAGGAGAGCATCATTCTTAGCAATACCCTGGATAGTCGACAAAATCAAGACAGATGTTCCTATATGGAAAAAGGAAGTATTTGAAAATAGACAGGAGTGGGTGGCCTGCGAAATTAATCATTCTTCGAGCACAGTCTGACCAGTTTTCTTTGATTATAGTTGCTTAGCATATTCAGCGTTGATATCATTGCATCAAAGCGGAGGAGGGATCGCATAGTCTGGTCTAGTGCGCCCGCCTGCTAAGCGGGAGGGGTAACCCCCCACATGGGTTCGAATCCCATTCCCTCCGCCATTTTATAACAACAATAGATTAATACGGATACCGACAGTGGAATCATTCAATATCTGGACAACCGGCTGCCAAATGAATAAGGCTGACTCGGAACGCTTATCTTCGGGGTTAGAGCAACTCGGGTTACGCCACATAAGCGATACTAAATCAGCTGATATTGTAGTAGCAAACACCTGCGTAGTACGCCAAAGTTCTGAAGATAAAGCTTCTGGCTTCATTGACTCGTTTAAAAGCTACAAGCGTGCAAATCCAGAAAAACTATTTGCAGTTATGGGTTGTATGGTTGGACCAGACAACAAAAATCTTAAGGAACGATTTCCACACGTAGACTTGTTTATGCGTCCTCAGCAATTTGAGCCACTCATCGAAAGTGTAGCAAATCGTCTGAATATGGATATAGAAAGCTGTATTAAGAATCTTACTCCAGTCAGACCTCAGATTTCAGCATATGTACCAATCATCCACGGATGTGACAAATTCTGCAGTTTTTGCATCATCCCTTACCGAAGAGGGAGAGAGAAAAGTCGCACTATTGAAGAACTAACCCATGAGTGCGAACTCCTGGTTGACAGGGGCGTTCGAGAAATCACACTACTTGGTCAAAACGTCGATTCATACGGCCATGATTTTACTCAGAAGAAAAGTTTGGCAGACTTGCTTTATGCCATTAACGAAATTCCCAATCTCCTTAGAATTCGATTCTTAACATCGCATCCCAATGATATGAGCCCAGACATAATTGAAGCAGTTGCTACTCTTCCGAAAGTCTGTGAACACTTTAATTTACCGTTTCAGGCAGGAGCTGATAGGATTCTTGAAATCATGCGAAGAGGATATACCAATGATCAATACCGACGCTTGGTGAAATCAATAAGAAGTCAAATCCCTGACGTTTCTATCACCACAGACTTAATTGTTGGCTTTTGCAGTGAAACTGATGCTGAATTCACAAAGTCACATGAAATGATTCGAGACATGAAATTCGACAAAGTCCATGTCTCCCCCTACTCAACTCGAAAGGGCACTATTGCTGACAGAAAGCTTCAAGACGATGTCCCTCAACTGGAGAAAAAAGAACGAGTGAGGAAGATTGAAGAACTCCAAAAAGACGTTGCTATACGAAATAATCAGCGTCTACTTGGAACTACAGTGGAAGTATTAGTAGAAACACAAAATAAAGGCAAATGGCAAGGTAGAACACGAACCGACAAATTGGTATTCTTCGAACATCATAATGACTTCACTGGCCAACTTGTAAATGTCCATATTTCCTCTACTGGTCCATGGTCACTTCAGGGAAAACTAATCAATACTCCTAATATAACTTCCAGGAAAACCACATTTCCGATTGCCTTGAAGTAAATATTCCAATTACTACTATGCTACACAAATCACCCGAAGTCTACCGACTCATATGCAACGCTCTCGAAGAAGATCAAGCCTCCTGGGACGCCACTAGCAAATCTCTTCTTCCTGCAGGCATAGTAGGAACAGCTTATATCGTAACCAAAGGAAAAGGTATTCTTGCAGGAACAGACGTTGCACTTGAAGTGTTTAAAACCCTGGACAGCTCCTTGTCTACCAAACCTCTTCTTGAAACCCCTGAGGGTATCCCACTGCCACAAGGAGGCGACGGATCCCGTATCAAACCTGGAGATATAATTGGACAAATCTACGGGTCACTCCCAAGTATTTTGGCAGCTGAAAGAACAGCTCTAAACTTTTTACAACGAATGAGTGGTATAGCTTCAGTAACAAATAAGTACGTAGAACTAGTAAAAGACTACTCAGTATCAGTCGTTGATACGAGAAAAACCCTTCCAGGATTTCGCAAACTAGATAAGTATGCTGTAGAAATAGGTGGTGGCAAAAACCACAGATTGCATTTAGGAGACGGTATCCTGATAAAGGACACCCATATCAAAATAATGAGGAATCGGGGCTATTCCCTTGCGGATATAATTGAACAGGCTAAGCATAATGCTCCTCATACAATTAAAGTTGAAATCGAAGTCGAATCTGTCGAGGACGCAACCACAGCGATAGAGGCAGGAGCAGATCTTATATTACTTGATAATATGACTGCAGAACAGATGTCTCAGGTAACAGTTCTCGCAAAGAACCGGTCGCTAATAGAAGCGTCGGGAGGCATCAACGAATCTTCAATAGTAGCTATTGCTAAAGCAGGAGTAGACATAATTTCCATTGGGAAATTAACCCATTCTGTACAAGCGCTCGATATGAGTCTGAAAATAGCCGATGAGATCTAGCATTTAAGGATAAGTGGGAATCAGACTATATATCTGAATTTATCACACACACCAGCAAAGGCGAGTAAGTGAACCACAACATGTGCGCTCAACTAGCAGGCCTTCTAGGATGATGCCTCACCACTGAATCAACCAGTAAACTGACAGGGCCATCATTGCTTAAGTCAACCATCATATGTTCTTGGAATTGCCCAGTCTTTGTAGTCAACCCGGTAGCTGTAAAACGGTCCACCACTTTACAAAACATGCGCTTCGCTTCGTCAGGTGGCGCTGCTGAAAAGAAGCTAGGTCTGTTACCCTTACGAATCTCTGCAAATAATGTAAATTGACTAACTACTAAAATTTGGGCGTTTACTTCTTTACAAGAAAAGTTAAACTTCCCATCAATATCAGAGAAAATGCGGAGATTCACAGTTTTGTTAACAATAAAATCAATATCTTCATCAGTATCTCCGTGAGCTACGCCCACAAAGACCACCAGTCCTGACTCTATCTGTGCATGGACAATCGATTGAACGGTAACTTTAGCCTGAACGACCCTTTGAATAAAGGCCCTCAATTTATTCGCTCTTAGAGGGGTTCGTAGATGTTTGGCTATTGGAATCTTTGGATGGAGTACTGTCGGCAGGCTTCGGAGTCTCTGATTTTTCAGAAGATTTTACATCACTACTAGAAGAAGATGGAACATCTGCATTCTTTCTTTTGTAGTCAGTGGTATAAAACCCGGTACCTTTGTAGATAACTCCTACAGGGTGGAATCGTCTTCTCGATGGACTACCGCATTCTGTACAACTTTGAGTAGGCTCAGCATCAAACCCCTGTCGCATTTCAAAAATTACTCCGCAAACAGTACATTGATAATCATAAGTTGGCAAATGAAACCTCCATAACGTAAGAACACAAAACCGACTAACCCATCCAGGAAAGCTGTAAACTAGACCAGATATTCAGAACTTCTTCCGAAACAAAAGACTAACATAGGCACGGTCATTATAGCATATCTCAATAATATCTTACCTATTTCCTGATCTTCCGAGTCTTATCGTAATCGATCACTCTGGTAGAAGGTTCAATTATAACCCCATAAACTTTTTCTGCGCGCTCCACTGAAACCTTCTCCGCAATAACGTCATCCAAGACTAAACCTGGATCACGTTCCTTAGGATTACCCCATCCACCTCCTCCAGCACTATAATTCTGGAATGATTCTCCTTTTTTCATAAATGTCCTGTACATACCGACATGCTTCTCTTTATCTGTTCCAGGCCATATAATCATTTTGTTTTTGCTATCAGCACGCCCTCCATTGAGACCCCAACCAGAAGTTTTTGTTTTCTTCTTCATAGAAATAATTTCTGAATCCGCTATAAATGAAACATCCCTGCGAATACCTACTCCACCACGGAACCTGCCTGCTCCAGCTGAATCAGTTATAAGCTCCAATCTATCATGGAAAATATTCGATATATGCTCTAAAACTTCAACAGAGGTATTTCTAACAGAACTTGTAGAAGGATGCTGGAGAGCATTTGCACCATCATGTTGATATGTAGCACCCCAACCAATACCTTCGTTGTTGCTTACAACAAAATTCTTACCCGTACGAACATGGGTACCCATAGACATAAATCCTGGTTCATCTCCACCTGATGAGGCTGGTATAGTTTCTAATGCCTGTGATAGAGCTTTTGCTATCAACTCAAATGCTACCATTTTAGTCCAAAGCATATATGTCGCAGAAGGATAAACTGCATGAAACAAATTACCTTCAGGAGCTATAACTTCTAGAGGAGAATAATGACCGTGATTATTAGGGATATCTGGAGTTGTTAGATACTTAAAATATGTTTTAGCCATAGTCTTGGTTGCTCCGAAAGGCATATTCACAGGGCCAGAAACCATAGGATCTGACTTACTATAGTCTGCGACAAAACGATCCCCATCTATTGTAACCTTGACCGCCATACGAATCATATCATCCGATATACCGTCATCATCCAACCACTCTTCGGCTTCCCATGACCCATTCGGTAATTTAGTTACAGCCTCCTTTGCCTCATTTTCTGAATGTTCTATCAACACCTGAAGAGATTCGCGTACCGTATCTACTCCATATTTATCATACGCATCTCTAACACACTTCTCGCCCGTCTTAATAGCTGAAATTTGAGCATTAAAATCACCAACTATAAGATCGGGCAAACGAGAGTTAAATTTAATTATATTTAGTATTTCTTCGTCAATAACACCTTTCTTTACAAGTTTAACTCCAGGCAATATCAAACCTTCCTGATGAATATTGTCTGAATCAATCACATAACCACCATCTTTTGCTCCTATATCAAGCCAATGTGCCCTCACGCATAAATAAATTTCAGGCTCTTCTATCCCATCAATAAAGACAGGTGCCATTAACAGGGCATCCGGCGCATGTGCTGAATTCCAATAAGGATAATTTAAAATGACTATATCACCATCTTCAAAACAGTCTACTCCAAGATAATCAACAAGTTTATTAAGTGCAAAATCATTGGCTCCAATAAAAGAAGTAATACCAGCTGCTTCAGAAATCATTCTTCTTGATCTATCGGCAATAGAAATACCAAAATCTAAAACCTCATAAATTACAGCATTAAAAGCCGTTCTGACCAATGTCCTGCGCATTTGTTCTGCTGCAGAAAGAAAAAGATTCCTAATTATTTCAATGTCTGCTGGATTAGGATTATTACTTCTCATTATCTTTCTTTATAACCATCAAACCATGTTCATTTGTCATTACCTTCTGCCCTATATCAATAACTGTAATTGAGGTATTTTCCTTTACGATAAGTGGACCATTTAACCAATTATTTGTTGCTAAATTATTTCTATTTAGCAATGAAGCCTCAACAAAATCATTTTTTGAAAAACTATAAATTCTCGTTTTTTGTGGATTATTATTCAAAACATATTTTTCATTCATTTGAGAGAGATTTGGTTTTGATACTTCTGCAATAACTTTTGTTCTAACAGATACTACTTCAACTTCTTCATCGAATTTGTGACCATACCTTTCTTCATGAATATCTCCAAATTTTAATTTTAAACTTTCGATAGAGTCACTTTCTAGGATTTCAACATCAAGAGCATGTTCTTGACCTAAATATCTCAAGCTAAAAAATTTTTTTATAAGAA
>CAJWUJ010000007.1 GCA_913047625.1 uncultured Dehalococcoidia bacterium | reverse complement strand
TTGTCAGGGAGGACCCGTGCCGGTTTGTGGTGGCATTTGTGTGTTGTGAGGGGTGGCTTGTCTCATTGTGACGGTCTCTCCTTTTTCCTTAGACCTCTCGACTTCATTTCTTGCTAGGGCCTCTCTTAAAACAGCTACTAACGGGCCATTTCCTGACAAGAATACGGCGTGTTCTTCAGATGCGTTATCGAACCTCTTGGTCGCCATGTTTAATCCAGCGAGTGTTTTACCAGAACCTGGAACTCCAGTTATGAAACATATTGATTTCCTGAGGTTCTTCTTGGAATGGTTAATAATTTCCAATATGCTCTCAGAAGTTTGTCTTAGGTTTTTTGCTCCAGAGTCTGACCTAGATATATTCTCTACGGTGTGTCCTTCATAAAGAGCTTGGGCAGCCTCAACGATTGTGGGAGTGGGTTTATATCCAGAGTCTAGCCATTCTTGTACTGTGAGTTGATCTTGTTGAGTGCTCGATATCTTATCAAGTACCTGATGTATTATTTGTTCTAAATCTGATCCGTTAGATAAAATAGGCTCTACAATTTTATCTAGGTGAGGATCAACGGAATTGCCTAAGGCTTGTGCCTTTGTAGATATCAATATAGGAATGATATGCAAATCATGACTTCCCTCATGGAAGTTCTTGAGGTCTAAAGAATAGTCTAGAACTTGGTCTTTGGCTTGTTTATCGTGTGATATGGAACCGACTTTGTATTCCAGTACAAAAACCACCCCATTGATGAAGAGTATTACATCCACCCTCTTACCCATTCTAGGAATAGAAAACTCAAAGAATATGTGTCCAGAGCCAATATGGATTAGTTGTTGCTGTAGGTCGTTTATCTGATAGATCCATGCATTCTTTTGTAATGCATCAGTTGCAAAGGAATGAGCCTTCACAAGTTCACCAATTATTGTAGATGACTCTGTTTTCAAGAATTCGGATATAGCTTCTTGATAATAAGCTCGGTTTAGTATAGCCATTCTTCGATTATTTCCTTTGACCACCGTGGATGTTTTGATCTCAAGGCAGTTCCTGTGTCTTCTTTTCTTCCCTTTCAACTTTAATGGCTTCATTCAAGCGGGAAAAAACCACATATCCTTCACAAATTAATCTGTTGGGTGAAATCTATCAAGCAAGTGCCTTTTTAGCAAATCAAGTCGTAGTGGACAGGATTGTCCCTCCGCAGGGCTTGGAGTAAGATACCGTTGTGATCAAATAAAAACCAAGCTATAGCTCTATTTCATTGTAGTAAGGAGGCCACTATGACTCTTGAAAAAACAAAAGGACCAGATGAAAACTTCTGCTCATCCTGTGGTGAAATCATAAAAACCATCGCTGAGATATGTCCGAAGTGTGGAGTAAGGCAAAAGAAAATCAGTAACGAGTCATCAGTGCCGGTAGTGCTGAATGTCATTATTGGATTCTTAGGGATTCTTGGGATAGGCCATATCGTAAAAGGACGTGTAGGCAAGGGTATTTTATTCTTATTATGTGGCGCAGGAACATTCATTCTATTCTGGCTTACAATTTGGATTTTAGTAGGCCTTATTTTTATACCTGTGTATATCGGATTATGGATTTGGTCTATAGTAGATATCAAGAAATAGACGTGAACAAGAGAAGAAGTTTTTTCACAGATCAATTTTCTTTAAGCGTAGACACTAGTGCACAAACCTACATCAGAAGGAAGCAGCACCGCAAGCTAAAAACCATATTTCCCTGCCTAGATTGATGGTGGGCGGTGGAGGATTTGAACCTCCGACCTCTTGCGTGTGAAGCAAGCGCTCTAAACCCCTGAGCTAACCGCCCTGATTTTTTTGCAGCAAAAAGAGCTCCTGTATTCTAGCAAGGAATACGTCGCTCGTCAGCCCAAATAAATCCAACATGGTTAGTAAAGGCCGTAATCTGACACAACAGTATCTTCCTGTCTACATAATAAAAGTGAACAGTTGTTCACTTTAGTTCTTTATAGCAGTTTCCCTAGCACAAAACCAACGGCCGCCAGAAGCAAACCTAGTCCCACATTAAGTAGAATATTTGCTATAGCCCGAGGGATATCACCTGCATTAATAAGGTTGAGCGTAGCAACACTAAACGTTGAAAATGTCGTATATGATCCAAGAAGCCCGACCGCAAAAAAGAGCTTCCAATGCGCCGGGACCTCGGGGTTTTGCACAAGATACCCAGTGAATAGCCCGAGGATAAAAGAACCTGAGGCGTTTACAAAAAGGGTTCCCGGAACTGCTGATCCAAAAGCAACCAGCGCTATCCGGTCAGCTGCATACCTCGAAAGAGCCCCTATCGCACCGCCTGCGGCTACGAGAACTAACTGCAGCATAGTCTCCTTTGCTTTCCTCTACACCAGTTGATCGAGAAGTTGTCCGAACCCGCGTTCCCTGACATTGATTCCCAGTGTCTTAAAGGTCTTCCAGACGGTCGCTTGATTGGATGTAATAACAGGCTTCCCTACCCTCTCTTCCAAGCGGCCTGCTGCTTCCATCGCACGCCATGCGGTACAGGAACAAAACAAAACATCAGCATCAGGATGACAGACAGACGCAGCAAATTCAACGATTTCATCTGGATCCTGGTCATTAATGCCTTGATTCCCTGAACTAGCCGTATTGGCTTCCCCTACGACATTCAATACCTCAAAACCGGCTGCTGTGAAATAGTCCCGCAATTTTCCGTTATTCCACTCTGGATACGGCGTCGCAATAGAAAGTTTCTTTGCTCCTATTTCGTTAAGGGCTTCTACAGCGGATGGACTGGTCGCGATCCCGGGTACGCCGGAATTCTGTTCGATAATCTCACGCATTTCCTTATCCCAGCCGGCACCTTTATAAAAACTGCCAGTGGTGCACATATATGCAATAACATCCACATTAGCAGTCGAAAGATATTTTGCACCGGAAGCAATCTCTGAATTCATCAGGTCCATAATTTCACCGGTTCCGAGACCTTCGTTAGTACACCACATCCTCATACCATGAACTGTCACACCTGCAGGTGCAGCAAGCTGATAATCCCCTTCACCCGTGGTATTAGTTGAAGGGACCAATGCCCCAATCCGTTTTCTAACTGCCATACTGCCTCCTATCCGTTCAATAAACTTGCTACTAAATCAGCCTATGCAAGCTGATCCAGAAGCTGTCCGTACCCTCGTGAACTGACTTTCAGTCCCAATGTTTTAAGTGTCTTCCAGATTGTAGCCTGATTAGATGCAACAACAGGTTTACCTACTTTTTGTTCGAGCCGATCTGCAGCTTCCATTGAGCGCCATGCAGTGCAGGAACAAAACAAAACGTCTGCATTCGGATCACAAACGGACGACGCAAATTCGACAATGCGTTCCGGATCCTGATCATTAATCCCTTGGTTCCCTGACTTAGAAGCAATGGGATCACCATCAACATTCAGTACTTCAAAACCTGCTGCGGTGAAATATTCTCGTAATTTCCCATTGTTCCATTCAGGATATGGTGTCGCAATAGAGACCTTCTTTGCCCCGAATTGTTTGAGCGCCTCAACAGCAGATGGACTAGTCGCAATCCCCGGCACACCGGCATTCTGCTGGATAATGTCGCACATTTCTTTATCCCATCCTGGCCCCCGATAGAAACTTCCTGTCGTACAGAGATAAGCGATCGCATCAACATTAGCGGTCGAAAGGTATTTCGCACCAGATGCAATTTCAGCGTTCATACAATCCATCGATTCCCCTGTGCCGAGGCCCTCGTTAGTGAGCCACATACGCATACCATGGATTGTCACATCTGCAGGAGCTGCAAGCTGATAATCCCCCTCTGCAGTAGTATTGGTTGAAGGAACCAATGCCCCGATTCGTTTTCTAACTGCCATTACACCCTCCTTGTCTATTTAAATAGCCACAAATCCAGGAAAGACAGCTGCTTTCCTACACAGACTTTGTGGTAACTGGTTTATACAACATTGAGTCCCTGTTTACAATACTGACATCCAAGCAGGCATAAGTTTCTTGCTGAACGTGGTATTATACCTACAGGAACAGGGTCGCCCCACCCACTTTTTTTATAAAGCTATAGTATTGACCGAAGCCAACCCCATCAAGAAGCGCAGACAGGGGATGTTAGCCCTCTACGAACCCAATTACAGGGTGTATATATACGCGCTGTCTTCGACATGGTGCAGTCTGCAAATTCAGCTCATTACCAGAGGCTGGATCATGCTGGAACTCACCGACTCTCCGCTACTGGTCACTATGACACAAGGCGCTTTTTTCATCCCCATGTTGTTACTGTCACTCGCTGGAGGATTGCTTGCGGATAAATATAGCCGGAAACTACTGATTATATCTGCAGAATTCGTAGTTTTGCTCCTCTATATCCTGCTCGCTGTGCTTTACCGGATGGATCTCCTCAACCCATCCCTTATCATCGGTATTACCCTGGCATCAGGCATAGCATTTGCACTCAGCACTTCAGCGCGTAATGCCATGCTTCCCTCAGTGGTAAGCAAGGAAGCCCTTCGGAACGGTGCCGCCCTTTCTACGATGTCATGGACCTTATCATTCCTTGTAGCACCCAGCTTAGCAGGCTATTTCATTAGCATATTCGGGGAATCCGTTACATTGTTTATTAGTTGCGGCGTCACTGCATTCGGACTTACCCAGTGGTCAAGAATCCAGCCAAAACACGGTCCATGGAAATCCCCTGCAAAGGCGTCTCCTTTAGCGACACTGATTGCAGGGTTCCGTTACGTACGGGTAAATAGCAGCATCGGTGCACTTATCGTACTGGGTGGTGCGGTTATGATGCTGTCCATGCCGTATCAAGCACTGTTACCTGTGTTTGCAAGAGATGTTCTGGGTTCAAATTCTTCAGGGCTTGGACTCCTTATGGGTGCAACAGGCTTTGGTGCTTTACTCGGATGTGTTTTTTGTGCAATGAGAAATACCCCAATTATATTGGGGAAATCCCTGCGGAGAGCAGCACTTTGTTACGGTTTTGTTCTTATTCTATTCAGCCAATCCCCATGGATCATTGTTTCTGCGCTTATAGCAATCCTGGTCGGCCTTTGCCAGCAAACATTTATCAGCGCAAACTTCACACTCATTCAAACAAACGTTCCTACTGAAATACTGGGACGCGTATTTAGCATCCGCTATATGGCATTCGGGTTGATGCCTGTAGGCCAAGTCGCCGTGGGATATCTCGCGGAAATCATGTCAGCTCCGCTGGCTACACTACTGGTTGGCCTGCTTTCCATTCTAGCTGTAGTGACGATCCTTAAGGTTTTTTCAAGTTTGAGAAGCCTCTAGCACTGCCAGGATTGCAGTGGGAAACACTATCCTTATTTAGCACTAGCCTGCTTCTCTTGTCTCAGCAACTGAGTCTGCTTGTAGTCAACAGTTCTTGCAACATTATCAATAACTACACCGTACACGGAACGGGCACGTTCAACAGTGATTTTTTCTGCAATAACATCGTCCAACAATAGTTCCGGTGAACGCTCTAATGGATTTCCCCATCCCCCGGCTCCAGGCCATTGAATACGCAAAGCATCACCGGCACCAAAGGTAGAAAGGAATTTTGTAGGCATTGTTTTTACTTCCTTACCGTACTGGGCATGAATCTCCGTTGGGGCGGAATCCTCCCCACCAAAAAGACCATAAGGTGTGTGTTCTTCCCTGTCAGCGCGCATTTGAACCAGCGTTTCATCAAGAAGATAGCGATACTTTCTCGACATACCCAGTCCTCCACGGTACATACCAGCCCCTTCTGTGTCAGCCACCAGAGCATACTCCTCTACAAGTAACGGCTGTTCTGCTTCTATTTCTTCAACAGGAATGTTGGCAAGATTCGTATTGTAGCAACCTTGGGCATCTGTTCCATCCTTATAAGCAAATGCTCCAATCGCAGTTTCATTAGCAAAGTCCATCTGGATCCAAGGCTTCCATGGCGTTTTTGATTTATCATAGCCGGAAATCCCTGAACCGTATTCACATCCACCAGAACATGCAGGTATCGCCTGCGGCAACATTTGGGCAAAAGCTCCCATGATAGACTGGAACAACCGTATACATCCCATAGATCGTGCTGCGACAGGTGCAGGAGGATTTGCGTTGATAAAAGTGCCTGCAGGCATCTTCATCGAGACCGGTCGAAAATACCCAGACGTATTGGGAATCTCAGCCCCAAGTGCCGTTAATGCAGTTTTAAGAGCCGCATACACCATAGCTTCGCTGGTTGCTTTCACAGGATTAATTGCGCCTTTTGCCTGAGGACCAGTTCCTGTAAAGTCGGCATGCAGATTATCCCCTTCCTTGGTCAGCGTTGTAACTATAGGAATAGGCCCCATCCCAAACCCGTCATCATCGATATAATCTGTAAAAGTCCATGTGCCATTAGGCAACGTAAGCAGAGACTGGCGGGTCAATTCTTCCGTATAATCCAGTAACTCTTCAATAGCAGAACTAAATCCTTCAACTCCGTATCGTTCTACTAGTTTAACCCAGGCGGTTTCGCCATAATCCAAAGCAGTAATTTGGGCCTTTAAATCTCCCATTACTTTCTCAGGGAGCCTAACTGCTTTCTCAAGAATCCGAAATAAGCTCTCATCCGGAACCCCTTCCCTATACAATTTCAGTGGGGGAATCCGCAATCCTTCCTGATAAATTTCGGTGCTATCACAGGCATTCCCACCTGCAACCCTTCCTCCGATATCAGTATGATGCGCCATAGCACACATGTATCCTGTGATAACCCCGCCAACAAAAACAGGTTTATACAAGAAAATATCAGGGAGATGACTTCCTCCCTCGTAAGGATCATTAGAAACCAAAATGTCACCGGGATGGACGTCCCCCGGATAGCGCGAAAGACAGGACTGCAGGGCAGGCATCATACCTCCGAGATGCATAGGCAAACATGCACCCTGACCAACCAGTTCACCATTCCTATCCAGTACCCCCGTAGAAAAATCCAAACATGACCTAACAATGGTAGATCGTGATGTTCGTACAATCGTGAGTGCCATACCATCAGCTATACCCTCCAGGGCATTCTTTAAGATTTCAAGCCGAATAGGATCCCGCACATTCATTGGTGTACCCCTTTTAGTAAATTCAAATATGATTCCACGATAGGATGGAGAGAGATTACCTTAAACACACACACGTGGCAAGAATAGAAACACCACGTTTAAAATAGAAAGAAATATCTTACTCAGATTACTAATAGTCTTGAGTAATGCAACTGGTGGCAACGGCTGGATTTGAACCAGCGACCTAGCGCTTATGAAGCGCCCGCTCTGACCCCTGAGCTACGTTGCCACCTAAGCAGACAAGGAGCCAGACGCTCAACTTACCCACGAGGCACGATGATAGCCCAGTGAATTATTGATGTCAAACCTAACGACAGGTCTAATAAAACTGTCAAAACCTGAGAAAAAAACAATGTCTGATTACCTTAAAGGAACACTAAACAGTTTTATAGTCCAAGAGTACTGTTCATAGCTTCCAGAATTTTTGATATCATTTGAAGAAATATTTGAGTGAAATACACCCAATTTATGCCAATATGAAAATACCACTGTACAAAATTCCAATACAGCTACTATATCTCGCAGCTGCCTGTCTTACGATTGTGGCACTAACTGGCTGTGCTGATGTCAAAGACAACTCATCCGAAGATCAAGACAATCGCCTGAAAGTAGTAACCACTGTCTCACCTCTTACCAGTTTGGTTGAAAATATCGGAGGAACGCTGATTCAGCTAGAGGGGCTTATTCCTGAAGGCGTAAATTCCCATACGTTCGAACCCTCACCATCCGTTGCGTCCGTTCTTGCACAAGCTGACCTCATTGTGTTGAATGGATTATTTCTTGAAGAGCCTACACTAGCAATGGCGCAAGCAAACAAACAGGAGACAGCAACTCTTTTGCTTCTGGGAGACAAGGCAATCACAAAAGATGAGTGGGTATTTGATTTTTCTTTTCCTGAAGCAAACGGTCATCCCAATCCCCACCTCTGGACTGATCCTCTTATGGGAATAAAATACGCTGAATTAATCCTCCAGGAACTCATCAGACTTGATTCAGTCAACTCGGAATACTATCAAGCTAACTTCGCTAAACTCAAGGTAAAAACAGAAGATCTACATCAGCGGATTGTACTGGCAGTAGAAACGATTCCACCTGCGAACAGAAAACTAGTAACATACCATGATTCATTTCCTATGTTCGGTGCACGGTACGGAATTGAAATAGTGGGTGCTATACAACCCTCAGATTTTACAGAACCTTCCGCCAAGTCAGTTGCTGAACTAATCGATCAAGTAAAAGCACTTAATGTACCGAGTATCTTTGGTTCAGAAGTATTCCCCAGTCCAATCATGGAGCAAATAGCCAAAGAAGGGGGCGCAGAATTTATTGATGAGTTACGAGACGATGATTTACCGGGAACCTCGGGGGATCTACAGCATACCTATCTTGGGCTTATACTATCCAATATGCAAATCATGATACCAGCCCTCGGTGGAACCGCAGAGGCTTTCACTAACTTTGATCCAAGTGTAGTATTTGTCGGAAACCAGACTGCCATATATCCTTAATAGGAAACTCATGCTTCATCCTAAACCTCATGATACTACCTCTGAAAATCCTCTGATCGAGCTACGATCTGTCAGCTGCGGCTACCAGAATAACAGCATTCTAGAAAATTTAAGCCTTAAAATTATGGCTGGTGACTTTGTTGGACTCCTAGGACCCAGCGGATCTGGCAAAAGCACTCTCCTCCGGGCCATCCTAGGGACAGCAAAAGTGTATAGTGGTCAAATCCTTATTGAGAAAACAGTTTCCAGTAAAAAACAACCATTGATCGGCTACGTACCCCAACTGGAAACTATAGACTGGAATTTCCCGGTAACGGCTGAGCAAGTTGTTCTCATGGGAAGAATTACCCACTCTCCATGGCTGCCGTGGCATAATCATCAAGACCGAAAACAAACCCTAGATATTATGACTCAACTAGGCATCAGGCATTTGCATAACAAACACATAAGAGAACTCTCAGGCGGAGAACAGCAACGAGTATTTCTCGCACGAGCTCTTGTTGGAAATCCCAAGATTCTCCTTCTTGATGAACCAGTTTCGGGAATGGATATTAAGACACGCGATGATACTATGCACGTACTTGATCAATTAAACCATGAAGGTATCACTATATTGATGACCACGCATGAAATTAATTCGGTGGCAGCTCATCTTCCATGGGTGATATGTCTCAACAAATCAATCATTGCGGAAGGACCACCATCTGCAGTATTCACTGCAGATATACTCAATAAAACCTATAACGCAGAAATGCCTATCACAGAATTTGAAGGCCTTACTATAGTGGCAGAAAAGCCACACGTCTTTGGTAAGAAGTAGCTTCTTAATAAACCTGTACTCTACATAACATCACTGTATCACCACTTTAAATAATGTTTGAACCGTTTCAATATGAATTTTTTGTCCGGGGCATTATTGCAGGAGCCCTGGTAGGTGCACTATGTGGACTCGTCGGGGTGTACATTGTTCTCAGGAAAATGGCCTATATCGGTCACGGATTAGCACACGCTATTTTCGGGGGCGCTGTTGTAAGTTACGTCATGGCCATCAATTTTTACGTGGGAGCAAGCCTTTGGGGTTTTCTGTCTGCAGTGCTAATAAGTTTAGCCAGTAGAAAACGACAAATTAGTAATGATGCTGCAATAGGAATTGTCACCACTGCAAGTTTTGCACTTGGCATAGCGATTATCAGTCGCTATAAATCATTTACCAGAAGTTTTGATGCTGCACTATTCGGAAATATTCTAGGCATTACCAACGGTGATCTCATAGCTATCGCAGTAGTCGCCCTTCTATGTTCATTGATCATGTTTTTCTGGTACAAAAGGTTCCTGTTCCTGATTTTCGATGAAGAAGTTGCCAGAGTCTACCGTCTACCCGTGACAATCATAGACACTATTTTCTCACTTATTCTGGCTGCGACCGTAGTTGTCTCAATCCAAATCCTCGGGGTCACCTTAATTGCTGCCGCCGTAGTCATACCTCCTGTAACAGCTCGACTATTATCCAATAATTTTCATAAGGTAATCTTCATATCTGTCGCACTGGGATCACTATACTCGGTGGCAGGTATGTACCTTAGTTATTATTTTGATATTTCATCTGGCGCGGCTATAGTACTCTTTGCTACGTTTTGGTTTTTATGCGTATCAGGATATTCGTGGTTACGAAATAGATAGTAACTACTTATAACGGTCCGAACCTGTTTTCAAGATATCACAGCATCATGAGGAACTATCGGGACGATTCCAGCTACCACTCTTACCACCAATCTTGCTCACCAAGTGTATATCAGTGAGTTCAATCCCATGGTCAATCGCTTTTACCATATCGTAAACGGTAAGACCAGCAACAGTAACAGCTGTCAAAGCCTCCATTTCTACGCCTGTTTTTCCAGTTGAGCGAACAGTAGCCGTAATATGCAAACAATGAGATATTTCATCATAGTCAACTGCTACGTCAATATGACTCAGCGGTATGTTATGGCATAAAGGAATTAATTCCCAGGTATGTTTCGCAGCATTGATACCTGCAAGTTTTGCCACACCCACGATATCTCCTTTTTTTGTAGTACCTGTCGAAATTGTACGATAAGTATCGGCACTCATAACCACTTTGCCGGTCGCAACAGCAACGCGCTCAGTAGCATTCTTACTTCCCACATCAACCATCTTAGCCTTCCCTTCCTCATCAAGATGGGATAACACGTTAACCTCCTGATCATTACTAACCACAGTCCCTACAATCTGACCTTGCTTCGCAATATCATTAGCAATTTTATCGACTCGTTCATTATTAACATCTCCATTGTGTCCCTGAACCCACTCCCAATGAATAACGCGGCCCTTAGCAAGTATATCCAGATCGGCCCACAGATCTTGATTAGCTTTACGCTTCCATCCCTTACTCATAGTATTTACCAAATAACGGCTGTCGCTGACAATGGTAACTTCCTCATGGGTATCAAGGGCTTCCAAGGCCTTAATAGCTGCAAATACTTCCATACGATTATTAGTAGTATCACGTTCAGTTCCAGCCAGCACGGTCTCGACACCGCCATTATTCATAATAGCCGCCCAACCACCAAATCCAGGATTCCCTAAACAACTACCATCAGTATATATAAAAATCATTATCTATCGACCTTTGCTTCTAGCCGCCTATCTGGTACATCTCAATCTTGGGCTGACTGCGTTCTGTTTCTGTAAGACGTGACCGCAGCTCAGAATATCGATCACTTCTTTTGGACCATATGCCATGTATGAGATCTAGCAATGCTTTATCATCCGCACCTTGCCGCAAAGGACTTTTTAAGTCAATACCATTCCCACTAAATAAACAGGTGAAGAGATTACCGTCAGCAGAAAGCCTTGCTCTTGTGCACTGTGAACAAAACGGTTTAGTAACTGAAGAAATAATTCCGATTTCTCCACTCCCATCTAAAAATTCATAGCGGTCGGCTACCTCTCCAAGATAAGCCTTCTCAATAGGTTCAATAGGGAAGCGTTCATTGATAATACGCACAATTTCAGCAGCATCAAGTACTTGATTTAACTCCCATTGGTTTCTAGTTCCAACGTCCATATATTCGATAAAACGTACAATATTTCCTGTGCCTTTGAAATATTCGATGATATCTAGGATTGTATGGTCATTGATACCTTTTTGGACTACAACATTCACTTTGATAGGATACAAGCCTGCTTGATTAGCTGCTTTTATGCCGTCCAAAATTCTTCCGCTGCTAATCTTTCTCCCATTGATTTTCTCAAGAACTGTATCGTCTAACGAGTCTAGACTGACAGTTACTCGTTGAAGTCCTGCGTTTTTTAAAGAAACTGCTTGTTTCTTAAGTGCATAGCCGTTCGTTGTCAGCGTTAAGTCTGCAAGACCATCGATCCCGGCCAACTTTGCTACTAAGATATCCAGCTGAGACCTTAGTAACGGCTCTCCCCCTGTTATACGCACTTTTCTTGCCCCTAAGGTGACAAAAAGTCGCACTAAGCGCTCTATCTCCTCATAGGTCAGTAACTCAGGTTTTGGAAGAAATTGATAGCGTTCTCCGTAGATTTCTTCCGGCATACAATAGACACACCGAAAATTGCAACGGTCTGTTACAGATACCCTCAAATCCGATAACGATCTTCCTAATAGATCTTTCATCATGGTGCTTGGTCACCCATTCTAGCCAAATTCTGACAAGAGTGCCTTAAGTATTCCTTCTGTTGCTTTGCTACGATGACTTAGCAAGTTTTTCTGCTTGCTGGTTAACTGCGCAGTGGTAGCGTTGTATTCAGCTAAATAAAATATTGGATCATAACCAAATCCGTTATCACCCACTGGAGTTAGATTCACAGTTCCGTTCATAATACCTTCTCTAGTCAATATTCTACCATCTGGCCATGCTACTGCTATTACTGCTTTAAACGCTGCTGCTCTCTTCTCCCACGGTACTGCTTTCATCTCATGTAACAAAAGTTCAACCCGACCTTCATCAGTCAAATGTTCTCCACCGTATCTTGCTGAATAGACCCCTGGTCTACCCCCTAATGCTTCAACTTCAATGCCAGAATCATCAGCTAGGGCCATCATGCCAAACTCAGCTGCGTATGCGGACGCCTTAATCACAGCATTATCCTTAAAGGTGACACCTGTCTCTTCAACCTGAAGTACTTTTCCTTCTTCAGTTGGAGTTGTCAATTCAAAAGGAAGGGAACGTAACAAAAACCGAAATTCTGCTATTTTCCCATTATTTGTGGTAGCTATAAGAAGTTTTTGCCGCATACTACGTATTATATAAACCCTGTCTTGCCAGACTCGTAACCTTGCAACGCTGATAAAAACTCTGCTGGGCGCTTTGGAGATTATCAGAGGATCCAGCCCAAGCCTTTAGAGGTGCAGACTGCAATCCACGACCATATGAAAAACTGAGTTGCCAAGGAACACATTGTTCTGTAGCAACTTGATTGATAGCGCTGAGATTCACTGTAGCTTCTTCATCAGACTGCCCTCCAGACAAAAACACAATGCCTGGAACCTGTTCAGGTACTGTCTCGAGTAAGCATTTCACAGTAAATTCTGCAACCTGACCAGCATTAACTCTATTGGTTGCATCTTTACCAGAAAGAACCATATTGGGTTTCAGCAATGTTCCCTCAAGCAGAATATTTTGCCTAGCTAAATGATCGTATACCTCCCTTAGAACATAGGAAGTAGCATCGTAACACGCATCAATACTATGGTCTCCATCCATCAATACTTCTGGCTCTACAATAGGTACTAAGTTTGCCTCCTGACTTAACGCAGCAAATCTTGCCAAAGCATGAGCATTTGTCTCGACACAATAAGGCGTAGGTAAATTATTTCCTATCGAGAGAACTCCGCGCCACTTTGTGAAGCGAGCTCCAAGTTCATAGTACTCCTCAAGCCTTTCTCGCAAACCATCCAGTCCTTCCGTAATTGTCTCACCGTGAGATCCCGCTAATGCCTTTGCACCTTTATCTACCTTTATGCCTGGAATAATTCCTTGGGCTGCTATTTTGGAAACAAGGGAATCACCATCAGAGCTTGCTTGGCGTATCGTTTCGTCGAATAAAATAATCCCGCTGATGTAGGAATAAATCTCTTCTGTTTCAAAAAGCATCTGCCGATAATCACGACGAGTAATTTCCGTACTAGCGATGCCAATACTATCGAATCTCTTTTTGATAGTATTACCACTCTCATCAGCAGCCAAGATACCTTTTTTATGTACAATCAATGCTTTTGCGGTTTCAATTAATTGTTCCGAATTCATCCGATTATCGTCCTTCCTTTTGAACTACTGGTTAGTTTCTGTATTCTTCAAGCGGGACATTATCGTGGTCATTGCAGTTGCATGCCCAAGCATCAAAGGAGTTCTTTGATGCAATGTCCGTGGCGCAATATTTAAAATTGGCTCATTACCTGAAGAACTTAATCCACCCGCTTTTTCAGTAATGAATGCCAGGGGATTCGCTTCATACATGAGTCGCAATTTTCCAGATGGATTATTCACATCTTCAGGATACAAAAATACGCCACCTTTCAACAAGTTTCTATGAAAATCAGCTACTAACGAACCAACATAGCGAAGTGAATAGGTTGTTTGCAAATCCAAAACAGCATCTTTCAATGAGGTGGAGAATCCCTCCCAATTACCGTAATTAATACTGTAATACTGGCACTTCTGAGGAAGCTGTACATCAGGTTTAGTCAAGATAAAAGAATCTGTATCGGGATCAAAACTGAATTCTCTCACGCCAGACGCACTCGCTAACACCAAAACCGTGTTCGATCCATACACAATATAAAGGGCAGCTACTTGATATTTTCCTGGAGACAAGAGTACGTCAGCCGTCGTCTCGAGATTTCCGGCGTTTGGCCAAATGCCAAATATGGAACCTATACCTACAGCAACTGCGATATTGCTTGACCCATCAATGGGATCCATATTGACAACATAAGGAGCCTGGTCTTGTCCCAAAAACACAGGGTCATCTCGTTCTTCACATCCTACTACCGCAACTTTTCCGCCCTTCATCAGTGCATCAAGAAACACTTGGGTAGCTACTTCATCAAGTTTTTGGACTTCCTCCCCTTGAACATTTACTTTTTCCAGAGAACCAATATCATCCCCAAGTCCTAATCGCTGAATTTTGCCATGGATAACACCAGCGGCATCAGCTATGTCAATCACTACAGTTCCAAAAGATTGGTCTTCAGGCGTTGCCAGTGACTCAAAATACTGTCGTAAATCTATAATGACTCACTCCTCATTTATACTATCTACCCATAATCTAAGTCTATTATACCGTTATCAAAAACTTCGTCTAATGAACTGCCAAACCAGTCACCACTAAAACTCGATCGAGTCCATGCAAATCCTTGACAACCCGAAGCTTCACTCCTCTATACGCTTCAGAAATAAACATACAAAGCGGATGAACCTGACTAGGATCTAATTCAAGTATCAACGATCCAGTTGAAGTTAATAATCCAGCAGCTTGCTCAACAATTTGTCGTATAAAATCCAATCCATCTTTGCCTCCATCTAATGCTTCTAATGGCTCATATAATCTAATCTCCGGATCCAATGTCTGAACTACGGACGTAGGAACATAGGGCAAATTGGCTGCTATGACATCTACCGGTCCTTGAAACCATGTAAGCAAATCGCCAATAACAAATTCAATGTTATGTAACTTGGGATACTTACTTTTATTTGCATAAGCGATCTTTATAGCAGCAGAAGAAATATCTGACGCTATCACTACGGACTGCGGGCTCTTCGAAGCGACCGCTATTGCTATCGCTCCAGAACCAGTACCAATATCTAACACCACAGGTCTTGACGATGTCGTTTTATCACTTAGTACTTGGAGCACTGATTCAACTACATGTTCGGTCTCAGGTCTTGGGATTAGCACTTCAGGGGATACACTTAAAACGAAACCATAAAATTCCTTGTACCCCAAAATATACGCCGCAGGTTCCCGAGATAAGCGACGGTCAAGAAGTAATGCAAGACAATCAGCGACAGAAGGTTCTAGCGGTTGATCCAGCGAGATATACAGCTCTTCCCGTGTTGCACACATAGCCTGCATGCATAGAAGATCTCCTTCGATTCGTGAATCAGGTATTCCTGCATTACCCAAAACCGTAGTCACGTGAGTTAAAGCAATCCCAACTGAATTCAGAATAGCAAGTCCCCCAATTGCTGATCCTGTCCGTTCTTGTCCAATAAGTCCAGCAGATGATCTAAATCCCCATCCAACAACTGCGGTAACCCATGTAAAGTGACACTCAGGCGATGATCAGTAATTCTATCCTGCGGAAAATTATAAGTCCTAACCTTCTCTGATCGATCCCCTGTCCCAACTTGAGATCTTCTAGAAGATGATAACTCTTGTTGCTGTTTCCTTTGCTCCATATCCAATAATCTGGCTCTCACAACTGAAAGTGCCTTTGCTTTATTCCTGTGTTGAGATCTTTCATCCTGACACACTGCTACAATACCAGTGGGCAAATGGGTGATCCGAACAGCACTGGCCACCTTGTTTACATTTTGGCCGCCTGCACCTCCTGAGTGGAAGATATCCACGCGGATATCTTCAGGGTCAATTTCTACTTCCACTTCTTCTGCTTCAGGTAGCACTGCTACTGTTGCTGTACTGGTATGAATCCTACCTGATGATTCAGTCAAAGGAACTCTCTGTACTCTATGAGTCCCACTTTCATGCTTTAATTTACTATATGCTCCCACGGCATTAATTCCTACAATAACCTCTTTGTACCCGTTCAATCCAGTTCTATTGGTATCAATAATTTGCGTGTTCCAAGACTTTTCTTGAGCATAGCGCATATACATTCTAAACAAGTCACCCGCAAAAAGAGCAGCCTCATTACCTCCTGCACCTGCCCGAATTTCCATAATCACATTCCTATCCGCATGCTTATCTGCAGGAAGAAGGGCTCTACGCATTTCGGATTCCAGTTCTGTTTTCGTTGTTCCCAATACATTTAACTCGTCATGAGCTAAACCAGCTAAATCCGAATCTCCAGAATTCTCTAATTCTTTAGCTTCCTTGATTTGTTCTTCTACAAGAGAATATTTCTTATAAAGAACAACAACTTTTTCAAGAGTTTTCCGTTCCTTTGCAAGTGCTTCAAGTTGAGAATAATCAGAGGCAACTTCAGGGGAAGCCATAAGACGTTCAACCTCGTCAAAACGCACTTGAATATTACTCAGCTTATCTAACATTAATTCATTTCCTTTAGACGGTAGCGCCTATTTCTATAGAGATTCTTCTTACCTATAGACTTTATCGTATATAATATGAGGGTATATTCTACCATGGCTCGTGCATTCCGATTATGGAGAATGCTAATATACGCGGTAGGACTGGCAGTCAAAATACAGATATTATGACAAACAACAAACAGACTCTACTGGGCATGAAAAGACAAGCTAGCCTTGGTATTTTAGGAATAATACTATTGCTAACAGTAGCCTGCGGTGGCAGTTCTGACGATATAAACCCAACTCCGACCAACACGCCAACAATTACTCCGACACCGACTTATACACCTACACCAACAGCTACGCCTACGCCTACTCCTACGCCTACACCGACACCGACACCAACACCAACACCAACACCAACACCGGTACCAACTCCGCCTGCGCCAACGCCGACACCAACGGCAACGCCAACACCAACGCCGGTACCACCTCCTCAAGTAACCGACTCTCTAGGAGCAGTGAAGAAGTCCGTGGTCCAACTGGAAGCACAGGGAAGAAAATGGTCTGGCATGATTATCACTGATAACGGATTCATCCTTACTACTGCAGATCAAATTGAATCAGTTCCTTTGATCAATGTAACCCTACCAAGCGGGGCTACAAAACAAGGATGGGTCGTTGGTAGGGACGACTTCCAGGGAATCGCTGTTATATATGTTGAGGCCACAGGTCTTACTCCAGTTACTATAGGCAACTCAGACCAATTGAAAGAACAGGATCAAGTCGCAAGTCTCGGTTTTCCAAAAGTATCAGGGAGTTTAGTAACTCCTGTTTCGCAAGTTTTATCTATACAATCCGACTTCACGTATAGTCGTCGATTCTTTGAAGTGAGCTCTGGATTCCAAGATGGAATCCAAGGAGGACCACTCATCAACAGTTCAGGAGAAGTAATAGGAATACGAGTTAGTAAAACACTCAGTAATAAGGCTGATCTGGCACCGTCACTGGGTGGTTACGCTATAGCAAGTAACACATTCGAGATATTACTACCTGAACTTCAAGCAGGTTTGTTCAATAGAGCACCTGATGAAGATAGCGGCGGAAGCGTAAGTGAGATTCCACCGATTCCAGCGACCTTTAAAGGTACTATAACTTTAAATGGTGGCCCTGCTAAGGCGGGATCCATCCTGTACGCAAAACTATCAAAAGCTGGGCTGGTAGACCACTGGAGTGACTTTGTTCTCCCTAGTGATTCAGAATATGTGATAGCCATAGCTCCTATGACATCAAAATATCAGGGTGGGTTCATTGAGTTTTGGTATGAGAATAAAAAAGCAACTGTAGGACCAATGAGCCATTCACTCAAGGTAAGTTGTATGACCTACAGCCATCCAAGTCCCCGTTGGTACTCCAACGACAGTTGCACAGCAGATCTAAGCTTTTGATACATACTTGCATTAGTACGTATTAGGGTAATCTCTATGGAGTCTGTTTAATTATGAAAATTTGTGTTGTGGGGACAGGTGGTGTCGGTGGTTTTTTTGGATCTCTCCTAGCCAAAGCGGGACACGATGTAACATTCGTTGCAAGAGGCGCCCACCTACAAGCGATTAAAGCAGATGGACTACAAGTCGAAAGCGACTCTATGGGCACCTTCACAGTCAACAGTTTTGCAACCGATCGTTTTTCAGACATCGATCCCGTAGATCTCATTTTATTTACCGTAAAAATGTACGATAATATAACTACTGCCCCCTTACTTATACCGCTCCTCAAACCCAGTACCCTCGTATTAACCCTTCAAAATGGAGTATCAAGCGGTGACACACTATGTGAAGTTTTAGGAGAAGAGCACGTTCTTCTAGGATCAGCATATATTGAGGGAAGAATTAAAGAACCAGGCATCATTAGACAAATCGGAAAGTTTTGCAGGGTGGTTTTTGGAGAAAGACATCCAGGAATAACACCAAGGGTCACAAATTTATACGAAACCTTCAAAGAAGCGGAATGGACCGTAGAAGTTGCAGAAAATATGACAGCCCGTAGCTGGGAAAAGTTTATTTACATAGCTGCAACAGCTGGTGTGTGTGCTGCAACAGGGGCTAACTACGGAGAAATGTACCAAACTCTTGAAACAAGAAAAACCTTGTTGGCAGCTATGCATGAGGCTGCAAACGTAGCAAAAGCCGCACAAATTCCTATCGGAGAAGATTCTATAGAAAAAAGCATCCACGCCATGCAAACGTTTAATCCTACCAGTAGAAGCTCAATGGCTAAGGATTTTACGGACGGTAAACCCGTCGAACTAGATGGGCTTACGGGTGAAGTAATTCGTAGAGGAAAACTTCTAGGAATCCCAACCCCAGTGAACGACATCATCTACTCAATTCTCAAACCCTTAGCTCTTCGCGCAGAACAATCAAAGTAATACAACTGTGATAGACTAGAATCTGAAGGATTTATGATGCCTTACAATGGTTTTAATTTAGACAACATGATTGCCTTTATCACTGGTGGAGGCAGGGGAATAGGAAAAGCTGTAGCTCTTGGCATGGCAGAAGCTGGGGCTAATGTCGCTGTTTGCGAAATACCAAACCGCATGGCTCTTGCTGAAGAAACTGTCGAAGAAGTCAAAAAGATCGGAAAAGAGGCTAAAGCTTACGAACTGGATGTGAGCACTGTTAACCAAATCCAGACAACCGTTGATCAGGTTGTGCAAGATTTTGGACAGCTAGATATTCTGGTTAATAATGCAGGTGTACGGATAGTCCAAGAAGCGATGAGCATCACAGAGCAAGATTGGGATTTCACCATTGATATAAATCTGAAGGGAACGTTTTTCTGTTCCCAAGCAGCAGCATCCCATATGATAAACCAAAAATTTGGGCGCATCATTAACATCTCATCCCAATTATCACAAACAGGGATGTATAATCGAGCGCATTATTGTGCAAGCAAAGGAGGGGTCACCAACTTGACCAAAGCCTTGGCAATAGAATGGGCAAAGTTAGGTATTACTGTCAATGCGATCGGTCCTGGACCGACCGAAACACCAATGGTGAACACCATGGATAGAAACCAAGACGAGGTCAATAAATTTATCCAGACTTACTCCCCTATGGGCCGACGCTTGCAAGTGGAAGAAATTGTAGGAGCCGCTATCTACTTGGCAAGTCCCTCCACAACTGGGACTACCGGGCAATTATTGCTTGTAGACGGAGGCTGGACGGCATGGTAATTACCTGCCTATGGCATAACACTGCCTTCTAGGGTCTGCCGCACCGATAAGGGTACCTTGCTCTTCCCCATGAGCAGCCAAACACACTCCACCAGCCAGTTCATCCCACGCATTCCATCTTTCAATAACATGCCCCTTTTGAGTGAGATCCCTCTCTACCGAATCATCAATACGAGCTTCCAGTTTTAGTAAACCGGGATTATACTTATGCGGCCAAAAAGAATTTGGAAAACTATGAGTCCCGAAGCGGGGTGCTTCAATTGCCTGTTGTGGCTCCATATTAAAACCAATTAAATTCAAAAGCACTTGAACCATGGCTTGAGGTTGGACGTCCCCCCCAGGAGTTCCAAATGCCATCCAAGGGCGATCTTCGTGAAAGACAATAGCAGGATTTGGAGTCAATCTAGGACGCTTGCCAGGAGCCAAACAGCTCGGATGAGATCTATCGATCCATGACTGGCTCCCACGTGAAGAAATTGCAAAGCCTAGTTCAGGAATGATCGGCGCACCAAACGGATCACTAGGAGTAGCTGAAAACATATTACCCCATCTATCTACCACACAAAGATAACTTGTATCTCTATCCAAGCCCGAAGATCCTGTATAGAAGTCATGGTGACTACGACCACTTTGTTCAATGAGGCCAGGATCTGGCATGCCAGGACATGCAGATGAAAAATCTATAGATTGAAGACGCTGCGCTGCATATTCCTTGGAAAGCAAAATTTCCTCAGGTATATCAATGAACTTTGGATCCCCATAATACATTTCTCGATCAGCAAAAGCCAACTTCATTATTTCTACAACTAAGTGAATATATTCACTGGAATTATGACCCAATGCCTGCAAATCTATCTGTTCAAGCATATTGAGCATCTGAATGATTAAAGGGCCCTGGCTCCAAAAACCGCACGTGGCTATTTCATAGTCTTTATACGATCCTCGAGGCGGAACTTCAACCTCAACGGTGAAGTCCTGAAGATCTTTCATCGAAAGCAGACCACCAAGTTCTGCCGAAAATCGAGCAATCTCGCGTGCAATATCCCCTTTATAGAATTCGTCTCTGGCTGATTTAATAGCACTGGTTCTTCCTTTTGAAGCATTCGTTCTTTCTACTTCAATCAAATGTTCGAAAGTACTCGCCAAATTTGTTTGCACTAGTTTCTGCCCAGCCTTAAGCCGAATTCCTCCCGGAATAAATTGCTCAGCGGTGTAGCTCCAAAGTTTCAACTCTTCAATATGAGTATCAACTGCTTTAACATACGAATCCGGTACAGGAAACCCATTCTTTGCAGCTTCCAATGACGGCTGAACTACCTCCTCAAAACTCATAGTCCCATACAGCTGTAATGCCGTAAACCACGCGTCCGGTGCCCCGGGGACAACAGAACGCAAGATCCCAGACGGCAAGTCACTATTACAGTTGTTCTCAAAATATTCTGGAGAAGCAATCGAAGGCCAGACTCCTAGCCCACTAATCGATTTAACAGCATTACTTTTAGCATCATAAATCATAATAGGAGCAACACCACCAAAACCTGTGTTATCAGGTAAAACAACATTGGTCATTATCCCCGCTGCTACCCCTGCATCTATTGCATTGCCACCAGATTCCAGTATGCGATATCCCGCATCCGCTGCAAGATGATGACCAGCAGATACAACATGTTTCATACCTAAAACTTGCGGTCTATAAACAAAACTTACTGTACTCAAAAGTTCACCGCCTTCAATAAGGTTCCTTATGGAACGTGTCTTTAAATTTGCATGATACCATCATGGTCAACGTAACAGCCTAATTGAGATATCCATCTAAACATGAGCATGTAGTACAATAGACATATATTAGCCAAAACCATCTATACATAGACTAAGTCACACTTGCATATACAAGAGGCTTAAGAGTCTAAGGATATATGCAGGGACTTGTCTTCACTTATCCATCAAGCAATCATATCAAGAATACACAGGTTAGAATCACTGATGAAATCATTAACAGCAGGCGAAATTTTCCTAGAGTCACTTCGATCTCACAAAGTCGAATACGTTTTCGGCGTAGTAGGACATACTTTCTTGGGGATTCTGGATGCATTTTACGATTCGACTGACATTAAATTCATCGGATGCCGTCATGAACAATCCGCTGCCCTGATGGCAGATGGTTATGCCCGAGCAACAGGAAAACCAGGGGTGTCTTTAGTAGTGGGAGGCGCAGGTGCCACAAATACCACAACCGCTATTGCAGGCGCCTATGTCGCGAATTCTCCAGTCATTGCATTCTGCGGAGGAACGTCCCTTCAAACGAGAAATACAAGTGTTCTACAAGAAACGGATCTTGTCTCATCTTTTAAGCCGATCACAAAACTGGCTACTCTAATCAACAAACCGCACCGAATAGCAGAATTTGTCAATTTGGGATTCCACATAGCTACACAAGATAGAAAAGGCCCCGTGTATTTGGAGATACCGCAAGATGTATCGGTTAATCGTTCAGTCGCCATAGACGACCAGCACTTCTCAGAAATACCACTACTCACGACTAAAGCAGCGGATCAAGCACTTATAAGTAATATTAAGAAAGTTCTTGTAAGTGCCAAAAGACCGTTATTACTCGCAGGCGAGAACTGTACTGACTCCAATGCAAATCAAAAAATAGAAGAGTTATCGACTTTGTTAAATATCCCGATAGTCTCAACATATGGACACAATGATGTCGTCTCAAACGATCACCCACTGTATATTGGCCCCCTAGGAAGAGCAGGCGCTCCTGAAGCAGGTGATCTCTGTAAACAAGCGGATGTTTTAGTAGCCATAGGGACTAAACTAGGTCACTTTGACACGTATTATGATAATAGGTACATCAGCCAAGATAGTACACTTATTCAAATTGACCTAGATACTACCTTTATCAATCAGGTGTTCCCAGCAACATACAGCCTGACAGGAGATATCAATCAAAATATCTCCTTGTTGTTGGAAAACGACATGTCTACAGTCTCTTTGGAACACCGTGATTCCTGGATAAAAATCGCCCAATCAAAACAGGTGCAAAGGCTGGACCGATTGCATAAAGAGACATTGCTGTCCAGTGCCCCTATAAAGCCACAAAAAGTTTATGCTGAACTTCGCAAAGTACTTCCTAAGAATACTATCGTAAGTATGGATGCCGGTGGTTGCGTGGCCTACGGATATGATAGATTGCAATGCTATCAACCAAGAACCTTCTTTTCCTCACTGGATTTAGGCTGTATTGGATGGGGCTACGGAATTGCACTGGGAGCAAAGATAGGTAAACCAGACTGTCCAGTTGTTTCCATCAATGGCGATGGAGGATACTTGTTCCACGCACGAGAAATAGCTACGGCTGTACAACACGATATCCCTGTGGTTTCTATTGTTATGAATAATAACGCATGGGGTTCCGAAAAAGTATATCAAAGGGATCTTTATCAGGGCAGATATGTAGGTGCTGATATCACCAACCCGCGTTTCGACAAACTCGCAAAGTTGTTCGGGGGGGACGGCTATTATATAGAACACCCAGATTCCATTGGAGACACAATTGCCAAGGCTCTAGCAAGCGGAAACCCTAGCGTAATCGAAATTCCGGTGGATCCAGAAGAACTTCCAGCCTCAGCTCATGCACTGAAGTCTATTAAAAAAATCTAAATCACCTAATGGAATAACTGCTCGACAACTGCTGAACCAACTTCTTCAGTACTAGCGGTACCTCCAAGATCAGGGGTTAAAACCGTATGATCATTTAGCACTGCTAAAGTCCCTCTCTCAACTTCACTGCTAAGTTCCTGTTCTCCCAAATGATCTAACATCATGGCAACAGAAAGAATAGCCGCCAGAGGGTTTGCGATACCCCGTCCAGCTATATCAGGAGCACTACCATGTACAGGTTCAAATAATGACGGATACTTCCGCGTGGGATTTAGATTTGCACTAGCAGCAAGGCCCATACTTCCAGTAATAATCGCCCCAATATCTGTCAGAATATCACCAAATAAATTACTACCAACCACTACATCGAAAAACTCAGGTTTTCGAACAAAGTTCATACAGGCTGCATCAATAAGCTGAGAATCTGTAGTAATCCCAGGATATTCTTCTGCAACTGACAGAAAAACCTTATCCCATAGCACCATACCGTATCCTTGGGCGTTTGATTTGGTTATGGAGGTCACATGTTTCCGCTTACGAGACACAGCCAAATCAAATGCATAGCGTATAACTCGTTCACATCCATAACGGGTAAAAATAGAACTTTGGACAGCGGTCTCTTGGGGAGAATTCTGATATTGAAATCCTCCAATATTAGCATATTCACCCTCTGTATTCTCACGTATAACCAGCATGTCAATATCGCCTGGACTCTTACCTGCCAAAGGAGAAGCAACACCTCCATACAACACACTAGGTCTCAGACACACGTATTGGTCAAAAGCTCGCCGCATAGGTAATAACAATCCGTTCAGCGTGATATGGTCTTGAATGTCAGGATGCCCAACCGCGCCAAAATAAATAGCATCAAACGGTAACAGCCGATCCAGCCCATCAGAAGGCATCATCCTACCAGTAGATAAATAATGCTCAGAGCCCCAAGAAAACTCGGTGAACTGAAATTTAACCTTCTTTTTCTTTTCTAGTTCTTGAAGTACACGTAGTCCTTGAGCAACGACTTCATCGCCAATCCCATCACCTGGAATCACCGCTATATTATACGTAGTCATTATGTCCACCTATACAGAAATAATTTCAGCTATTATAGCATCCGACTAATCAATGGCAATTGAGCCTAGTTCTCTCTCCATATCACCAAGTGCTCGGGTATCTTTTATACACACTTTATTAACCACAAGTTTCCTCAAGGCTTTATAATCAGCAGAACTATTCACTAATATCCCTGCCTCAATATGTTGGCCAAAAAGGTAGAAGGCAATAAAACTATCTGGGGATTTTTGCCGAACCACAACCGAATCAAATCGATTCGGTATTCCTATCTGATCCATCCAGATATCAAAAATAGACGTAAAGAAACTAGGAGTATGTTCAAATGCGACGCTGCCTCCAAGCATATTAGATGCTGCGCACAAACCTTGTTCACGAGCAGCATCCCAATGCTGTGTTCTATATGGAGAAGAAAGAGTCATATCTTGAATACAAGCCACATCTCCCGCCGCATAAATTGCAGGATCATTTGTTCTCATATTCTGATCCACCATCAATCCATCACCAATGATTAAACCCGATTGTGTAAGCCACTCGGTATTGGGAACAGAACCAATGCCGGTAACAACAAAGTCACAGTCGAGCCGCTGATCGCGTGTTTGAACAGCTGTGACAACCTTGTCTCCGTGATAACTTTGCACTTCTTCGGACGCAATAATATTTATTCCTCTATTCGTACACTTATTGTGAAAATATTGGCTGATTTCCGTACCTAATAAGTGTTCCCAAATTGTCTCTTCTTGGATAACCAAAGAAACGTTCATCCCCAGTTCGGACAGAGCACATGCAACTTCAACACCTATAAACCCTCCTCCCACAACAACTACTCTGCTCTTTGCCTGGAGTAATCTCCGGAATCTTCTTGCGTCTTCAATTGTACGCAAATAGTAAATACCTTCAAGATTTGACCCGGGACAATCGTGTTTTTTGGGCCTGGCGCCAGTAGCTATCAGGAGCTTTTCATACCGGATTATACTTTTGTCAGTTTCAAGCGAATATTCTTCGGGTATCAACCGCCGTGCCCGTTCATTTAAAGACACTTCTATATTCTGAGTTTCGTAAAAATTACCCCTTCTTAACATAATTTCTTTGTCAGACCGTCGTCCTAAAAGAAATTCCTTAGAGAGTTGATGCCGATGATAAGGAAAATCCTCTTCATCACTCACCAGCAGAATAGATGAATCTCGCGAGGATTTCCTAAGGGCGGATGCAGCAACATCTCCGGCATACCCTCCCCCTACGATAAGATAATCGACAATAGTAGTGGTTTCACTTGATTGTTTATTCACCACTACTGTCTCTCGTTTCATCCAATCGAACTCCAAACTTAGCAATATGTCGGGAAATCTCCTCCCATTTCTCTTCCTGTACCAAATCTTTAGGAAACAACGAACTTCCAAGGCCTACACATGTAGCCCCGGCATGAATAAATGATACGAAGTTTTCGAGATTTACCCCACCAGTAGGGACAAGCTTCAACCACGGCATCGGTTCTAAAATTGACCTAATGTAAGAACTTCCACCAACTGCATTAACAGGAAATACTTTAACTAGATCAGCCCCCATATGTTCAGCATATAGTATTTCAGATGGCGTTAAGGCACCAATAATAAAAACTGATTCAGCCAGGTAATTGGAAATCACTAGACCCGTACTTACAGCAGGTGTCACGATAAATTGCGCACCTGCATCTAATGCAATCTCAATCTGCTTTGTACTCAGAATTGATCCGACTCCCACTACAGCACTGTTCCCAAAATTAGCCTGTAGTTGTGTCACAACTTTGTCATAGGAAGGAACAGTAGCAGTTATTTCCACGGCAATCACGCCAGCCTTTACGGCAGCTTCTCCAAGTTTCAATGCTTTCTCTGGTTCACTCGCGCGGACTACTGCGATCATTTGTGTCTTACTGATCAGTTCCAGCACTTCGGTTTTGTTAAATTGGTCAATGGTACTCATGTTTTTTCCTTGCCAAGTCTACTTAACTATATCAAATAAAAGACCACCGATGGATCCGTTCAAAAAAGGTGGACGGGCAACAGTTAAAAAAAGCCCTCTTTAATTGAGAAAATTTCAACTTAAGTTTACAATCAAATTGCGCTAATATGCTTAGGAGGTGTTCTGATGGATATTGGATTTATTGGCTTAGGGAATATGGGATATGGAATGGCATCGAACATTCTAAAAGCAAAGCACAGCCTTATCGTTCACGATCTTCGTTCATCTGTAGTAGACAAACTCGTTTACAACGGCGCTAAAGCAGCAAAAGATGCTTCGGAAGTAGCTGCGAATTCTGAGATAGTATTTACTTCACTTCCAGGCCCAAAAGAAATAGATGAAGCAGTTAGGGGTGAAAATGGTATAGGCGCTACTATACAGCCCAACAGTATCTATATCGATGTTTCAACAAATTCCTTAAAACTCACCAGAGAACTGGGGGAACATATTTCATTGCTAGGAGCCCATATGCTGGACTGTCCAGTAAGTGGTGGCCCAAGTGGAGCAGAGAAAGGCACTCTAGCATTAATGGTGGGTGGGGATAAAGAAGTATACGATAGAGCCTTCGATATTCTCAACGTAATTGGAGAAAAAATCACATACACCGGTTTGATCGGTAGTGGAACTCTATGCAAATTAGCCCACAATGCGGCAAGTATTGCCACAGGTATTGCTATCGCAGAAGCACTATCAATGGGGGTTAAAGGAGGCGTAGATGCCAAAGCATTGTGGGAAGTCATGGTTCACGGTGCATTGGGAAACATGCTTGACCTAAAAGTAGCTATCCCAAAAACACTGTTCCAAGATAATTATGAGCCACTATTTTCTTTGCAGATGGCATTAAAAGATATAAAGTTAGCTACAAGTGTAGCTAAAGAACTAGAGGTTCCTGCTCGACTCACAAACATGGCTACTGCTGAACTAGAAGAGGCAATGAATCGCGGATGGGGAGATAAAGACACGAGAATTGCGATGAAACTCCAAGAACAGAGAGCCAATGTTGAAATTCGAGTATCTGGTCTAGACATTTGAGGTAATCATCTCACTTGATAGTTTGCCACGGAAGATATTAACCTATATTATTTTTCTATGATAGTTGACTCTCACATTCATATCTTTCCACCAATGGGAAGTGCGTCTGGCCATAAATCACCTAGACACCATCTGAGATTTGTACAAAGGGAGCTCGCCACCAATGATCGGCTTCCCATCAGGGCAGATCTCAACGCACAAGTCACTCAAAGTCTGCCTCTAATCAAAGATAATAATTATACTTTTGATGGTTTAGTGGACCGAGATTTCAGATCAGGCGGCTACGGTAGACTTATGTGGACGTCTGAGGGACAGGATGTATACAAACAATATCTGCCTCCCAGTATGGTTAACCTTGAAGCGCTGCCGGGAGTCATGGTTGCCACTATGAATCATTCAGGGGTAGATAAGGCAGTAATCCATAATGGACACTTATACGGAAAACTTAATGAATATCAAGCTAAAGCAATTCAAAACTATCCTGGTCGATTTTGGGGACTCGCAGTGGTCGATGAATGGAAAGCTTATCACCGATCTCAACTGGAAGTTCTGGAACACGCAATTAAGAACCTAGGGCTCAGCGGAACATGGTTTGATACCAGAAATATCTTTTTCGGAGGAAATAATCATAAGGTCGAACATCGAGTTTTTGATACCTTCTTTGATCTAACCAAATCACTTAAAACTCCTGTGTTTTGGAACTGCCCAGCAAACGAACCCTCCAAGAACTCTTATCTATCAACAATTCGTTCCTTAGGTAAATGGCTTCAAAAAAACCCGACCATTCCCTGTGTTTTAACCAATGGATTTCCTTTCGGGTTCTTCACTAGTAAAAGAGGCGTAGTTTTCCCCCAAGAGTTTTGGGACATCATGAAGGCTCCAAACCTAATGGTTGAACTATGTTTTCCAATCATCTTCGGAGGTCTTATAGACTATCCCTACAGAGAACTTCGACCAATAATAAGACAATTCTATAAACACCTTGGTCCTGAAAAATTAGTATGGGGAACTGATGCTCCAAACGTTGAACGATTCTGTACCTACAAGCAATCCCTTGACTATTTAAAAGACTACTGTAGTTTTATTCCAGACCAGCACATGGATATGATACTAGGCAACAATCTCGCTAGACTTTTTGAGAATACTTAGAATACTGTCAAAGACTAGCAGCAAAGTTGAATAAAGCATCTACATGATACTTTTCTGATTCAGCTAATCCCGCAACTTTCCCATTGCCTTCTATGACCAAATATTCGTCTATATTCCCTGGACCGTTTCCTCCACCACCGATTGCACCTCCACGAATACATGGAACACCAAAAGCATTAGCTACCGCTGTCCATGGACCTCCCCCTCCGTTTAAAGGCCATACTACAGGTTCTACATCCCATGAATGAAGTGTATCTTTTAAAGCATCAAGAGAGCTGAAGCTGCACGGAGCTTGATTGAAGTCATAGTCTGCCAAGACATCAATCTCAATATCCGTAAACCCATGTGAATCCAGATGCTTACGAATTGATCCTATTATCTCCTGTGCGGGCATTTCCACCACCATCCGTAAATCAATAGTCGCTGTAGCTACACCTGGGGATATTGCGGGGTTGGTATGTGTACCCATACCAATGAAACCACTTCTTAAACCAGATACATTCATTGTAGGGCCGTATAGGTAATTCTTCAAAGGATCCATACCATTCATACCACCGACAATTTCAGCAATATTGTCAGTTCCGCCTAGGGGTAGAGCATTCCTCCAGTCTTTACCTTTAAATCTCTGAGCCAACCCTTGTAAAAGAGCTTCTTCGTCTGTCGCAATTGACTTTCGATAGGACCAAATTTGTTCCAACCCGTCTACCACACATCGACCTCCGTTATCAACAAGAGATGCCAACGCCTGGGACAGTCTGATAGGAAGGTTCTGCACCAATCCAGCTGCAGAACTATGAATGGTAGTTGATGGTCCTTTGTCCCAATTAGCGCCTTTTGCTGAAAGCTCCAATACAACCATCCCTTTCATACCCAACCAAATAGGAACAGACCCATCAGCTGATTGCGAGCCCATCACACAATAACTTGCACTTACTTCCTTTAAGCGATGACTATATGCTTCAACAAAATGCTTGTAGGCAGGACTCATCATAATCTCTTCCCCTTCAGCAAGAAACATAATGTTAACCGGAAGGGTTCCCTCTACTGCAATAATCGCTTCAAGTGCATTAAGAAAAGCTACATATGGTCCTTTTGCACCTAAAGCTCCCCTCCCCACTACTACTTTAGGGAAATCACCGTATTGAACAAGCTCTCCACCCCATGGGTCGTAGTTCCATTTGTCTGCGTTAGCTACAGGTCTGGTATCAAACATACAATAGTTATGAATTGTTTTAGTTGCTCCTGCATCATAGTAAGCCCATAGCCCTGGATGGAACCGGCCTTCTAAGAGATCTACTTCGCTGCAACCAAGATCCTTATAGGTACGAGCTACTAATTTCGCACAGTCTTCGACTCCTAAATTATCCCAGCTTACGCTTGGTTGTTTTACCCACTCCTGAACTCGAGCAGTATGTTTGTCAATGTTCTGATCAATATAGTTATATATAGCTTGCTTATTCAATGTATTCTCCTAGTAGACAATATGTGACTGGAAAGCCTATTATAACAACTCTAACCGATAGTGCCACATAACGTTAATCGGACTAAACTTTAATTACATTCAGTTAGTAAGTTTTTTGACCAATGATCACTATAACTAATAGAGCAAAAACAAAACTCCGAGAAATGAAAGAGGATGGGACAGTCAAAAAAGGCAAGTTTCTCCGCCTAGCCACACCCCCCACCTGGACAGGAGAAGGAGATTTTGGCTTAGTACTAGACATCGAGCGCATGGGTGACGCAAAAATCACTGACGAAAATGTAATTCTTCTATTGATTGATCCAGCTTTAAATCATGGAGATGATCAACGAATTCTTGACTTCAAAGAAACACCTGACGGATCCAGATTCAGTCTCGACATCTACTAACCGTAGGTCAAACTGGATCGCTAATATAGGGTAAAACCTGGGTTTCAAATCTCTTCAACTGTTCTATTGGATCAAAAGATGCAAAACGGACAATAAGATGATTAACTCCAGCATCCCAATACTGATTACATCGGTCGATAATACTGTTCGCAGAACCAAAGGGTCCCCAACGGGTTCCCCAAATATTGGCTCCATAATAGCGATTGAGATAATCATGAGCATCTTTCTCAGCGACATGCTTATCTTGATTAATATTAATTGTTAAATAAAAAGATACATCTTTCTGTAAAGGATCATCAATATCCCTCTGTAAGTAAGAACTATATTTTTGCAAGCCTACCTCCAACTCATCCGGCGTGTCACTGATAGAAACTATTCCATCACTTAATTTAGCCGCTCTTTTCCATTGCTGGGGTTTTCCAGCCCTCTCATGGCAGGCAAGCCAAATAGGAACTCCTCGCTTCTGAAAAGGTTTCGGTTGCAAGTTCACGTTGTCAAAGTGAAAATACTCACCGCAATAACTAACATCATTCTTTGTCCAGAGAAGCCTCAGGATTTCAGCTATTTCTTCGAACCGTTTTGCCCTTTCTTTTCCAAGAACCCCTACCGCACCCCATTCCTTTTGCAAAGCATCGTTAAATACCCCGCCCACTCCCATACCAAGAATAGCTCTACCTTTCGAAATGATGTCAAGGGTAGCTACTGAATGGGCAAGCAATACCGGATTTCTCATAGCCGCCAATAAAACTGCAGTCCCTATCCGTACAGTACTAGTTCGTGCCGCTATAGCAGAAAGCGTTGTTATTGGTTCTAGGCGAGGCTTAGATAGCAAACTATCACCTACCCATAAGGAATCAAGGCCAATCCGTTCGGCCTCTTCCGCCAACTCAAACAATAAATCTACATTGGGAGTATCCGGATTTTTCATAACAATACCCCTCGTTGGCAGTAAAAGACCTATACTCTTCCGTGTTTCCATTAAGACTCTCCATCTCTTCTGATATTATCAATCAGATTTACTTAAGCAAACCCAATTCTAACACAGCTCATTTAATACATTTCTTAACACATCAAAGCGTCCTGACTCACTAACGTACTGCAGTTGTGTTGTGGCAAAGTGGGTATGATTCATAAAAGACTAGTGCTACAATCGAATGACTAACTATGGTAAGAACACCCATTTACCAAACTAACTTTTTGATTGGAGTACTCTTAGGATGACCGCGTCATATACAAGCAACTACACTACTATCAATGGCTTAAAGTTTCACTACAGAGAATGGGGCAATCCTTCGCTACCTGACCTAGTTCTTGTGCACGGTTGGTCCACTTCAGGTCTTGTCTGGCAAGACGTTGCAAATGAACTACAAGACAAATACCATATCGTCGCTGCAGATAACCGAGGCAATGGATTAACCGACCGACCACAACAAGGCTATTTGTTGGAATCATATGCGAACGACATCTGTGAGCTCATAAATAAGCTTAACCTTAAGTCCCCAGCCTATATAGGCCATTCCTGGGGTGGCAATATTGGAACTATTATTGCAGCGGAATATTCAAACGCAGTATCAAAAGTCATTCTAGAAGATCCAGTGTATTGGAAAATGACAGATGCATTTGTAACCATAGTTCCCAAAATAATTAGCCGGAGAAAAAGTAAAGAAACAGTCCAGAAAGAATTTTCTGATGCAGGAAAGACACCACAAGAAGCCGAAGACGAAGTGACTAAATTCCACTCCTTTACTCCTGCTATATTGCGACAAATCTCCTCTGTGAATAGAAGTTGGGCACTAGAATGTGAAACGTTCCTTGCAAAATGCAAAGCACCAACCCTTTTACTTATTGCAGACTGGAAAGCTGGTGGTTATATCACAACAGAAGAATTCGATCATCTGAAAAGCATTGCTACGAGCCAGGCAGAATTCAGGTTATGGGCAGGGGTTGGTCATGAAATGCATTTCACGGAACCTAGTAGACTGGTGAACGAAGCACTTGAGTTTTTTTCCTCTGGGAAATAAAGAATTTTTCCAGAGATCACGTGTCGTTTTGAAGGCACTGACGTTCAATATCAATTAGTTTTCCTAACCTTCTTATATGACGTTCTTCTCCTGTAAAAGAAGCTCGTACGAAGGCTCCTATTAATTCCTTAGCAACTTCAATTCCTACAACCCTAGCTCCTAGGCATAGGATATTCATGTCGTCATGTTCGACGCCTTGATGCGCTGAATAAGAATCATGGCACAATCCAGCTCTGACCCCAGAGAACTTATTTGCGGTAATTGAAGCACCTACTCCACTACCACAAATTATAATTCCTTTTGTAAATACGCCAGATGAAACACTAGCAGCAACCTTAGATGCAAATTCAGGATAGTCATCATCAGGATCGTACACGTCTGCACCGGTATCCGTCACCTGAAATCCTAAACCAGCAAGGATACCCTTGACTTCTTCCTTGAGATAAAAGCCTCCGTGGTCAGCGCCAATAATAATCGTATCAGTCATTGTAATACCTCAAATCACTTGATTTCATTGTACAACTATATGACATGCCTTAGCCAGACAACAATGCGTCTAAAGTACTCAACGAAAGACTGTCTTTAAGCACTTTAGTCCATTGATCTAAATCACGCATAAACAATGGCAACTCTTGCCTACACCGGTCAAAATCCCTAGGAGTATCCAAATCAAAAGTCATTCCTGGGGCATTGCAAAAGTTGAATCTCCAAGAATTGACTTGGGCTATTTGTATATGTTTTAGAAAACTATTATCACCAAGTTGCGGCATAAAAGCCATCATATCTTTAGGAACCAGTAAAGCATTGGTGCCTCCGTCAGATTCAGCTTGACATAGCACCAACCTCGATAATCCTTCTGACGAATTAATCAACTCAGTTAAATCTTGAGTCTCTAACATCGGCAAATCCGCAGGAATATACATTGCGACATCAGCATTTATCTCAAAGGCTTTCTGAAATCCCTTATACAGCGTTGAGTTCAAATCTTCTCCAAGTTCATTTAGGCAAACTACACCGTGCTTGGCGCAAAGCGCCTCAACAGTGGGGTCTCCGCCAATGATCCACAAGTGGATAGAATCTTTAACACCCTTAACACAATTAATAACTCTATTTAGCAACATGAGTGACAACGCCTGACGTTGTCGTTCGCTTAAGACATCAATTAACCTAGACTTACCATCGTTAAGAGGCTTAACGGGAACTATAGCAATGATTTTTTGATTCTGGATATTCATTTTGGTTCTTCAAGCACTATTGGCATAGTCTAAAATCTCTTGTGCTAAGCGTATTTTATCTTCTAATTCAAGCATTATTGTGTTGGTACACAGTACCCTAAGGCCCAATTCCTGTATTAGTTGTACATAGCCTTTATCTGCATTGTCAATTACAAACACATCACATAGATCCTGATACATCTGAGCTACAGAAAAAGCTGATGATTCGTAACCTAATTCTTCCATCATCTTAGCCGCAGGACCCCGAATCGCCTTTCCCCCAACAATAGGACTAACAGCCACCCGCAATCCACTAAAATTCTTTATTTGAGTCCTTGCACTACCAACAGCCAGAATTGGATTGATACTAATTATAGGATTAGACGGACAAAATACAAGCAATTCACTCTTCTGCAAAGCATCTAGAAAACCATATGACATCTGAGCAGTCTCTGCACCTTCAAATTGCACATTTTTGACCACTGGCTGTGTTTTTAGACGAACAAAGTAATCTTCAAGATTAAGGAGACCTTCTTCAGTTGCAACCTTAGTTTGAACAATGTTGTCAGACATAGGGAATAAGTTCACAGCAACACCCAATCTCTTTGCTAAAAATCCTACTACATCGGATAATGTATAACCATTATTCAACATCTCAGTCCTGCAAATATGGGTTGCTACATCCCTATCCCCTAACGTAAACCATGTTGGTCGTCCGTAAATATTTAGCTGGTTTAACACAGCTCGGGTATCACCTGCGATACCCCAGCCGGTAAAAGGGTCACTCAATCCAGCTAAGGTGTACATCACAGTGTCTAAATCCGGGCACACATACAAACCATGAAAAATACTGTCATCTCCAGTATTGATAATTGCTGATAAGGAGCTAGCTGGGTGAATTTTTGAGAATCCTAAAAGCAATTTGGCTCCCCCCACTCCGCCTGCCAAAGCTGTAATCCTCTCAATCATTTGAAGATCCTCTGTTTCCTGCCAATGCTCTCAGAGTACGCTTACGATTGCACTGCCGGTAGATTATTTTTCTCGTTAAAACGGAACTTCTTCAATTGGATCAGCTCGTTATAAGAGCCAAACTGTGTATCTTCCGGATCGATCGCATCCAAAGGATCCACAACGATGGTATCAGTATTCTCATCAAAACTTTTACGGATTTGGTAAAGAGTAGTTCGTTCTGCAGGCACTCTACCGGCATCCCAGATAATATTACGTAACATACGAGGAGAGATTAGTTGGCCATGTCCTGCTCCTGCAGCAGTCGAAATACTCTCATTTATTAAAGTCCCTCCCATATCGTTAGCTCCAGCCTGCAGCAATACCTGACCTAACTTATGACCTTCCTTAACCCAAGATACTTGAATATTATTGATGTAGCTATTAAGCATGATACGGGAAATAGCATGCATTTTTATCACTTCCATACCTGTGGGACCCTCTCTCAGACCACTAATCATCTGATTGTTATACATGGGAGCTTCAGTATGAATAAAACCTAGGGGAACAAACTCCGTAAATCCACCGGTGGATTTTTGGATATCTCGTATTAATGCTAAATGTCTTACCCGATCTATTGCTGACTCCACGTGCCCGTACATAATCGTCGCTGTTGTAGGAATGCCCAAATCGTGAGCATTTGTTATGACTTCCATCCATTGATCCTTGGTAATTCGACCAGGTGAGATACGTTTCCGGACAGTGTCATCAAGAATCTCTGCGGAAGTCCCTGGAAGACTTCCAACCCCGGCTTCCTTCAATTCAATAAGTTGCTCACGAATGGTAGATCTTGAACGTACAGATCCGTATAACACTTCCTCAGGGGAAAAGCCGTGTATATGTAAATCAGGTAAATATTTCTTGATTTCTCGAGTTATATCTCCGTATAGAGATCCTTTCATTTTCGGAGGCAAACCAGCCTGAATACAGACTTCGGTTGCCCCAAAAGATACTGCTTCCTTAGCACGTCTGACTATCTCTTCCACTGGCAACCAATAGCCTTCCTCAGTTCTATGATCACGGCTAAAAGCGCAAAAACCACACCTTTTAATGCAAACATTAGTAAAGTTAATGTTACGGTTTACCACATACGTCACAGTTTCTCCTGCGAAACGACGTCGCAGCTCATCAGCAGTTGCCATTAGAGCTAGCAAGTCGGTACCAGTGGCGTCAAATAATCGTGTTCCCTCTTCTACGGAAACATCTTTTCCCATCAAGACGTTATCTAGAGTAATAGCAATATCTTTTGTCGTAGATTTGAATAACAAATCGACGGAGTGTATTTGATTCGCATGAAAACTAGGTTTGGTCACAGCACATCTCTCCCTGTCTCCACATTGTAACCTACCTCTTGAATTTTCACAGCCACTGCCTTTCTAAGCGCAGGAGGAAAAGCAGATAAATCGTCACACAGAAACTCAGGATATATTGCCAGGCGTTCTCTTAAATTGTAACCACATTCTTCAGTTAAGTGACTCAATTGCTTTATAGCAGGCCATGGAGCTTCAGGATTAATATGATCTGGAGTGACCGGAGAGACTCCTCCCCAATCGTTAATACCAGCAAGGATATACGTTTGACAGGCATCTGAATTTAAATTAGGAGGCGCCTGAATATTCATCGATCCTCCTAAGACTAGTCTAGCCATTGCTAAAGTCCGAAGCATATCCACGGTAGAAGGCTCTTCTTTTTTGTACATCCGGGTTTTGGTCTTCGCCCTAAAATTTTGAATGATAACCTCTTGGATATTCCCATACTCCTCATGTATTCCTTTAATAGCGAGAAGCGACTCCAATCGTTCTTCAGGAGTCTCACCAATACCAATTAAAATCCCTGTAGTCATAGGAATACCCAATTTACCTGCCTCTCGAAGTACATTAAGTCTCAAAGACGGCTCTTTACTGTCACATCCGAAATGAGGCCCACCTCGATTTAGGAGTCGGACACTGACATTTTCAAGCATTATCCCCATGCTCACATTAGTCTCTCGTAGCCCCAGTAATTCATCACGAGAAAGAATACCCGCATTGGTATGAGGCAGAAGCCCTGTCTCATCTAAAACCATAGCTGACATTGCCATAACATATTCAGGAGTGGAACTATAACCTAAATGCTCCAACCATTCCTTGGCCTCCCGATGTCGCCATTCAGGATGATCTCCCAAACTAAATAATACTTCCTTACATCCTTGTTTATAGCCTGCTAAAGCAATATCCAATACTTGATCAGGCGTCAAATAATGTGACTCTTTCTCTTTCGGGCTTTTCACAAAAGTACAATATCCACAGCGATCGCGGCACATATTCGTAAGAGGGATAAATACTTTCTTTGAATATGTGAGTGTTTTACCCTTTTCTTGATCCCTGATCTGCCCTGCAACAAGTAATAGAGAGGATAGTTCTTTTTCTGACCTATCAAGAACTACTGTAGCCTCTTTCTTTGAAGGCAAATAACCGTCCAATGCTTTTTCAAGAATTTTATGAAAATCCCGTGATATCTTTATATTAGGAAAACTTATCTGAGCCAATGGTATCCCCTACAAATCCTTGTGATTCACCCCTGACGAAAGCGATGGTAACATGATCCCGACAATCTCATCAAGAAATCCATTTGGTCTATACTACTCATCCATCAATTTACTAATATGAAGAATTTCTGCAACGTAGAGAAACAGTTAAAAATTGAGTATAATCCGTCATGAATAACGCCACCGTAGCTCAGGGGTAGAGCAGGGCTTTCGTAAAGCTCAGGTCAACGGTTCAAATCCGTTCGGTGGCTCCACTTTAGGCATAAATTCGCCTTTATTATTAGCGGACTTGCCGAATGTTCAAAAAAAGCTTATAGTACGCAATGTCGACGAAGGGTATACCTTTGTTAATATAGCTAATATTCGGAGACCCACTTATTAAAAGACCTGACTAATTAAAGTCAAACAGAAAAACGGCAACCCCTAATCTATGTGGGACTGCGCTAACCCCAGTGTTGTAAACAACACCTTTGTTTCCCCTGCATCTTACTAGAAGCACCCCATGAACCATGGCACCCACACTAGTTTTCTTCACTTAATGAACTTCGCCTATTAAACCTATTACACAAATATCACCTCTAGTCAAAATTCTATAACTATCATAAAAGGAGCAAAATACATGGAATTTACTGATAAAGAACTTACTTGCCAGGACTGCGGAACAACTTTCATCTTCACAGCTGATGATCAGTCATATCACGAGCAGAAAGGGTTCAGCAATGAGCCCAAACGTTGTGCACCATGCCGACAGCAGCGTCGCAGCCAACAGGGTGGAGGACGCTTCGGTGGTGGAGAAAGGACCCAGTATCCTGTCGTATGTAGCGAATGTGGAGTTGATACCACCGTGCCTTTCAGGCCACGTGGAGATCGCCCGGTTTATTGCAGCGACTGTTTTAGCAAGCAACGAGCTTAAAGTTTAGCTAGTACGCTTTTCGATAATTGGTTGATATAGTAAGCCTTAAGGATGAACTAGTTTCAATCTTAAGGCTTACATGCTTATCAAAAAAACAATTTCATCTTTTTAAGTAGGGATCAGCACCTTTCAATCTAAGTCAAAACTAATGATTGGGTACTGGCATGAATAACCTATAACTAACCCCAGGCTGCCCCCTTCCTCAAAGCAATTACAATCATGATTATTGCTAATCGGGGAGTTTTAAATTTATGTCGCATCACGCTATTATCATCTATAATACCTTTATTATAGATACTCAAGAAAAAATGAGGGATTGAATACCATGGCTAAACAAATCACAAAGCAACAAATCGAACAACTGAAACAATACACATCTCCGGAAATTTCAGATACTATCAAAGGCATGGGTGTGCGATCCATGACAGATGGATATATGGGATACGATATCCGCTGTATGTTTCCTGACTTAGGACCAATGATCGGTTATGCCGTCACAGCAGTACTAGACAATCTGACACCTAATCGACCAGTCTTCAAAGAAGTACAACGCCGATATTTGGAATCAATAGATGCATCTCCGAAGCCAGCAGTGATTGTAATGAAAGCTGGTGGTCATGACAAAACCCGCAGTTTAGTTTTTGGTGGGTTAATGGCTAATACTGCGTACGCGTTAGGGGCAAATGGTTTAATCACGGATGGAGGCGTTCGTGACCCTGATGACGTGCACGACATAGGATTTCATATGTTTGCTCCTGGCACTGTTCCAGCACATGGAACTGGAGCCTTTGTAAATATGGTGGATACAGGAAACCCGGTAAATATTAGTGGCCAGCTAATTCATCCAGGTGATCTTATTTTTGCAGATAAGATAGGTATCATTACGATTCCTATCGACATAATAGATGAATTACCTGCCAAAATAGAAGAACTTCATAATAAGGAAGCCAATCTTATGGCATATCTTCAAAGCAAGGAATTCTCGCTTGAAGGGCTACTTAAAAAGTCAGGTCTCGACTAATTCAATACTATTGAATACAAAGATCTAAAGAGGTAGCTTCATCCCAATATGCGAATCAGTGAATCCTAGACTGCGATAAAACTCGACCGTTTTACTCCTGCTTTTATCAGTTGTCAATTGAACGAGATGCACGTGTTGTATGCGAGCCCTTTCAATTGCATACCTCATTATAGAAACACCTATTCCCTGACCCCTGTATGATGATTTCACTCTTACGGCTTCAATTTGGGCTCTTTTACCCCCTTGATAGGTCAAGTATTGAATAAAAGTTAAATGAAGCGTAGCGACAATTTCATTATGTAACTCTGTCACAATCAATTCTTGTGATGGATCCGCCGTGATCTTTTCGAAAGGTGGAATATAGTTCTGGACAGAACCAGACTTATCTTCTCTCTTCCTGCCTAACTCGTCGTCAAGTAACAACTCAACAATAGCATTCAAATCTTCAATAGATGCAAGTCTGTGTGTCAATAATGTTAAGTCCATGATTACCCCACTAAGTATTCCTAGCAACACATGACAAACTAAATATCAATGGTCCGATCATTCACTTCAACTCATTCGGTAACCAGCCCCACGGATGAGGACCTTTACCTATGAGAATAGCTACACCATTCTTGATAGTTAATACTGGTTCAATAGCCTTTTGTCCGCTAATATTCCCATTATCTGTATCAGAAAAAGTCCAAGGACCATCAACAACATTGAGAATAGTAATATCTGCAGTGCTACCCTTTTTAAGTGTTCCAATATCATGAGACATTCCAAGAACTCTCGCAGCATTATACGTGGTCCTCAAAATTACATCTTCTAAACTATAACCTAACGCCATACACCATGACATAACTTCCGTCAGACTAAAAATAGGATTTGTTCTCCCAGGCAATGTTAGGTCAGTACTTATAGTGTAAGGTTCTATTCCCTGATCCAACAATCTTCGGGCAACATCAAAACTCACTGCAGACCTACCCATACCAATATCTAAACAAACCCCGCACTGCACTGCCTCTGAAACCTGAGGGAACACCCTCCCATTTCCGTCAAGAATTCCGCCTATATGTGGAGTGAACATATGTGTGACAATGTCATTTTCCTTTAACATGGGAAGGAAATCAGGTGTGACAGAAGGAGTGTTATCAAATGGATCCCCAATATGAACCATTAAGCGTGATTCGGTAGATGTTTGCACGTCTTGAGCTATTTTGATGAGACCAGTACCAAGTTCTTTAGCAACTGGTCCAACTGTCCGTACTTTCACTCCTTTTGCCCGTTCAGTATACGATTCTAATTTTTGAATAGTTCTAGGAATATCCATATCTTTCCTAGATAAAAGTTCTGGCTTCGGCATTGTAGTTAACCCTTTGCTAGCAAGGTTCAGTAAACAATATATGTCTGTAATAGCCTCTGGAACAGTAGTGTCCGGAAATTCATTAAAAGTATCACAGCCGCCGCTGCCTGCATCCAACATAGTTGTTACCCCTGCCTGAACTCCAATAATGTCGGGATGCACACATAGAGGGAAGCCATATACATGTACGTGAGCATCTATAAGCCCTGGTACTACAAAATTGCTCTTGGCAGAGATTATTGAGCCCACCCCCTCCACTGATATATCTGGTAATATATCCGCAATACGGCCATTCTTTATCCCAATATCCAGTAAACCCTTCATACCTATGGATGGATCAATAACAAATCCCTCTTTAATTACCATGTCATACACAATACACACTCCTTCCCTGCCAAATATTGCTGCCAAAATGTCAAATCACTACAATAATTATTCCATAAATCCAGCGTTTGCACACTTATGGAATTTTCCTCAGTTTTAAAATAATAAGAGGAGAATCATATCTAATGGATTCAAATAACACCAAACCCTTCTCAACATCCAACATAGCATACGACGGAATCCGCCTCGAAGTACTACGAAATCTGCTTGAAGGAATTGGTGACGGTATGGCATTGACAGTGGTACGCGCCTCCCGCTCTTCTATAGTGAGAGCCTCTCTTGATTTTTCAACAGGCGTCTTAAGTGCAAATGGGGATTTAATTGGTCAAGGACTATGTCTTCCAATTCATCTTGGCGGCATGATGCCAGCCTTAGATTCATGCCTTAACCGATACAGAAACTCGGTTAAACCTGGAGATATTTTCATTTTAAATGATCCCTATGAAGGTGGCTCCCATTTGCCAGATATTTTTCTATTTAAACCGATCTTTCTCGATGGGGTTCTCCTAGGTTACCTCTGCGCAATGAGCCACCATACAGATATTGGAGGCAGAGTGGCTGGAGGAAATGCATGCGATAGCAGTGAAATCTATCAAGAAGGCCTACGAATACCGCCTCTCAAACTTTACGCCGAAGGCCAGCCAAATGAAACAGTGTTTCGCATTCTGGAAAAAGCTGTTCGTGTTCCAGATAAAGTTTTGGGAGACTTACACGGACAATTAGCAGCTTTATCATATGGGGAAACCGAATATATGAGACTTGCCAAGCGTTTTGGCATTGAAGAAATCACTGAATATACAGAACACTTGGTGAACTACACAGAAGATCTAACAAGGAAGGCTCTTTCGAGTCTTCCAGATGGTCAATGGTCCTTTACTGACTACGTCGACGATGACGGATTCGGGATCGGTCCTATTCCCATCAAAGCCACATTGACAAAAACAGCAGACGAACTACATGTTGATTTCACCGGAACTGGACCGCAATGTAAAGGAGCGATGCAGCCGGTGTTTCAAACTACAAAGGGGATTGTATGCGCAGCAATTAAGACCGCATTAAGTGCACTTGGTACATCGATTCCAAATACTGCAGGATGTTTCAGGCCAATCACATTCACTGCTCCAGAGGGTACGTTCGTGAATCCATTACCACCGGCCCCGGTAGCTGCTAGGGCACTTGGCTGTGTCAGGGTTTTCCAAACAGTAATGGGAGCATTTGCTCAAATTTTGCCAGAGTTTATTCCTGCGTGTTCTGGAGGAACTGAGTTCGTAATTACTATGGCTGGATACAATCGTCAGCAGACACCGTGGAAGCCATGGGTACTAGTAGATGGATTTCTTGAAGTATGTTCTGGAGGATATCCGCATAAGGATGGAGCAGATGCTCAACATGTATGGACCACCAATATCTCAATTGCTCCCTCTGAAACCCTTGAAGTAGAAATTCCTGTTCAAGTAACTGAAACTAATTTACTAGCCGACTCAGAAGGGGCAGGTAAGTTTCGAGGAGGGGTAGGTATTCGCAGAGCCTATCAATATTTAACCGACGATGCCATTGTTCAAATTAGAGCGGATAGAACTGAACATACTCCATACGGTCTTTATGGAGGACATGATTCCAGAAGAACTTATGTCCAAATAGCCTCAGGTACAGAACTAACTAATATGCCATCAAAATTTATCGAAACAATGAATAACAAAGATACTCTGATTGCCGAAGTACCAGGGGGTGGTGGCTGGGGAAATCCTTTTGAAAGAGATCCAAGTTTGGTTTTAGATGATGTCATAGCCGAAAAAGTTTCTATCAAAAGAGCAAAAGAGGTTTATGGTGTGGTTATAGACAAGACCCAAAAACAAATCAACTATCCTGAAACTAACAACCTTAGAAACCAATCTACAACATAATAACTAACCAAACTATAAACTATTTTATTGAGGAGTTAATGATATGATCCAAGGTCTTTTTTTATTTGACGTAGCAGACAAATCAAACCCACAAACAATTCTGCAAGAAACCCAACAAATAATATCGGAGTTAAAGAGTGTAGGTCTTAACTATAATACATACCCTATCAGCACAACTACCATTAGGGGGGATATGCTCTCATCTGAACCTACCAGTAACTCTATCAAGACTATCCAGGAAAGTTACCAACTTGGTCACTATGACTTAGCATCAATTGGACCTCAATATAGTGATAATTATAAAGAAGTAAAACGACGGAACTCTCAACTTCATTGGCATCATGCTCCTGAAACACGGCTCTTCTTGCATGGGGGAGGATGCTTTGGTATTTTCACAGGAGAATGGCTAGGAATCTGTCTCTTGACCGCAGGTTGTTCAATTCAAATCCCCCAAGAAACATATCACTGGTTTGATTACGGGAATATCGATCCTAAAAGTCCTCCAGAGTACGATGTGGTACGGTTTTGGAAAAGTTCAGAAGTCGTAAAGTCTTCTATGGAACCTCACCCAGCAACAGATGTCGGGAATCCTGTAGAGTGGATCCACCCTTTCCCTAATTACGATACTCTTAAGAAAATGTTATCCCTCAACTCATAGGAGAGATCAGTCACCAACAATTTTTCAGTTAACTGAATCTAAAGCCCTGATATCCGTTTGCTATCACGGCTTTACACTTCTCAAGATATGCAGGAAAACCACCAGTGTATGGCATATAAACCCTAGGTTTCCCTTTGATATTAGCCCCTATGTACCACGAATTACAAGTTGTCCGCAATGACCTGTCAGCAACTTCATTCACATGGTTGACCCAGTCATCTTCTGCCTCAACAGTTGGTTGAATTGTTGCATACTCGTTCTTAATAACATAATCAATACAATCCGTAATCCACTCAACATGTTGCTCGATGGTAGGTATCATATTAGTCAAAACGGAAGGACTGCCAGGACCGGTAACAGTAAATAAATTAGGGAAGTCAGCTGTCATAAGACCCAAATAACTACGGGGACCATCCTGCCATTTTTCCTTTAGTATTTTTCCCTTAGCTCCCAATATATCTACATTAAGTAGCGCACCAGTTATATTATCAAATCCTGTTGCAAATACGATTGCATCAACATCGTAGACATGCTTACCCACCTTAGGACCTTTTCCCACAATACACTCGATAGGCTCATTGGATACATCTATCAAAGTAACAGTTTCTCGATTAAATGCTTCAAAATAATTTGAATCTACACACAACCGCTTGCATCCAATAACGTTATCAGGACATAATTTCTCAGCAGTTTCAGGATCATGAACTATTTCCCTAATCCGATCCCGAACAAACTCTGCAGCGGTTTCATTGGAATCAGCATTAAATAATAAATCCTGAAACGCTCCTATAAAGGAGGAACCACCCTCATTCCAGCGATATTGATATTCCTTAAGTCGCTCAGACTCAGGAACATCGATGGCATTTTCTTTTCGTAAGTTGAGCCGAGCTTGATTACCAGGCGTTGTTTGTGCTCGCTTTCTTATTTCACTGTAATTAGCTTTAATTTCTTTCACTTCACTGGGATCAAGTAACCGGTTCCTAGCAGGAATACTATAGTTTGGGGTTCTCTGAAACACGTACAGGTGCTGTGCCTGTTCAGCAATAATAGGTATTGACTGTATGCCAGATGATCCTGTACCAATTACTGCTACTCTCTTCCCTGTAAAATCAACTCCTTCATCCGGCCATCTAGCCGTGTGATACCACGTTCCAGCAAAATTTTCCAAACCTTGAAACTTTGGCTTATTGGGTAATGAAATACAGCCAGTCGCCATGACACAAAATCTTGATTCACAAACATCTCCTGCATCAGTTGTAACTGTCCACTTTGCTGATAAGTCGTCGTAAACAACTGAATTCACCGTGGTGTTGAACTGTATGTCCTTCCAGAGATCAAAGCGATCAGCAACATGTTTAGCATACCGAATAATTTCAGGCTGAGTCGCGTAAAGTTCGGACCATTCCCATTCCTGTTGAAGTTCTTCAGAAAACTTATAGGAATATTCTATACTCCAAGTATCGCACCTTGCTCCTGGATAACGATTCCAATACCACGTTCCACCAACGCTGGATGCTGTCTCGAATACTCTTGCAGATAATCCCATTTTACGGAACCGGTGCAATAAATACATACCAGCAAATCCAGCACCCACCACAACCACGTCATACTTTATGCTAGATGGCATATCTAAAGAATTTGATCTTTTGGTCGTTGTCTTCTGCACCAGTAACTCCTGTATTTAGATTGTAATCTTATCCAAACCAGAATACCAAGGACACCTGGCCTCATTATACAAAGATTTCTAATTTTTGGTAATAAAACATCTTTAACATTTGTAATCAACAAACTTATTGGTAAGTTTCTATACAAATTTGACAGCACTTTTAGTGAATGCTAGACTCTCGATCCAAATGAAAGTAGGATCTTTTTGTACGGTTAATGTCGTCTGCAGGTGTACCCATTTTTAAGGTATAGTAATCAGACATAGCCCCGATCCGATCACTTTACCGCTCAATATCAACCGAGCGGTTTTTTTTTACTAAAAATACACAAGGATTTTAAGGATATTTATTATGCACTCACTATTTTCTTTTCCGAACCCAGTAAATGAATATGCAGCCCGATCTGTCGCCTTTATGGTTTTCATACTAGTGATAGCAATACTATTTACGGGATCAACATGGCTTTCTGCTTTTATGTTATACGGTTTTATAGCAAGATTATTGACCGGACCAACACTCAGTCCGATGGGGCAAATAGCGGTACGGTTAGTTGTTCCCTATATTATAAAAAAAGAGAAACGTGTTGCAGGGCCTCCTAAAAGATTTGCGCAGTTAATTGGCACCTTATTTGCACTTGGAATTTTCTTATCATTCGCCGTTTTTAATCTACCGTTAACGGCACAAATTTTGTTATTAATTCTATTGGCCTTCACTTTTTTGGAATCAATCCTATCATTCTGTGCAGGGTGCTTTGTTTTTCAATATTTAATGAAATGGAGATTGATCCCACAATCCGTCTGTCAGGATTGTGTGATCAAAGAATAAGCTACAGATCAACCTGAAAGAAAGTCAAAAATATTCCCTACACCTCCACCGTCTGTGCGAAATAGCTCAGTATATCCACAATTCTTACAAGAAATTGCAGTGAATTTTTGATTCTGTAAATTCAGGAATCTTGACAACCCAGATCCTGTCGTGCGAATTGTACCTGTCCTGAACGATGTATCATTACACTTTGCACAAGAAAATTGTTTCATATAGCTCCTCAATATCTGCTTTTTTATTTTTAGGAGTATTTTTCAGTTAAAGAACTCCTAGTTTAGAGGCTTTACCAAGAAATCCATCCTGATCTGCCTTCGAAAGTGAAGGTATAGGTAGTCGGGGAATTCCGCAGTCAACATCGAGCCGTTTTCCCGTAAGGAGTTTGCAAGCAGCGTAAAATCCATAATCTTGCATTAGGTGAACAAGAGCTGTTGCTTTATTTTGAGCTTCATAAGCTGACGCAAGATCTCCATTAGAATAAGCTTTATAAATACTTACCCATAGTTCAGGCACTGGTGTCAATGGTCCATCTACTACCCCAACAGCCCCAGCTGCCAAAGCCGATAAAAACAAACTCCCATGGCCAGTAAAGACCTGCAATCCCATATCTCGAAAATGGTAGATATTGTTCAAATCTGCAGCAGAATGCTTAATTCCGACAGTACCGGGTACACCTTTAATCACTTTTTCCATCATCTGGGGAGAAAATTCCACACCAGTATATCTTGGTTGGTTATAGACAAAGAGCGGCAACTCTGCTGCATCCACAACCGCTTTATAGTGATCCACAATACTTTGATCAGTAGGATGATAAAAAAACGGAGGGACACAGGCAATCGCATCAGCTCCAGCTTTCGCTGCCCCTTTTGCCTTCCTCACTGAACTGTCAGTAGTCAATCCTCCAACATGAACAATGGTCTTAGCTTTGTTTTTACAGACTTCAGCAGAAATTTCAGCAGTCCGTATAACTTCATTTTCCTCGAGAAGGACACTTTCTCCTGTACCGCCGCTAATCCAAAACCCATTAACTCCTGCATCGATATTTGACCGCATAATATGTTCGAAAACACTTTCATTAAACTCACCTTTTTCAGTGAACGGGGTAATGGTCGCGGCTATCACTCCCTTAAAGTCATTCATGAGCAGCTCCTTACAAGAATATATTAGGTATTATATCAGCAGAAAAGTAGTATCCTGCGAACCACAGGTCTAATGATATAATACCGATCCAAGAAGCAAGGAGGAACAGCCATGAAAATGAATGGTTTAGTTGCCCTAATTACTGGTGGAAGCCGAGGGCTGGGGAAAGCAATAGCAGTCGCCTACGCCCAAGAAGGAGCACATGTAATAGTGACTTCCAGAGCCGACTCACCAACAGGACTTCCAGGAACCGCTGAACAAACTGCTCAGGCAATAAGTCAATTGGGAGGTTCAGCTGTAGGAATCGCTTGTGATGTTACGAATGAAGTACAAGTCAACAACGCTGTAAGCCATGTTGTTGAGCAATACGGTAAACTTGATGTCCTAGTAAACAACGCTGGCATAATGATACCTTGTGAGCCCTTTCTTGAAATCGATCCTCAACGGTGGGATGAACTCATGCTAGTAAATACCCGTGGTCCGTACCTGACCTGCCGAGCAGTGATCCCGATAATGATCCAGCAACGTAGTGGCAGTATCATCAATATAGGATCAAATGCAGGAGTGGAACATCGATGGGGAGGTACTGCCTACTGTTCCAGTAAAGCCGCATTACATATGTTCAATATGTGCCTAGCTGAAGAATTAAAAGAATACAATATAGCCGTGAATGTCCTAAGCCCCGGTGGACTCAAAAGTGAAGGTTCTAACGCAATTCCCTGGGCCCACACTAATTGGGATCAAAGAGTGGAACCTGAGGATTGTGGTCCTTCAGCTGTAGCATTAGCTCTCCACCGCGCAGATACAATGACGGGAAAGGTCTTAGACCGTGCAACTTACAAGCAAACATGGTCTTAAATAGAATACGATCTACGTGCTTATTCAAAACTGATCTCGAATAGAGGGTGTATCGGCTCCGTTCCATTCAGCATATGACTCAAAATATATCTTATTTTGTTCGAAAAACTTAGCCATGAACTGTGCATCCTCCTGACTCTTGTAGTTCCTCAAGGCAGCTATCTTAAGATCAAATTCGTCTGTAATATCAATAATTACATTCGGATTCCGTTCTATTTCTGACAAGTTAAGGTCAAAGTCATTGTACATGTCAGGTATTGCTACGTAGAAAAGTTTGCTACAGGAATGGCATGATTGAAAAGTATGAAATGCGGCAGTTGCGTTCTTGTGTACGGCAATATGATCAGGATGCTGAGAAATACCACTTGGGCCAAAAGTAATCAGAAAATCAGGAGCTATCGCATTTATTATCTGATAAAAACGCCCTTGAAGCTCTTCTTGTCCTATTAATTCTAATTGCTTATCTTTATAGCCTAAAAAAATCGGAGGTTCAGTTCCATACATATCAAGAGCATCCCTGAGTTCCTGTTCTCGCACACGGGGTAAATCACTACGTTTTACACTAAAACCTCCTGATCCAAGAGTTCCTTCTTCTCCTTTTGTTGCTACACATACATAAACCGTATGACCCTGTCGCACAAGTTTAGCCATGGTTCCACCACTGCTCGTAGTTTCATCATCAGGATGGGCAAAAATAAACAAAAACGTTTTACATCGTGTCACAATCAATCCTTAATTATTCTACATATAAAGCTAGGATATGCCTCATTCTTAGAACTGCATACTATCACAAGGAAGTAGCACTAGTTTTTGCTATAATGGATGAACACAGTATCTACGATCAGAGACAAACAATGAACAAATCACCAAAGGCCAAAGCCAGAATCCTATACTGGAAGGAAATACCAGTTCAATTCCAGGTATCCGACAATCAACAAACTGTATCAGTTCCTTTAGCTCCCAAATTTCAAGAAGCCGTAGATGCTATTGCTATGTTCGATCAAAGTATTACCTCCGACGAATATCTAAATTCATGGATATGGGGTAACTGGCAAGAATTTAACAAGACTGCGACAGAAACTACAAGCCATTTAAGTAATAAATTCAACTGTAATTTTCCTGAAGATTTTGTCAAACGTATTCGTGATCTTCATAAGTCTGGTTCTAGGTTAGGAACGCCTGGATCGATTGATCATTGGGTAAAGGAAACACAATGACTGAGCAATATTTAAATTTCCTTGATCATCTAGCAAAATCTCCCTATTTCATTTCAGATGGAGGAATTGGAACTTATCTTCAAAGCCACGGATTGGAACCTGGAGACAGTCCCGAAAAACTCAACCTCACACAACCCACTGTGATTAGGCAAATGGCTAAGAGTTTCTTCGATGCTGGGTCGGATATGGTCCTCACCAATTCATTCGGTGGCAACAAGTTTATGCTAAAAAAATACGGGGTAGAATCACAACTACACGAAATCAATAGAGAAGCAGCAAGTCTAGGTCGTATGGCAGCAGGGGAAAATCAATGGGTTATAGGGTCCATAGGTCCCTCTGGTGAATTTCTTCAGCCATTAGGAAACGTAAGTCATGAAGAAATGTATGATGCATTTGCAGCACAAGCCCAAGCACTTGAAGAGGGAGGCGCAAACGGTATTCTCGTAGAAACGATGACATCACTCGATGAAATAACAATCGCTATTGATGCTATCCATAAATCAACTGCACTGCCAATACTTGCTACGATGACATTTGATAAGGGGCCAAGAGGTTATTTTTCGATGATGGGCGTCACGCCTGATCAAACTGTAACAGCACTTTCAAATACTAATGTTGCTGTTCTAGGTGCTAACTGCGGCAACGGAATTGACCAAATGACAGAGATTTTCGAATTACTTAGGAGAACATCTTCCAAGCCAATTCTCATTCACTCCAATGCAGGAATACCAAAAATTGTAGGGAAAGAGGTAGTATATAATGAAGAGCCAGAGTACATGGCAGAGTATTTCATCTCTTTAATTGAAAGAGGTGCTAAGATTGTAGGGGGCTGTTGTGGAGTTACCCCAAAACATATTGAAATGCTAAGAGATCTTCTAGATAAGAAAGGACTCTGTTAAGGATGCAATCAGAATCAGTGAATGTTAAGTCTGTCTTGCAGGTTATGCATGATTATGGTAAATGCATAAGTCTTATTCCAATGGATCCCCATTTTGAAGACATGTCAGTAGCGTTGTATCTAAAAAATAAGACCTTTACTGTTTGGACATTCCACCGGGCAGAAGGATATCAAGAAAGGCTCATTCAAATCACTGAACAGTTAGTTAGCTTAACGGATATGAAATCCATTAAAGACTCCCCCAACCAACTCACATTTCCCGATGAAATCATTCCGATAAGTCCATTGAAATTTGCATTCAGGTTAGCAGTAGAAAAACCCTACGGATTTTCCCTCAACAAAGGACGGATAGAGGTACGCGATACAAAAAGTCCTTTGACTATTATTGCAACTCCCGAGAATACAGCCGACGGATGGAAATACACAATCAGTTCCGAGGGTGAATATAAAAATATTCCCATGAGAATCAGGGCAGTAATCCGCGGATTATCTAAATTTGGTAGTCTGGAAGAAATTGATAATATTTCCGCATGTTTTCCATCTCGAAAACGACATGACAAATTAGTTCGACTGATTTTACCCTATGCCAAAAACATATCCGCGGTGGAAGACCAACTAGAGTCGGATAATATGCGTGGTCAGTTAACCACACAAACACTGGGTTTTTCCCAAGTTTAGGGAGGATAATGTGACTTTAGTAGAAACAATGAAACCTAGAGAACGCGTTCTAAATGCTTTGGCTGGGAAACCTGTTGACCGCACACCAGTGTCAAATCCTACAAATGTTGCAACTGTGGAATTAATGGACTTAGTCAAAGCTCCTTTTCCAGAAGCCAATCGTGATCCAGAAATGAACGCCCGCTTAGCCGCTACTGGTTACACTGAACTCGGCTTTGATAGCATTATGCCAGTATTTTCAATTATACAAGAATCGTCGGCACTCGGATGCGAAATGCAGTGGGAAACAAAAGACAACTGGCCCACAGTACGAATGTACAATCCAATTTGGTCTGGTCCTGAAGACGTACACATACCTCAAGGGTTCTGGTCACACAAAGATATTGTAGTGGTCTTGAAATCACTGGAGATTCTTCAAAAAGAATACGGTGACCAAGTAGCCGTTATAGGTAAATCAATGGGTCCATGGACGCTTGCATATCACGTGTTCGGTGTGGAAAAGTTTCTTCTTATGAGCATCGATGATCCAGATAAAACTAAACGATGCCTCGACAAACTAAAGGAAATTTCTGTGGCATTTGCCCTAGCGCAAATCGAATCCGGTGCGGATGCCTTAACCTTTCCCGATCATGCCACGGGCGATCTTGTCAGTGGGGAATATTACCGAAAATTCCTCATGGAACTCCATCAAGAAATGGAGGAGAGAATCCCATGTCCTCTTATTCTTCATATTTGCGGGAAAACAGTAGATCGACTAGGATACATAGCTCAAACAGGCATGGCAGCATTTCATATAGACTCTAAAAACGATCCTCATGAAGCAATGGAAATAGCAGATGGGAAAATTCGATTAGTAGGTAACCTCAACAATCCAGAGTTATTGTATTCCAAAAATCCTGAAGATATCCGAGAAGCTGTTTTCAATTGCTTAGATGCAGGAATGAATCTAATCGCGCCTGAATGTGCTATTCCTTTAGCAACTAAACTGGAAAACTTACTAGCTATACCGGAAGCTGTTAAAGAATGGCATAAAACACATTAAGGAGATCATCCAAACTGAACTACGCAAAAGATATCAACAAGTTCATTATCATCGGAGAAAATATACACACAACAAGGGTAGTCAAAAGAAACGGGAAAAGATCCGCTACTTTAAGTAATGGCACCGAAGTCGTTTCTTTTATAAATAAGGAAGGCAATCAAGACTACATACTAGTCACTGACTCCCACAAGGAGAAACAATCCTACCAGCAAGGCCATATTAAGCATATGATGCTGGCAATAGAAAGTGGCATGTCTGGTTCTGAAGAGGCAGTGAGTTTTCTTCAATCAGAGATTTTAGCGCAGGAACTCAAAGGTGTGCATTTTCTCGATCTTAATATCGATGAAATTTCCTACAAGCAACCAACACAAATTGCTGCAATGGAATGGTTAGTTGACCTCTATCAAGAAATTGCCTCCACTCCTCCTAGCATTGATTCTTCCAGTACCGATATCATCCAAGCAGGTCTTAACAAATACAACGGGGTTTTAGGCCGGCCTCTAATCAACTCCGCTGCTCTCGAGAGGGTTGATACGCTGGATCTTGTGAGAGAACATAACGCGCAAGTGGTTGTAACAGCTGCTGGCAGAGAAGGTATGCCGTCAAATTCAGCAGAAAGGGTTCAAAACGCCAAGGCTATGATAGAGGAAGCATTAAAGAGAAATATAGAGCTTTCAGATATTTTCGTAGATTTATTGGTATTCCCTATTTCTGTAGATAGCACCTTTGGCACAGACTACCTGAACGCAGTAGCTGATCTGCGTCAGGAATTCGGACAGGAAATTCATATAATTGGCGGCCTTAGCAACATATCATTCGGGTTACCAAAGCGCAAACTTATCAATGCGGTCTTTACCAAGCTGGCCATTCAAAACGGAGCAGATGGAGGCATAATCGACCCAGTGCAAACAAGTATCGAAGAAATATTAGCACTTGATCTAAATGACCCTAGTGCGGCAATTGCTGCTGATATGCTAATGGGACACGATGAGTTTTGCGTACGGTATCTTCAGGCTTTCCGCTCCAATAAATTATAGAACGTTCAGTTTCTAACCTTGTTTTATGCACAAATAAAGGGTATTTTAGTCAGGCAGTAAGAAGGAACAGAATATTGTTATGCCAATTACCAACAAAGGTCTTCTAGAGGAATTAACCCATATATCAAAACAGGACGAACTCCAACATATCACTAAAATGTTGGAGAAAACTGATGCCCTTATGCAGCAGGTTTCGTACGCATTGATCTGCGGTGACAACGAAACAGTTGATCGGCTTACCAAACAAGCCTTAGATGAAAACTATGAAGCTAATACTATCCTAGACGATGGTTTAATAGCCGGGATGGCTATTGTTGGCATAAAGTTTCGCGACAATATTATTTTTGTCCCCGAAGTACTCATTTCAGCACGAGCTATGAAAGCCGGTATGGCCCATCTCGAGCCTATTCTTTCAGCCTCCGACATACCTCCCCTAGGCATAGTGATTATGGGAACAGTCAAGGGAGACCTTCATGATATTGGCAAAAACCTTTGTATAATGATGCTTCGAGGAGCAGGATTTGTAGTTCATGACTTGGGAGTAGACACAAAACCTGAAGAATTCATTGAAGCAATTGAAGAGCAAGAGGCTTCTTTAATAGGTATGTCTGCCCTTTTAACAACCACTATGCCTAATATGGGCAGAACTATAGAAGCGTTTGAGGAAGCTGGAATCCGTGATGCAGTCAAAGTCATGGTAGGAGGGGCACCGGTAACTCAAGATTTCGCAGACGAAATGGGTGCGGATGGCTACGGAAAGGATGCCATAGATTGTGTTGACATTGCCAAGGAACTCTTGAATCTCAAATAACTACTTTCCCGTTGATTTTGCCAATCCTTAAAAGCCACGTATAATTAGCCAATCTAACGTCTTGAATATTCAAGTCATGGAGCAATAGACGTGCAAACTGCAAGACTAAGATTGCTAGAAATCTCCTATGAAATATCCCGCTCGATTTTGCATCGACTTAAACCTGTGTTCAGGCAAAATAGAGTGACAAGTACAGTTTTTATTGGGATAGAAACAGTTACTAAAAAACCACTATTTAATTGTAAAATGTGCGGTCAGTGCATATTGCACTCAACAGGTATGGTGTGCCCCATGAATTGTCCCAAGAATCTCAGGAACGGACCATGTGGAGGTGTACGCCAGAACGGAAACTGTGAGATACAACCAACCATGAAATGTGTGTGGGTACGGGCATGGGATCAATCAAAAAAGATGCGAAATCATCAAAAGGATATTTATACTATACAAAAGCCACTCGATCGGAGACTAACAGGTACTTCGGCTTGGCTTAATGATATACACTCATCTACTAGGTAACTTATCATGCCATATGCTTCTAACCTTCAAAAATTATTTGATAATAAAGACTTTGTGATCACCAGTGAAGTTTCTTCTCCAGATGCTAGTACCCACTCAACACTAATTGAGAGACTAGATCACCTGAAACACTCGTGTGACGCAATAAATGCCACCGATGCATCTGGAGCACATTGTCATATGTCTAGTATGGCAGCAAGTAAGATTATGATCGATCAAGGTATTGAGCCCATCCTACAAATATCCTGCAGAGACCGTAATCGTATAGCTATTCAAGGAGACGTTATTGGGGCCCATGCACTCGGAATACGTAATATTTTATGTCTGACCGGTGATGGTGTTGAAACAGGAGATCATCCTGAAGCGAAGGCCGTATTTGACCTTGATTCCATTACTTTACTTCAAACCATATCTCACATCAAGAATACAGGTACTTTCCTAAGTGGCCGAAAACTCGAAAATCAACCTGATTTGTTTCTAGGAGCAGCATCAAATCCATTCGCTCCTCCTTTTGATTTTCGCCCATTCAGGCTTCAAAAGAAAATAGAAGCAGGTTGTCAATTTATCCAAACTCAGTATTGCTTTGATATACCCCGATTGAAAAGCTTTATGGAAACAGCACGGGATCTTGGATTAGACAAACAATGCCACATACTTGTAGGAGTAGGCCCGCTAAAATCCGCAGCAACTGCTGAATGGATTACAAAAAACGTACCAGGGGTCGTAATACCGGATGAGACAATTGGGCTACTTAGAAGAACACCAAAAGAATCCCAGATTCAGGAAGGCAAAAAAATATGCATTGATATCATCAATCAAGTGAGGTCCATTGAAGGAATTGCTGGTGTACACATAATGGCATACCTTTTAGACCATTTGGTTCCTGAAATTGTTTCAGAGTCCATTCTAGATAAAGAAGTGAAGTCCCGAAAATCGGGGAACTAATTTGATGGATACATCTTATGAATATTAGTAACCCTCAGAGAAAAAAGGCCCTTGAAGAAAGTCTAGCAAAATTATGGGATATCTATCAGGGCATCGCTGATACAGCCACAGAAGTTTCTAAGTCGCGTTGCCCATATAAAAACGCATTAGACCAATGTACCGCACGTTTTGGATGTCGGAATCAAAAGGTTGTTACAACCTCTAAATGTAATGAGAAAACCCTCCCTATATGCACTGGTAGCGATAAATTAGATTATCGTGACGCTTGGGAGAGCTAGGCAATACACATGTCCCAAATTAATTTCGAACAGGTTTCGACTGATTGTCAAATCGGAAAATCAATATTTGAGCATGCAGATTTACTGGGAGTAAAAATACCAACATCGTGCTACCGTAATGGCCGGTGTCATGAATGCATTGTGGAAATCAAAGATGGTGCTGCAAACCTAAATTCCCCTTCAAAGAAAGAACTATTTCTCCAAGAAAACTTCCGATTAGCCTGTCAGGCTATAGTAGAAAAAACTTCCTCGGATATTCATTTTGGATTGTCCAGGAAGCAACGGCAAATCCTAACGAGTTATATACCACAAGAATTTGAAATTCTTCCACGCATTACACATAAGGACGGTAAGGTATACGGAGACAATACCATCTTGAGTGACTACGATGGATTTATATACGGAATAGCAGTAGACATCGGGACAACCACTGTTGCTTTCAACATTGTCAATCTTGAATCGGGAGGCATTATATACACAGGATCGTTTGAGAATCCTCAAAAGTTTGGTGGCAGTGATATTATGAGGCGCATTTCATATGATGCTACCCCCTTCCGGGGTGAACTTCAGAAAGCAATTATTTCAAGTCTCAATCACGAAATAAGAAATGCTTGTAAACTACTGAAAATCAGACGTAAACATATATATGAAGTCTTGATAGTAGGGAACTCGACAATGAGAGACCTGTTTTTTGGATTAGACGTCCAATCAATTGGACAAAAGCCATATAAATCACTGACAGAACATGAATTAAATCAAGGAAAACGGAACTCCACTACCCTACATTCCACCGCTAAAGAGCTGGGAATCCAAATGTCCCCACAGGGTTTAGTGTACGGTGCACCTATAATAGCCAGCCATATCGGAGCCGATGTGGCTGCAGACTTAATAGCAACTAAAATGGATACAGAGGACAACGAAATACAGATGCTCATTGACATCGGAACCAACACTGAAGTGCTTATTGGAAATAAACATGGCATGCTCGCAGCTTCGTGTCCGGCTGGACCTGCCTTTGAAGGCGGTGAGGTAAAACACGGTATGCCAGGATATGCCGGTGCTATTGAATCCCTTGCTATATTGGAAGATCATTCTATACGGTATAAAACAATCGACGATCAGCCAGCAAGTGGCATTTGTGGTTCTGGATTAATTGACGTCATAGCAGAGCTGAGAAGGACCGGTCAGCTCAACTCCCTTGGGGCTTTTATAAATAATTCAAAAGAGTTTCTTATTGAGGAAAAGAGTCGAATTACTATTGACCGTCATGACCTTAGTGCCTTGGCTCAAGCCAAATCTGCTAATTACTGCGGTCAATATATAGCCGCTAAAAAATATGGTGTTCAATTTTCAAACGTACAGACTGTTTTACTCGCAGGAGCATTTGCAAACTATATCAATATACCAAATGCTCAATCTATAGGTTTGATACCATCGATAGACAAAAATCGTTTTGTAAAATGTGGCAATGCCTCATTATTAGGAGCAACAATTCTTCTGCTGTCAATAAAGAAACGGCAAGGATTACAGGATTTAATCACAAATATCCGCCATATTGAACTTGAGACGGAACCTGAGTTTTTTGATATTTTTGTTGAAGGATGTATGTTCCAACCGATGATAAATTAACTAGAACACGTAAAGACAATGCACAGCATTGTTTGACAAGCATCCTCAATTAAACGATAACAATATTAACTAACTTACTCATTACAAACTGAAGAGGATATATGAATTCAAACAGCAAATCCAAAAAATTTACAGTCTTAATTACTGACTATGCTTGGCCTTCTCTTACGGTAGAAGAATCAATCCTTTCAGGTATCGCATCTATAGTGAGCGCACCCGACACAAAACCAAGCACATTAGCTGAACTCGCAGCCGATGCTGACGCCATAATGTTCAACTGGGCAACAGTGCCAGAAAGTGTAATTCTCAATGCACCAAAATGTGTACAACTTTCAAGGTTTGGTGTAGGCATTGATAATATTCCTCTTAAACTTGCAACTGAGTTGGGCATAGTAGTTACAAATATCCCTGATTACTGTGTTCAGGAGGTTACTAGTCATGCTTTTTCCCTAATCCTAGCTATCAATAGACAACTACTCCCCTTCAGTCAGCAAACACAAATTGATCTCGCAAGTCCCGTACCAAGGCTCAGCAATCAGACACTTGGCCTGTTTGGGTTAGGAAGACAAGGTCAATTGATGGCAAAAAGAGCATATGCATTCGATATGGACGTTATAGGATATGACCCTTTTATTAAAAAGCAGGATGTCACCGGAACAAATGTCAGATTAGTCACTTTTGATGAACTTTTATCAGAGTCCGACCTTATATCTCTTCACGCACCCCTTACAGCCGAAACAAAAGGAATATTTGGAGCAAACCAATTCAAACAGATGAAGAGAACAGCCAGCATAATAAATGCCGCACGGGGTGGTATCATTGATACTGAAGCATTAGTACAGGCCATTCAATCGAATCAAATTGCTGGAGCAGCATTAGATGTGACTGAACCAGAACCCTTGCCGCTCGATCATCCCTTACGCTCTCTTGAAAACGTCATTTTAACCCCACATGTCGCATTTTTTTCGCAACAATCCCTTCAGGAACTCTCGAGGAGGACTGCTCAGCAAGTCTTTGACGGATTAACAGGAACTACACCTGAAAACATCAGAAATCCGGAGGTACTACCATACAAAAGAACAGTAGCTACATAAGCAAGGTACCTACAAACCTATCGGATCAAACAATTGTATTTTTTGACAGCTCCTGTAATCTATGCCATTCGTTTGTCACATTTTTATCTGACAAAAGGTTTACAGAGAAACCACAATTCTTGGCTTTCAATGCACAGGAGACCAAAGCTTACCCCGAAATAACTACTCAACTGAATTCGAACTTATCAGTTGTGGTGAAAAAAAATAATCAGACAGTCACTGGCGGACCTGCACTTAAGACCATAGCAAGAGCGGTGTCCTGCAAAAGTTCACTATGGCAAATTATCTGGAGTATAGTAGTCAGGATTTTGGACTCTGTCCCCGACTTCTTACTCACCAGCCTGTACAAACATATTGCTAAGCACAGACATCGAATTTTCGGACAACGAAAACCTGAATTTTAGCTATATCATTGATCCGTAAACTTTTTCGGGTGGAACCAAAACCACTACACTTTCTTGCCGAACCATGGCTTGATCATACTCCTCCCAATTAGGATGTTCTTGAGTACTACAAGCTATATAGGCGTCTCGAAAAAGTTGGCGCATGTTTTTGGCCTCAGTGTTCTGATAGTCAAACAGTTGTGCATTACCTTCAATAGCAAGGTAATGCCGCCAGTCAGGAGTCACTGTCAACACAGTACAAACCGGATCTCGTCGAAGATTAGCTATTTTCTGAGAACGAGGATAAACGGAAACAAAGACAGCTTTGGCATCATATACACCACATACAACAATACTGGAATGCAGTAATCCATTTGGTCTTCGGGTCGTAATCACTCCCTGGTGATTTTTTTCCATAAAATTCTTAGCACTTCCAAAGTTCATAGTACCATCCTTTAACCTATCGATTCTTAGACACCACTACTCCAGCAGTTGTTCCGGTAAATTGCCCATCAGCAACAGCTATTTGCCCGTTGACGATCACGTAGTCAATACCAACTGGATACTGACGAGAATCAAGAAAAGTGGCTTGATCTTTAACTATAGTAGGATCTAAAACTACCAAATCAGCATCAAAGCCAACCCGTAAGAGTCCTTTTTTATGTAATCCCAGTTTCTGAGAGGGAAATCCTGTCATTTTCCTGACAGCTGTTTCAAGACTTAACACTTCATCTTCTCTTACATACTTCCCCAAAACTCGTGGATAGGTACCGTAGACTCTTGGATGAGGATTACCAACCTGGTATAAGCCATCGCTCCCGATCATTGTCACTGGACTCTGCATAACAGTTTTGACGTCATCTTCAGACATAGAAAAGTTAACCATGCCAACCGCACACTCTTCTTCAATCAAAAGATCAAAAGCAACGTCTATACTTTCTTGGTTCCGAAGATCACTTAGTTGTTTGAGTGTCTTCCCAACACATACTTTGTTTTTGTGCGACTTAACTTCTGTTATGAGAATCTCATCCAGAACTCCCCCCATACGGGTTTCCCCGTGAGAATTCAGAAGTTGATTTTGAATTTCAGACCGAATCTCGTTGTCCTGCAAACGCTCGACAATCTTCTCAACGCCTCCTTCTTGGGACCATGGTGGCAAAATAGCCTGCAAAGTAGTACTGCTTGCCGAATAAGGATATTGATCTATTGTTACATCTAATCCGCTATTCCTAGCATTTTGAATAACCCCGAGTGACTCGATAACCTTACCGTGATTCAGTTTCCCAGCAGCTTTGTGATGAGATATCTGAACAGCGATATCAGCACCCTGACAAATAGCAATAGTCTCTTCAACTGAATTAATCAGATTCTCTCCTTCGTCCCGCATATGAGTAGCATAGATACCTCCATGTCTAGCAGCAATTTTAGCCAGTGCGACTATTTCCTCGGTCTCCGCATAATTCCCTGGAACATACACTAACCCTGTGGAGATTCCATAAGCACCAGCCTCCATCGCTTCATCCACCAACATTTCCATTTCCGATAATTCGTTCTGTGTGGGAGCTCTCTGTTGAACACCCATAACCGCTATGCGTACGGTTCCGTGCCCAACTAAGGGAACTAAATTTGTTGCAGGAGAAGAATCGCTAACTTTCTGCAAGTATTCTTTAAAAGTACTCCAGCCCCAATCTACTCCTGTAGGAGGAGTGATAAAAGCCATAAATTTCTTCAACTGTTCGGAAGTCTTAGGGTATAACGGAGCTGCAGTAAAACCACAATTGCCTCCAACCTCAGTGGTTACACCTTGCCGGAGCTTGTAGTCCTGTACTTCCTTATAGAATAAGGTCAAATCAGGATGGGCATGCATGTCTATAAATCCTGGGCAGACTATATTTCCTGCAGCATCAATTGTCTCTTTTGCCTTGCTATTAACTCGACCAATCTCAACAATTTGCCCCGCATCTACTGCAATATCAGCGCTATACCATGGATTTCCAGACCCGTCGATAATTTTGCCATTACGTATAATAATATCTAACACAAGCGAATCTCCTGTTCATTCAGAATCTTATTAATGGTTTGCTATCTGTTCAGGAATCAAACCATATACCTTAACAGCGCGTTCTGGACTGATTTTATTATTCCTAACATCTTCTAACACCGCTTGGTGATCTCGGTTAGCAGGATCACCCCAACCTCCCGCACCAGGCCATTGAAATCTTAATCGATCACCTTTCTTTACATTTATCAAAAACTTCGTTGGCATATCTTGTGTATGACCAGATTTTGAATTCAGCGTAATTACTGTAGGTGATGGTGAGTGACCACCAAACAGACCGTAAGGCTGAGTTGATTTTCTATCGGCGCGAACCTGTACCTGAATATCATCTTCAAGATATCTAAATTCTCGAACCATTCCTAAGCCGCCTCGATACTGTCCTGCTCCTTCACTATCTGTCACAAAACCGTAATCGAGTACCTGCAAAGGCTGGTCAATCTCCAATTGTTCTGCTGGGATATTTGCAACAGTAGAAAAACCAGGGACCTGAGCATCACAAGCATCTCGCCAAGGATAACCCCCTATCGCTTGTTGATTGTGAAATTCCAATTGTATCCACGGCACCCTCTGCACCTTGGAGTTATTGTAACCACTCATACTTATTCCTAGTTCACATCCTCCAAAACAAGCAAAAACCTCGCTAGGAAGCATCTGAGCAAACGCGCCAAAGACTGCCTGAGCAACCCGTAAACACCCCAAAGAACGAGCAGCTACAGGGGCTGGAGGTAATGGATTAACAAAGGTACCTTCAGGAGCAGTGACTGTCACAGGCTTAAAATAGCCCGCAGTATTCGGTACATCATAGCCCATAGACCCCAGCACACTTCTCAGCACTGCATACACCATAGCTTTACTGGTAGCAAACACTGGTTGAATAGCCCCTTTGCACTGCTCAGATGTACCAGAAAAGTCAACATGTATTTGATCGCCCTGCTTCGTCAGATTAACAGATATTTTAATTTGTTCGTCTGAAATACCGTCACCATCCAAGTAGTCACTGAACAACCACGAACCATCAGGAAAACGGCTTATCCCTTTCCGTGTAAGCTCTTCTGTATATACAAGCAATTCATCCATAGATTGCTTGATTTGTTCCGCACCAGATTTTCTAACTAATTTTTTGAATTCTCTTTCTCCAAAATCTAACGCAGCCAATTGCCCTTGCACATCACCCAATACCTTATCAGGTACACGAACTGCCTTTTCCAACAATCTAAATAAAGCATCATTCGGATAGCCTTTTTCATACAATTTCAATGGTGGAATACGTAACCCTTCCTGGTAAATCTCAGTTGAATCACACGCATTACCTCCCGCAACTCGACCTCCAATATCGGTTTGATGGGTCATCGCACAGAGATACCCAACTAAATCGTCGTTGAAAAAAACTGGTTTGAAAAGGAAAATATCAGGAAGATGACTCCCTCCCTCATATGGATCATTGTTTATTAATACATCACCAGGATAAATTCGAGATTCATATCTCTCTAGGCAACTCTTCAGAGCAGGCATCATACCTCCTAAATGAATAGGAGAACAAAGTCCCTGTCCAACGAGTTCACCCCGGGGACTCAGTACCGCCGTAGAAAAATCCATACCAGTCTTTACAACAGATGACCGAGAGGTACGTACAACTGTAAGAGCCATACTGTCAGCAATACTCTCTAAGGAGTTCTTAAGTACTTCTAATTGAATATAATCACTTGCAGAAGTCATAAACGTCTATCACCAAACTTTACACGTTAACACTCATCATTGCTTATAGATTACTATATCAAAAACCCACCTGTTAACTTTAAACCGATGTGAGTAGGGTACCGAACCCAGATTGAGACTGCAACATGTTTACAGTACGTAAAGCAGACCACATCGTTACTTGGTTGGCCGTAAGAACCGGTTTAGATAATTCAGCCTCCAGTTCAGTGACGATTTCAAGAGAACGCCAGGCAGTACAAGCACAAAAAAGCACATCTGCCTCACTGCGACACACAGACTTAGCAAAATTCTTTACCGATAGAGATGACTCTTCGGAGGTTTCAGAAACCTCCTTATTAGCAGTCGAGGGATCTCCCTCAATATTCAATACTGTAAATCCGCTGTTACTAAGAAACCTTTGGATTCTGTCATTTTCGTCATCTCCGTAAGGAGTAGCTATAGAAATTTTCCTAGCACCTACCGAATGTAATGCTTCAACCACGGCACTAGCGGTAGTTACACCGGGAACTCCAGAGGCAGTTTCTATTCTGGTAATAAGTTCTCTGTCATAGCCAATACCCTTGAGCACACTTCCTCCAGTGCATGCATAAGCAATAACATCAGGATGCAGGGAGGCAAGCATAGTAGCAGCTTCATCAATTCCTTGATTCATCTCTTCTTGAATCTCATAATCACCGATAAGTCCAGATTTCCTAAGAATCCTATGGAAATGAACGGTGACACCATCTGGAGACATTTTGAAAAAATCACTTTCGACTGTAGTATTTGTGGAAGGTAAAATCACACCTATACGTTTATATAAAGACACACAACACCTCCAGTATCTCCTTATTTAGGAAAGACTTTCTTTTGGAGCTTCTTTACAGCAGTATACTAGTATTCCTATACTTACACGAAACGGAGTTTCATCTATGTCATTCAAGTTCACTTGCATCAAATGCAGCCATAGCCACGACCAATCCCAATACAGAACACTGTGCATTATGTGCGGTGGTTTGTTAAGAGCTCAGTACGACCAGTCCAAACCGAACATGCCATATTCGATTCCTAACAAACATGGCATCGGTAAATATCAGCCGATGCTACCAATAACTAACCCCGACAATATAGTGACTATGGGCGAAGGTAACACTCCCATTATAGAACTTGCATCCTTAGCCAAACACGTTGCTATCCAGGAAGTATATGCAAAACTGGAATATGTGAACCCCACTGGTTCTTTTAAAGATCGGGGAAACGCAGTGCAAACAAGTGTTTTAAAAGAGTTAGGTATTAACCGCCTAGCAGAAATAGGGGCAGGGAATACTGGACACTCTCTAGCATCATACTGTGTGCGTGCAGGGATCACCATGGACGGCTTTACCAGTATCTATGAAAAAGATAGCTCGAAGGTCAAAGTAATTGAAGGAACCGGGGCTCACATGCACTGGATTGAAGGTAATAAAGAAAAAGCCAGAAAAGCAATGACCTTATACTGCAAGGAAACAGGCATCTTAGATTTAACATATCACTTGAACCCCTACTTTATAGAGGGAAATAAAACTATGGCTTATGAAATAGTAGAACAAATGGATTCTTTGCCTGAAAATATAGTCATGACGGTCGGCAATGGATCTCAACTTTTAGGTCTGTGGTGGGGTTTTAATGAAATGAAATCAATCGGACGAATTGCAAGCATACCGAAGCTCCACGGAGTGCAATCCACGGCATTTCAACCAATGGTTGCAGCATTCCATGAAAAGAAGTGGCAACATGACGATAATAACTACACAATTGCCGTTGGGATTCGTATCCCAGCACCTCCCAGACTAGAAGAAGCTGTAAAAGCGTGTAAGCAATCAGGGGGACATTTCATTGCAGTACCTGATGAAGAAACTCTCGACTGGCAACAACGCTTGAATATCCTTGAGGGACTTTTTGTCGAAGCAACAACCAGCGTTGCCCTTGCTGGAGCAGCGCGAATGATCGAGAATAAGATAATCCCTTCAGATGAAAATATTTTATTCATTCTAGGGGGATCAGGATTTAAAGAGCCTATACCGTAGGTTCTGGCCTTCCAAGCAAGGAAAGTAATCCAATACTAAGTACACAGACGAAAAACATTCTCTCAGTTCATTCTATCCCGCAGAGTCGTGGTTTTTTGCGCGTTAACCGTTCGGGTATCTTGATCAATTACTACCCCGTAAGTAGTTTGAGCTTTTTCAATAGAAATCTTCTCTGCAACCACATCTGCAAGAACTAGTTGCGGTGACCTTTCCAAGGGATTACCCCATCCTCCTCCTCCTGGCCATTCAATGCGCAAAACGTCCCCTTTGTTCAGTGATGTAATAAACTTTGACGGCCATTGCTCTTCCTTACCAGCAGATTTAACCATGATTTTTGTGGGCAGTGAGGCTTTACCACCGTGTAACCCATAAGGGGGGTTCTTCATACGATCAGCCCTAACCTGAATAAGTGTTTCGTCCATCAAACATTCCCATTCACGAACCATACCCATAGCGCCACGGAATTTTCCAGATCCTTCACTATCCGAAAGAAACGCATACTCGTTGACTTTTACAGGTTGTTCTGCTTCCAACTGTTCTATGGGAATGTTTGACATATTTTGGGTGCCACCCATCGTTTGTGCATCCAAACCATCTCTATTTGAGAAACCGCCAACTCCTTGCTCATTGGCAAATTCCAACTGCACCCATGCTTTCCAAGGAGTTTTACTTTTATCATAACCGGCAAGGCCTACACCAAGATCACAACCTCCGGTACAAGCCATAACTTTGTCAGGCACCATCTGAGCAAAAGCACCATAAACTGCTTGGGAAGCCCTATACAAACCCAGAGCTCGAGCAGCTACAGGTGCTGGAAGAAGCGGATTAATGAAAGTACCCTCAGGAGCACTAATAGTCACAGGACGGAAATATCCTCCGGTGTTGGGGATATTCACTCCCATGGCACCCAGCACACACTTCATAACTCCATATACCACAGCTTTAGAAGTCGCGAATACAGGCTGTATAGCACCTTTACACTGTCTCGATGTACCTTCGAAGTCAACATCTAACCGGTCATCTTCCTTGGTCACGGTAACATGTATGGTAATTAATTCATCAGTAATCCCATCATCGTCAATAAAATCTTCAAAACTCCACTTGCCATCAGGCAACATTCTAATTCCTTGCCGAGTTACTTGTTCGGTATAGTCCAGTAACTCATCCTGGTACACCAACAGATCCTCTACTCCGTAGCGCTCTATAAGTTTTCTATATTCATTTTCACCGTAAACCAAAGCAGCTAGTTGTCCCTGAAGGTCTCCTAGTACCTTATCTGGGACACGAACAGCTTTCTCTATTATTCGAAATAACGACTCATTTATCTTACCTCGTTCATATAGTTTCAGCGGAGGAATCCTAATTCCTTCTTGATAAATTTCTGTACTATCACACGCATTACCACCGGGTACTCGACCTCCCACATCTGTATGATGCGACATGGCACATAACCAAGCAACGACCCGATCCCCTACAAAAACAGGTTTGTAGAGAAAAATATCCGGTAGATGGCTCCCCCCTTCATAGGGATCGTTATTGACAAAAATATCTTCGGGATAAATTCTATTGTCGTAATAGTCCAAACAAGACTCCAATGCAACACCCATACCACCTAAATGAATCGGACTGCACATCCCCTGCCCTACCAACTCAGCAGTTGGCGTAAGAATAGCTGTTGAAAAATCATGTCCTGTACGTACTACAGAGGATCGAGATGTACGTACTAGCGTAATCGCCATCCCATCACCTATACCCTCAAAGGTATTTTTCAACACTTCCAGTCTAACTGGATCGGAAAGAATACTCATCTTCAAATCCTCCTAGCGCATTAAGGAAAAATACTGCTTGATTTACATTATAGTATTTGAGAGGCATCTTAGCATGGAAGTTTCTATATTTGTATAGTAAACCGACAAAGAAACCGTAAGTACTAAAGACACAATAGAGTCACTGAAAAAAGGTAGATATACGAACTGTTGATCAAGCCACAGAATTTAGGTAAACTGTGCGCGAATGTAACTATTCGCAAGGGGGAGCTCATAAATGCCAAAAGATTATATCGGTGGAAAACGACCTGACTATCTAACTATTGACTCTG
>CAJWUJ010000006.1 GCA_913047625.1 uncultured Dehalococcoidia bacterium | reverse complement strand
GCTCGTTGGGCTCATAACCCAAAGGTCGCAGGTTCGAGTCCTGCCCCCGCTACCAAAGTCCGCCTTATCTTTTTGGGGTGTTCCGTTTGCATAAGAATGTAGTTTCGGCATTGGAAGAATTCGGGATTGTTCACGAACTTTTGAATATTGATCCTGATTTTGCAGATACTGCATCCTTTTTTGTCAAATATAAATGCCCTTTGGACTATAATGGCAACACCATTATAGTTGCCTCTAAAAAAGGGATATGACTAAAGGTCTAGGATATAGATGGCTGGTAGTGGCCGTATTTTTTTGCTTTAACGGTTGTGCTTGGGGTATGACTCAATCTACTCACGGTGTGTATTTTGGACCTATATCGGAAGAACTAAACCTATCAAGTGGAATAATGTCTGCCCTGTTTTCTATTTTTTTGGTCCTCTCTTTTTCTGCGGGAGCCTTTTGGGGTTGGTTAGCTGATAAATTACCAGTACGGCTTGTGGTGTTTTCGACAGGCTGTTGTTTATCTTTAGGCTTGATATTGGGATCCTATGCATATTCTGTTCCAATTTTCATTTTAGCTTATTGTTTTTTGGGTGGGTTTGGAATGGCTGGTGTATTCCCTTCGTGTGCCGGTACCTTAATGCGATGGTTTTCTCCTGGATCTCAGGCATTAGCATTAGGGATCAGTAGCGCAGGGGTTGGAGCGGCTACTGCAGTGATTCCTCCTTTTGCTGATCGATTGATTGTTCAACAAGACTGGCATCATGCATTTTTTGTATTAGGGATTGTTATGGGTTTGATGACGTTGGTTTCCACTGTATGTATAAAACAACCGTCTAAGGCATTGTTGACTAGAGAGGGATTAACGGTCTCCCAACCTAGCCGATCTGGTGTGTCTACAACTAACCAATTGAATGAGGGGACATCCTTTTCTATTAAACTGATGCTGAAGGATAAAAAGTTTTGGCTTCTAGCAGGTATGAGTGTGTCAGCAATGTCTTTAGCTCAGATGTGCTGGGTTCACCTCATTCCTAGAGCGATTGATGTGGGGATTGAATCTAGTACGGCGGCTCAGCTCATGATTACTTTAGGTAGTTTCAGTATTCTGGGAAAGATAGGAGGTGGTTACTTCACGGATAAATTTGGGCCATATCCTGTCTATATTGGACTGCTTCTATTGCAATGCATCTTACTAATAACTATTAATACCTCTGACGAGTTATGGATGTACATTGCTTTTTCAGCTCTCTTCGGTACGGGGTACGGGGGATGTATTTTCCTTCCTACCTTTGCGAGTGGGAAGATATTTGGAATGGAGTATTTTTCAACAATTGCAGGGATTTTGGGTGTATCTTATGGTGTCGGGTGTATTTTGGGCCCTGTGATAGCTGGCGTCCTCTTTGATATCAGTCATAGTTATAAATTATCTTTTTTGATTGCAGCCGTAATAGGGGGCGTAGGTATTATCCTATGTGCGTATCTAAAGAAAACGGTAAGTATATCTGGGTAAAGTAGAACAGAGAATTTAATTTCCTTGGAAGCTTTGTTCCAGGTGCACCTTTAATAGAGAAAATTCTAGGAGAGTAAATTACTAGTAGGTTTGTACAGTCTTCAAAAGGTCTAGAGGTTTTGTAATGTCTCTGCAGAAACTAACCGTTCTATATTATCGAGCATTTGTCCAGTTAATTTACCCAGAGCATGTTTTATTGAAATCTTATCTAGTAGTTTGCCGAAAGATCCGTATTTTACTAAATAGTCAATCCTAACTGTCAGCATAGATCCTTGTTCGTTATCATTGATTTCTATGGTGGTAAGATGCTTGTTCAGAGGATATGGATAGGACTTTACATCAACAGCAAGGGTGTATTGGTGCTGTTCTTTCCAGTCGATAATTTCTTCTTTCCAACGTCTATTCGATAAGTCAGTAACCTCGAGGATCACCTTATCTGTGGAAATATTAGTGTAAGTTACTTGCTTGGTTTCAGGGTGGATAGTGTCGTAATGCTCAAAATTTGATACCAACTTCCATATTAGAAGTCGGTTTGCTTTTATAAGTCTAGAAGCTTTTACATAGGGCATATTGGATCACTTAGGGTCTTGCTTCTAGCCTATTTTTTCCCTATGTTTTTCATCACGTGATTGATGGCTCTATCTGCCATCTGCGTATACATTTTTGCACGCGGGTTCTTCTCTGAATACTCTTTTAATTTCTCTGATTTCTTTCCCTTGTGATAGACCGTTGCAGGAACGAATATTTGTTTGGCCGTAGCGCCACAGGACTTGCACGATACGCCACTATCGTCGTGTATTGATTTCTTTATTTCAAATATTTCAGAGCATTTGTTGCACTGGTAATCGTATAGCGGCATAAGTTGTATATACTCCGTTCAAAAAATAGTTTAACGAGAAAGATTGTAATAATTTAAGCAGTGCTAGGCAAGGTGGTTGTGACTTGGTGCTATCTTGTTTAGCTTTCGCTTACCTATTGCTCTGATTTAAGTTCTAATTTGTCCATCTCCCTGAATAATCCATTTATATGATGTTAGTTCCCTCATGCCCATAGGACCTCGGGCATGAAGTTTGCTGGTACTAATAGCTACCTCTGAACCTAATCCCAATGCACTTCCGTCAGTGAAACGCGTGCTTGTATTAGCAAACACTGCAGCCGCATCTACTTCGTTCAGGAATTGTTGCTTGGAATTCTGATTTTCTGTAACAATAGCTTCTGAATGTCCAGATCCGTAGTGTGATATATGCCATAGAGCTTCCTCTAGAGAATCTACAACTCTGATTGATGCAATCAGAGATAAGAATTCATTTCCCCAGTCACTATCTTGGGCAGGTTTACAAAGTAAATTTTGAGAACAAAGAATAGCTAGCGACTTTGGGTCGCAGCGCAATTCTACACCGGCCTCAACGAGCGACTGAGCAATTTTAGGCAGTATGACATCACTGACGTCGGTATGGATAAGTAGTGTATCCAAAGCATTACAAACAGAAGGATTACTTATTTTTGCATTATGCGCTATTGCAACTGCTTTATCTACGTCAGCGTCTTTATCGATATAGGTGTGACAGACTCCGATTCCCCCTGTAATTGCAGGTATAGAGGAGTGCTCTTTAACAAAGTGAATAAGATCAGATCCTCCTCTAGGAATAATTAAATCTAAGTAGCTGTCCATATTAATAATTTCTTTAATGATGTTTCGTTCAGTGGAGTCGATGAATTGTAGGAATTGTTTTGTGATACCACAACTTTCAACTGCTTTATGAATTATTCTGACTAAGGCTCTATTAGAGTTTAGGGCCTCCGATCCCCCTCGCATTAACACGCCATTACTTGACTTTAAGCATAGTGATGCAATGTCTACAGTGACATTAGGTCTGCTTTCATATATTACACCGACTACACCAAGCGGAACTCTCACACGGCGAACATTTAAGCCGTTGGATAATATTTTTTCCTCTATTGTTTCACCTATCGGATCGGGAAGGTCAGCCAGAGTCGATACGTCATGTGCCATGGAACGCAAGCGGTCTTGGTCGAGTCGTAGTCGAGCTAGCTGGGATTCGGTTAATTGTTTTGAGTGAGCTTGTTCGAGATCTATTTTATTTGCTTGTAAAATTTCATCTTGGGAAACTAGCAGCTGTTTCGCTATTTCCTTTAGTCCCAAATTTTTTTGTTCAGAAGAGAGAACCCTAAGAAACCCAGTAGAATCCTTGACTTTTTGGCATTGGGTAGACAGCTGGTCATAAGATGTGTTTTCTTGTTTCATTGCTGACTCCTTCATCAAAACACCACCATATTATTTCGGTGTATTGATTCCTCCCCAAAACTGTGACCGATTTGTTCCATGATGGAGCGAGAGTGGAGCCCCATAATGGATTTAAGGTCTCGGGAAGAATAATTAGCTATGCCGCATCCCACTGTATTATTTGTATCGTCTTTAATGCCTATTATAGTTCCTCTATCAAATGAACCAGTCACTTTCGTCACTCCAGCAGGTAGGAGACTACCGGTTTTAGTCTTGAGTGCCTTTAATGCTCCCGGATCGATAGAAATTGATTTTGAGGCAGACATTTTGCTTATCAACCAGCGCTGTCTGCTTTCTAGTCGTGACCCAGCTGGTAAGAAAATTGTACCAATTTTTGCTCCTTGGATTATTTTCATCAAGACATTGGGGGTTAAGCCAGGTGCGATTACGGCAGTGCTACCAGAAGAGGTAACAAGCTTGGCAGCTGCTATTTTGGCTGCAATTCCTCCCCGTCCCATAGGGTTCGGTTCGGTGCTAGCCAGTTTATTGATTTCTTCGTCGAAAACAGAAACCTTGTTGATGAGTTGCGCTGCTTTATTTTGTTTGGGATCTGCTGTATAAAGTCCATCGGTGTCAGTTAACATAATGAGTAAATCTGCGTCTACTAGGTTTGTTACCAGTGCGGACAAGGAGTCGTTGTCTCCAATTATGTTCTCTTGAATTTCCGATATTTCTACAACATCATTTTCGTTGATTATGGGGATTATTCTTTTCTCTAGGAGAGTATTCAAAGTGTTTCTGATGTTTAGATACCCTTGGCGATGACTTATATCTTCTTTGGTTATCAAGGCTTGGGCCACTCGTAAATCGTATTTGCTAAAACATTCTTGATAAATGTGCATAAGGTGGCTTTGACCAATCGAAGCGAGGACTTGCCTTGAAGGCACGTCTCTTGAACTAAGGTTATAGTCTAAAATCTGTCTACCGATTGCGATTGCACCTGAAGTCACCAGAAGGACCTCTATTCCTTCTTTGTGAAGCAATGCCAACTGCTCGACCAGTCTGGCTATTACCTTTTGGTCGAGGCGTTGTGTTTTGCTGGTAAGTACATTTGTTCCAGCCTTTACTACTACTCTGCGATAATTGTTCATATTGTATTCGCCAATGGGATTGAATTGAAAAAGTATATTTTAAGACATGCAGTTATTAATTAAAGCTATTCTTTGAAAATTTGCTTGACGCTAGGGTGTAAGTTTTTGATTCTAGGGGTATTATATCTTGGGTAAGTGACAGGAACAAACCGTGAGCATCCAATGAAAAATCCAGTATCGTCGTGTTCTGTTTTGGCTGGTTAGATGAGTTGCATCAACTCATACTATTTTTTATGAGGTTTCCATAACTGTGCCAAATTTACTTCATTTAATCCAAAGGTCAAAAGAATTTCTTCATATCAAATCTCTTTTAACTGAAAACCATCGTTTAGATCTAACAGTCATTGATGGGGTTGAAGGTGTCTTATTATCTTTGATCGGGAGATCTTTGCGAAAGAAAGTTCTGGTCATATCTCCAACATCCGAAGACGTTGCTAGGCTTTTTGATTCACTTCAAGTTTTTGCAGGACCTGATTGTCCCGTTTATCTGTTTCCCGAACATGATAGTTCCTCGTTTGATCGTGCGACAACAGATGTTCGGTCAAAACACTTGAGATTGAAAGCTATTTCTGGACTCATGTCTTTGAAACAGGATAAGCCAGCGATATTTATCGCCTCTGTTCAATCTATTCTCCAAAAGACGATTGATCATAAGACTTATTTGGAATTCCACCAACGTTTAAGCGTGGGTATGCTAGAAGATATTACTGTTCTTGCTAAGAAGTTGATATCTGCTGGATATCAGTTTGAAAGTATCTCCGACACACCTGGTAGCATAGCGGTGAGGGGGTCCATAATTGATGTGTTTCCACCCGAATACGGACTACCGTTACGCATCGAATTCTGGGGGAATAGAATAGAAACAATTCGTGAGTTTGACCCGGTCACTCAAAAATCCACCAGCGCTTTGCAGCACGAGGTGCTCATAGGTCCAGCTGAGGAAGTACTCGCTAGTTCAATCGATCCAGTTGATGTTTCAGCCTTGCTCGATGAAATTGGCTTTTCCCAATTTGATAGTGAAGTAGAAAATGAGATCAAGGCAAAGTTATTTGAAATCACGGATGGTAATTACACTGGCGATAGACTACTTTATAGCGGTTTTTTCTGCTTTGCTACTCTCTTGGATTACTTTTCAAATGACGTAATCGTATTTGCTGATCATGAAGAACTTCTATCGAAGGCACAGGATATTGGTGAACGATATCGATCGTATAAAAATCGTAACGAAGATGGCAGTGACTGGGCTAAGCACTTTCCCACTCCCTATGTTAGTTGGCATGCACTCAACATTTCTTCGAAGAAGTTTCTTTTTGAGATTAATTTAAGAGACCCCTTAGTTAATACGATTTCTAATCTGCTACCGTTTACTTCCACGCCTGTAACGTCTAAGTACGAAGGGGGTGATTGGCTTAGCCAAGTGTCAGGTGGAAACACTCCTGATCATACCATTTTTATTTCCACAGCTTATCCAAAAAGAGTCCAACAAATTCTTGGCGATAATGATATTGTTTCTGGTTTTGTTGAAGACGTATTGGGCACTGCTTACGAAGATAGAGTTTCTATTTCTCCTATTCCAATGGCTCAGGGATGGAAATATTCAGGTGATAACTGTTTTATCACAGTACTGACGGATACAGAGATATTTGGTGCCAGCAAGTTTCTTAAGAAAGGACGAGAAATTAAAGGGAAAGCCAGAAGAGTAAAGGTTAGTGAGTTAATTGCAGGTTGTTTTGTGGTTCATATCGAACATGGTATTGGTCGTTTCTTCGGTACGAAGTTCATTGATACCTCGGATGATAAACGTGCAGAGTATATAATTCTGGAATACGCTAATTCCGACAAAGTATACGTTCCTGTGGATCAGGTTGATAGAATCACCTACTATTCCTCTCGAGATGGTACTGTCCCTCGTCTTGCTAGATTGGGGTCTGGAGAATGGGAGAAAACCAAAGCCAGAGCCAAGGAGTCTGCACAGAATTTGGCACAGGAACTTTTGGCTATATACAGTAAGCGAGACACCGTAACTGGACATGCTTTTACAGCCGATGGGCCGTGGCAAGGCCAATTGGAAGATGGGTTCCCGTATTTGGAGACGACTGATCAACTCGATGCAATCGATGCGGTCAAGAAAGATATGGAAAGTTCCAAACCCATGGATCGATTGATTTGCGGTGACGTAGGTTACGGTAAAACAGAAGTAGCCTTGCGAGCTGCATTTAAGGCTGTTGTTGATGGCAAACAGGTAGCGATTTTGGTGCCAACTACAGTATTAGCGGAACAGCATCAGCAAACATTTTCTGATAGGCTCATGCCATTTCCCGTCAACATCGATGTTTTAAGTAGACTTCGTTCCAAGGAAGAACAGAAGACATTACTAAAGGGTTTAGAGTACGGATCTGTAGATATTGTTATAGGCACTCATCGCTTATTACAGAATGATGTTACTTTTAAAGATCTTGGTTTGGTAATTATAGATGAGGAACAGAGATTTGGTGTAGCACACAAGGATCGGTTTAAAAAAATGCGAAGTAAGGTTGATGTTTTAACAATGACGGCTACTCCTATACCCAGGACTCTCTATATTTCCCTAGCAGGTATTCGGGATATATCAAAGATGGAAACCCCTCCGGAGGACAGATTATCGGTTAAAACTTATGTTGTGGAATTTGCTGAGTCCCTAGTAAAGGAAGCTATCATGAAGGAAATAAATAGGGGAGGCCAGGTTTTTTACTTGCATAACCGAGTGGCTGACATCGGAAAAGTGTACCAATTTTTGGACGACCTTTTGCCAGACTGTAGGATAGGAATAGCTCACGGAAGATTGGATGAGACTGAACTCTCGCGAGTTGTCGATATTTTCAGGAAGGGGGAAATTGATGTTCTTCTGTGTACAACGATTATAGAATCTGGTTTACATGTTGATAATGCGAATACACTCATAGTGGATAACGCTGATCGGCTGGGTCTCGGGCAACTTTACCAGTTAAGAGGAAGAGTTGGGCGCGGTGTAACAAGGGGGTATGCTTATTTTATGCTACCTCACGCGAGTAGTATAACAACGAATAGCCGCAGGAGGTTGCAGACTATATTGGATGCATCCGATCTTGGATCGGGATTCTTTGTAGCGATGAGAGATCTAGAAATACGAGGAGCTGGAAATATTCTTGGAGCAGAACAGAGTGGGCATGTACATGCTATTGGGTTTGATTTATATACTAGGCTTATTGCTGATGAAGTTAAGAAATTAAAGGAAACGCCTGATGTAAATCTAGAAGAGGCTGCTCCTGATGACAGGATACGGATAGCGCTAGGAATGAGCGCCTTTATTCCTAGCGCTTACATTTCGGATTTGAGCACTCGGTTGGAGCTTTACAACAGAATTTGCTTGATTACAGATCGTCAGCAAATCGATAGTTTGGAATCTGAATTAGTAGATCGTTTTGGTCGGTTAACACCCGAGGTGGAAGGTCTTTTGTATACGATGAGATTGAAGGTTGAGTGTAGCAATAGTGGTATTGTGAGTCTTGTTAGAAGAGGAGAATCTATTGTTATTGAATTGGTGGAAAGTTTAGGAGGAGGCCGGGAAGCATTGAAGAAAATACTGGCGCTAGATGTGGAAATTGGAGATAGGAGAATTTACCTGAGTCTCAAGCGCCTTGGGGATGAATGGGATCAAGTATTGCTAAAAGTGGTTGGCGAGGTCAAGTCTTTCAACAAGAAAATAGCCATGATGATAGGGGATCTGAATTAGTTGTTCTCTGGATATTTGAGTAAGTTGTGACCGATCATGGAAAGATATCAGAATTGGTATCTTTCCAACGAATCATTCAGATTCAGGGGCGATTGAGCCTTCTGTATCAGTTTTCCTGTTTTTTGTCGGAGTCTTTCGGCTCGGTTTGGAATTTAATTCTTCGCCAGCATTGTTCGATTCGGATAATTCATCTATTCCACTAGCTACAAGTAGTTGTGTTTCATTCTCTGTAATAGTTTTAGAGTGTTTTTTGATACGGAGAATAGCTATTATTAGGTTACGAAGAAATTCATTTGGATTAGAAAAGTAAATTTGATAAGCCATATCTATAAAATTTAGAGTTACAGAAGATCTATTAATTCCTTGATAGAGAGTATTTTGGAGCATTCTGACGGTTTAGGCAAGAGGTCATGTCTATCCAATAAGACAGGTCTGATGCCCACTCTAACTGCTCCCATGACATCTGACAAGTATTGATCCCCTACGTGTATTGCTTGATGGGGTTTAATATTTGCTCTCTGTAAAGCCAGTTCAAAAATACGTGGATCAGGTTTGGTCATACCAGTTTCACTGCTAATTAACCAGTAGTCTATTTGGCTCTTTAAGTTGGTTTTTTCAAGGGTTTGATTAAGGTTTGTACTAATATTTGAGATCGTCCCAAGTTGTATTCCTAATCCTCTGAGTTTTTCAAAGGTTGGTAAAACGTCTTCATATAAAGTCAGCTGCTTAGGTGTATTAGACGCTAATTCCCAGATTTTTGATGTTACATCATTGCTAACAGAGACCCCTGCACCTTGTAAGATCAACTTTTGGTATTCGATAAAAAACTCAGCTTTCTTTGAGGCAGATAAATTAGTCAAAGGTAAATTGGCATTTTGTTTGGCCATGAACGCGTCTGCCAGTTGATAGCCTTTTCTAATGCTTTCCGTGGTTACATGTAGCCCCAGTGCCTTACATGCTTGTTGCTGTAAGACTTCCACAGGAGGATCAAATCTCACTAGAGTTCCGTATATATCAAAAAAAACGACTTTGATCATTGTGTCTGATGTAGAAATATAAGCAAGGTTTGTATAGAGTATATGCCTAATCTTGCCATATTGCAGTAGACAAGGTAGCGTATTAGCAATAAACCAATTCGTTAATGGACTAGATTTAAGAGTAGGAGATGAGAAGTGTCATACCCTTTGCTAGCTATTTTAGTGCCGGTATTAGGAGCGTGTACCGTAGCACCTGTTTATCGATACTTTGGTAGATGGGTAGGCTGGTGGTCGACTGCTGTTGCTGCACTTGCTTCCCTCATTGTTATTCTACAGCTAGCCAATTTAGATACTATTCATGGCGCAGTCTCCCAGATGTCCTGGGCGTGGCTTCCGGAACTGAATATCAATGTATCACTCTATGTAGATGGCTTAGGTTTAATCTTTTGTCTATTAATTGCATGTGTGGGAACAGTGGTACTCGGGTACTCCAATTACTATCTGTCGTCAGATGAAAATTTAGGGAGATTTCACGTATTGATGCTCTTGTTCATGGCATCTATGCTTGGCATTGTTCTTTCGGATAATCTCATCTTACTTTTTCTTTTCTGGGAAGCGACAACCTTTACTAGTTTTATGTTGGTTGGTTACTGGGATACGGAAAATGAGAGTAGATACTGTGCCTCCAAGGCCCTATATATTACGGTATTTGGTGGTTTAGCTATGTTGGGAGGCTTCGTTCTTTTATACGTGGTTACGGGCACATTTGAATTCTCCGATTTGTTAGAACATGCCTCTGATATCAAGGAGCATTCCTATTATTGGGTAATTACAGTTCTTATCTTATTGGGAGCATTTACAAAGTCTGCCCAATTCCCATTTCAGAACTGGCTACCTACTGCAATGGTAGCTCCAACACCAGTGAGTGCGTATCTGCACTCTGCTGCAATGGTAAAAGCAGGTATTTTTCTTATGCTTAGAATGTTCCCGGTTCTTGGAGGCACTTCCTTATGGATTTACTTAGTCACAACGGTTGGAATTATTACTATGTGTTATGGAGCGTATCATGGGGTTAGGCAATTCGATATAAAGAAATTACTCGCTTATTCTACTGTTAGTCAGCTTGGATTAATCGTTGCTTTAATTGGTATGAGTACTCCCCTTGCTCTATTCGCTGCTGTGTTCCATGTGTTCAATCACTCACTCTTTAAAGGTGCCTTATTTTTGTTGGCTGGTGTGATAGATCATTTAACTGGTACAAGGGTTATGAATAAATTAGGTGGCTTGGCTAGAGCAGCACCAGTACTTGCTTTGCTTACTGGATGCGCTGCTCTCTCCATGGCTGGACTACCTCCGTTCAACGGTTTTCTTAGTAAAGAACTATTTCTACATGCAGCGACAGATCTTGAGTCTGGCAGTGGCGTATTCAATTATTTTGTAATTATTTTTGCAGTTGGTGGTTCAGTATTAACCGTTGTTTATTCAATGCGCATTTTCCATGGGATTTTCCTTGGTCCTAAACCAGAGTCTTTGGGACCTTTGCATAAAATTCCGTTTGGTATGATTGCGTTCGTAGCAGTCCCCACCGTATTTGTCGTTATAGTTGGAATATATTCGCAACCATTTGTTCGTGGGTTAATTGAACCTGCTAGTCTGATGCTTGTCCCTAACCAGTACGAGAGTATTCATTATGTTGCGGAAAAAGTGTCACTGTGGCATGGAGTGACACTTCCTTTGATTCTTAGTGTGTGTATACTGACCACAGGATTTTTGATTTACGGTACATTACGCTATCGGCTCCGTGTAATCCGTGAAGCACCAGCTACTGTCTCGGATATAATTTACGATCGTATTTACTATCCAATAATGATCCATGGATTATCCAAAGTTTACCTTGTAGTTCAATCTGGCTACCTTCGTCATTATGTGATGGGAGTAAGTATCGTCCTGATAGGATTGGTTGGTTACACTGTGATCGCGAAGGAATTATGGCAGGTGTTAACGTTTGATCAGTCGTATGAGATGGAACCATATGAAATTGGATTGGTGCTTCTCCTATGTCTAGCGACTGTGGTTACCGCTTGCGCTAGGGATCGTCTTTCGGCAGTAATCGCATTCGGAGTGGTCGGTGGTTTAGTAACAGGTGTCTGGATCATTTACAGTGCCCCAGATTTAGCATTAACTCAGCTTCTTATTGAAGCGATGTCCCTGGTATTGTTCGTACTTGTATTTGTGCATGGGCTGCCTTTTTCTAAAGTATCGTTTGCTTTGAGTAAGAAGATGAGGGATATAGTACTCTCCGCATGTGTGGGGGGTGTTGTAACTCTGCTGATGTGGATAGTCACATTTAGTGCACTGTTTCCTTCTATATCTCCTTACTTCTTAATGGAGTCAATTGCTCAAGCAGGGGGACATAATGTAGTTAACGTAATTATAGTGGACTTCAGAGGATTCGATACATTGGGTGAAATAACAGTAGTTGCAGTAGCAGCTATTGCCCTATTTAGCGTTCATAAATTGTCCAAGAAAGAGGATGAAATATGTTAATACTAAGAGTGGTTTCCAGGGCAATATTCCCCATCTTTTTACTATACACCATGTATCTTCTTGCTAGAGGACATCAGCAAATTGGAGGTGGGTTTATTGCCGGGGTAATACTTGGTCTCATTATGGCTGTTTTGTATATTGGGATCTCTCGAGAATTTGCAAAAAAGTGTTTTGGTGTAAAAGGCTATCATGTTGTGGCGATCGGATTACTGGTTGCAATTATTACGGGTATAGCGGCTTTTTTCTACGGATTACCTTTCCTTACAAGTGATTTTCGTGAATTCAATATCTTTTTCTTTGGACATGTTGAGCTGGCTTCGGCTGCTATTTTTGATTTTGGGATTTTTATAACCGTTTTTGGAGTGCTTTTAGTTATTATTGATACGTTGGGTCAATCAATAGAAGGAGAGGACTAAAGTGGCGTTATTAATGCCTGTTGCTATTGGTTTGCTTTTTGCATGCGGGACCTACCTCGTTTTGCAAAGGAGTATTTTACGCTTAATTATAGGTTTGGGATTAATGAGTCATGGAGTAAATTTGCTATTGTTCACAATGGGTGAACTAAGGAAACCATCAGTCTTTTCGGAAGACAGGATCTCTTCAATTCCTGTAATAGAAAAAGCGCCAAATATTAGCCAAATTGAAACTATGGCAGACCCCTTAGTGCAGGCTTTGATTCTTACTGCAATAGTGATCAGTTTTGGTGTAACTGCATTTATTTTGGTAGTGGGTTATAGAGCACAAAGGAAATTCGGAACCGATGATTTGGATGTGTTAAGGAGGCTAAAAGGGTGAGTCAACTAGCAGTCCTTCCTATCCTGATTCCATTGCTGACAGGGGTCTTATTAATATTCATCCCATCTCTACGGCTTCAACGTGTTTTGAATACGGCTTCCGTCTTCGGGGTACTGGTGTTAACCATCGTACTTTTCATTAATGTTTGGCAGGACGGGATAGTTGTATACAAATACGGTGATTGGCTTCCTCCCTTTGGTATTACGCTTGTGGCAGATTTATGGAGCTCTGGTTTGCTTTGTATTGCCATGATGGTGGCGCTAGCTTCACTCACATATTCTATAGCCAGTCTTGATGCTTTGCGTGAGAGATCGTTCTTCCATTCACTTTTCCAGTTTCTTTTAGTGGGAGTTAATGGGATTTTCCTTACAGGAGACATTTTTAACCTGTTCGTCTTCTTTGAAGTCATGTTGATATCGTCTTATGGACTTGTGGCACTGGGTGGAACGGCTGGTCAATTGGAGGCAACTGTTAAATATGTGACGATAAATTTGATTGGATCTACATTACTTGTAGGGGTAGTAGGTTTACTTTACGGTGTTGTTGGTACATTAAACATGGCAGATATTGCCCAGAAAGTTGATGCAGTTGGATCGAATAGTGTGATAACTCTATTATCTTTGGTTTTCTTGATTGTATTTGGTTTAAAAGCAGCAGTTTTTGGCTTGTGGTTTTGGATGCCAGGTACTTATACCGTAGTGCCAGCTGGCTTGTCCGCATATCTTGGAGGTATGCTCACAAAAATTGGAGTGTACGGGATACTTCGTGTTTTTACCCTTATCTTTGTTCAAGATGTCTCTTTTACTCATAACATCATATTAATTGTAGCCTGTCTGACTATGTTCTTTGGTGTTTTAGGTGCTGCGGCGCAACATGAGTATAGGACAATTCTCACTTGGCACATTAGTAGCCAGGTTGGTTATATGATTATGGGGGTGGGACTGTACTCGGTAGCCGGCATCGCTGGGACTGTTTTTTATGTGATGAACAATATCCTTGTGAAAGCATCCTTGTTTTTAAGCAGTGGTATTGCTGAACGTTTAACAAGAACACTTGATATTTATTCTATGGGAGGATTGTTGAAAAAATCTCCATTTGCAGCTTTTTTGTTTTTGGTTGCAGCTTTAGCTTTGGCGGGTGTTCCTCCGTTTAGCGGTTTCTGGGGGAAACTACTACTGGTTAAAGCGGGGTTAGAATCAGGTGGGTTATTGGATTGGATTGCAGTTGCGACAGCTCTGGCAACTAGCTTTTTCACTTTGTATTCAATGATGAAGATTTGGCAAAATGCTTATTGGCGTACACCACAGGTAGCGGAAGGCTTACCGGTAAAACTTTTGTTTCCTCCCACTGTATTACTAGTTGCTGTGACCTTGATCATGGGGCTTTGGCCTGCTTTGTTATATGATTATGCTTACGTGACCGCACAGCAATTGATGGATCCGTTACAGTACATTGATGCAGTTAGGCAAGCTGGTTTGAGTGCGTCTCAATTATCATTTACTGGTGGTGCAGGCTGATGATGCGAATTACTGCCCTTATGTTTGTCTTTGGCGGCATCCTGTGGTGTTTATATCAAAATCAAATAAGCCCACAAAATATTGTTGTAGGCGGAGTACTTTTGTGTCTGCTGCATTTTTGTTTAGGCCGATTAGTTTTTCCGACTAGTCTGACTAAAATCAGTGCTAGAAAATGTCTGTTTAGTTGGGTATTTTTGGTATTATTGCTCAAGGAAATTTTCCTTGCTAATTTAGCTGTACTAAAACAAATCTTAAAATATAGGATGCATCTCCGTTCTGGAGTGATAGCGATACCGAGTGAGTTGGAGCACGATATCAGTATTGTGGCGTTTGCCAATTCGATAACTCTTACCCCTGGAACATATACTGTTTACATAGCTAAACAGTCTCGATGTTTGTTCGTTCATTGTCTCAATATTGATTCTGTTGTAGACCTTAAAGATGAGATTAAAGGTTCATTGGAGAAGCCTATTAAGAGGATTGAAGCAGGTTGATAGAATTAGCTACTACTTTAGGTATTGTGTTTCTAGGAGTGGCCTCTATTTTGGCGCTCATTAGATTAATGTTGGGCCCTACCGTGGCAGACAGGATAGTTGCGGCAGATAACGTTTTTCTAAATGGTTTGGGGATAATCGTACTGCTGGGTATTCGATTTGGTACTAGTATGTACCTTGATCCAGCACTTATTATTGCCGCGGTATTTTTTATAGGAACAGTTTCTCTCTGTAAATTCTTGTTACGAGGTAAAGTAATTGACTGATTTGTTGGTATTGATCATGATTCTCCTTGGATCTAGTATTATGCTTTTGGGGTCAGTAGGGCTGATGAGATTCCCGGATGTGTATTCTAGAATTCATGCGCTGGGGGTTTCTAGCACGTTGGGTATCGGTTGCATTTTGTTGGCTTCTTTTACGTTTTTTTGTTTTGTGGAAAATACCGGATCAGTCAAAGAGATTATTATTGTAGTAGTGTTGTTTTTGACCTCTCCGGTAATTGTTCATTTACTGTCTCAGACAGCATATCGTCGCGGTATTCCTCTTCATCAAGATAGTATTATCGATGAACTAAAAACTTCGGTAGATGAAGAACTCGTATAGTCAGTGAACAGCCAGTGATTTATTGACAATAAGCATATCCTCTATTACACTTCCACTCTCAATTTCCACGAGCATATTGCTCCGGTACGATGCGGGATTTTTTTATGACTAAGTTACTTGATATAGACCCAGATGTAGCTACTGCGATGAAGAATGAAGCTGAAAGGCAGCGCCGAAATGTTGTCCTTATTGCTTCTGAGAATTATTCTAGTGCAGCTGTTTTAGAAGCTATGGGGTCGCATCTGACTAATAAGTATGCGGAAGGCTATCCTGGTAAAAGATATTACGGTGGTTGCGAATATGTTGATGTGGTCGAAAACTTGGCAATTGAAAGAGCTAAGGAACTTTTTGGGGCAGATCACGCAAATGTACAACCACATTCAGGGTCCCAAGCTAATATGGCTGCATACTTTGCACTGTTAAATCCTGGTGACACAGTTTTAGGTATGAGCTTGGATCAGGGAGGTCATTTGACTCATGGTAGCTCAGTGAACTTTTCAGGAAAACTTTATAATTTTGTTTCATATGGTGTGGATAGAGAAACTGAGACATTGGATTATCAACAAATTGAAGCCTTAGCAGAGGAGCACAAACCCAAGGTTATAGTTTGTGGCTTTACTGCGTATCCTAGGACAATAGATTTCGAGCGATTTGGGAAAATAGCTGATAAGGTGGGTGCTGTACTAATGGCAGATATTGCCCATATATCAGGATTGGTGGCAGCTGGTGTACATCCTTCACCAATACCGCATGCTTCTGTTGTGACGACCACAACTCATAAAACCTTAAGAGGGCCTCGGGGGGCGATGATTTTGGCTAGTCAGGATTTTGCAAAATCGGTGGACAGGGCGGTATTTCCCTGTATGCAAGGCGGCCCTTTAATGCATGTTATTGCTGCTAAAGCAGTCGCTTTTAAAGAAGCTTTAACTGATGCTTTTAAGGAATATCAGCGCAATATTGTACTGAATGCACAGTGTTTAGCATCAGGGTTGGAAGATGGCGGCCTTAGAATTGTTTCTGGAGGGACTGACAATCATATGTTACTTGTTGATTTACAACCCTTGGGTTTAACCGGACAGGAGGCTGAAGATATTCTAGGTCGTGTTAGTATAACTGTGAATAAAAATGCTATCCCATACGATCCGCAACCTCCAAGAGTTACCAGCGGATTACGATTAGGTACCCCTTCGTTAACAACCCGAGGATTTGGACTTGATGAAATGAAGGAAATTGCTGATCTAATTGTTACTGTTTTAAAGAAATCTGGAGATGACAAAACAGAGAAAGAAACGCGAGATAGAGTTCACAAACTCACCAAGGGATTTCCTGTACCAGGATTAGGGTCGTTCTGATAGAATCCGCAATTTACTTTATACCTTTTCTAAGATTGAGTCTCAATCCGCACATAGGGTATAATGACGGGACTGAGGCCAAGAAGAATTTGAGTCTCTTTAGTTATTAGGTTAGGGTGGTTAAATGGAAGAGAAACTAGGCAAAGATTATGAATTAGTTTTGGTGCTTGATCCTGAATTGGACGATTCAGGAGTCGAGGATACACTTGTTAGGGTTCGGAAAGTCATTGAGGATAATGGCGGCTCAGTTGTTGAAGAGGATCGTCAAGGCTTGAGAAAAGTAGCGTATCCCATAAATAAGAAACGACAAGGGAATTACATTATTAGTCAACTACAGATGAGTCCTGAATCCACAGCCGAGTTAAATTCCAGTTTGAATTTAACTGAGGCCGTTATGCGGCATATCATTATAAAGAAAAGTCAGTAGTATGGGTTGGTGAGAGATGGTTGGTTTAAACAAAATAATGGTTATTGGCAATATTGGGACTGACCCAGAACTTCGTTATACGCCTAATGGAAGTCCGGTTTGTTCCTATCGTATAGCCGCAAGTAGGACGTATACAGGATCTGATGGCGAAAAGAAGCAGGACACCGAGTGGTTTACAGTAGTTGCATGGAATCAACTGGCAGAGCAGTGCAATCAGTATCTAGCAAAGGGTCGAAGGGCGTATGTAGAAGGCAGATTGCATAGCCACCAGTGGGATGGTAATGACGGTCAGGTTCGGCACAGAAATGAGATTGTGGCTTCCAGAGTATTATTTTTAGATCGAGTAAATCCTGATTCAGGCTCTATGCCGGATGAATCAATCAGAGCTACACCCGATCAGAACATGGGTGATCTTCCTGTTGATGCTCTCGATCCGGATGATTTACCGTTTTAACGAGGACTGGTTTAATTATTAAAGAGTGTTAGGATATTAATTAACAGGGAAGGATTATTTTGACTACAGGATTTCGAAGAACAAATAGAAGAAGAGATGGGAGATATACTCCAAGGCGGCGTGTGTGCCAGTTTTGTGAAGGAAAAGTTGATTCTGCAGATTATAAAGATATTCCTTTATTGAATCGATTTATCAATGATCGAGCTAGGATGGAGCCTCGTCGAAGGACAGGGACTTGCGCACGGCATCAGAGGATGGTATCTCGTGCAATAAAGAGAGCGCGGGCGGTTGCATTAATGCCGTTTCATTCCTCACATGAAAAAGTTTTTATATCTCAATTGTCAAGAGAACAAAAAATCGTTGATGTTGCTCCGAAGACTCCCGAGAGCGATTCCGTAACAGCTGAGGTTTCTGCACCAGTTTCTGATTCGGAGACAGTTGAAGCTCCTGTTGTGGCCGAAGAGCCAGCAGTAGCTAGTCAGGCCGAAGAACCAGCAGTTGATGCTTCTGCACCAGCTACGGAAGAAGCTGAGGAGGCTGCTACCCCCGTAGTGACTTCTGAAGAAACGAATGTTGAAGAGAAACCATCCGAGTCGTAAACGATCGTGTTGATTTGAATTGCTTCAGAGAGGTTACAGTCATATTGATTGCTGAGTCCAAAAATTCCGTCTACCTTGCGTGCTCAGGTAACATTAAGACGTTAGAGATTTAGAGATGCCCAAGAATAAGAAAGATGTTACATCCTCGGGGCAGTCTACTTTAAAGAATGCTATGCCTAAGGCTGCTAGAAGGCGAAGGCGTTATTCTTCTCTGATTGGTCTGGATTCCACTTCGGCGGTTCCTCCAAGGATCGAAAGGGAACAAAGAACCCGTAGACTAATTCTTGCTGTATCAGCTGCAGTTGGGATGATTGTTATTGGTGTGATTTTTATCGGATATTATCTTACGAACATAGCTCCACCAAGAGAGGTAGTGGCCGAATTTTACGAGAACCAAATCACGGCAGACGACGTAAAAAAGCAAATGAAAATTCAATCATCTCAAGCTATATTGAATAATAATTTCGAAGGATTAAATTTTAATCCAGGAGATATTTTAAATGCTATGGCTCAAACTGCTATTACCCGGTTTTATTCCAGCGAATTAGGACTCAAAGCAGATTATAATCAGGTTGAACAAGAAATTTTATCTAGGCTAATACCAGAATTTGAACAACGTAAAACGGAAGAAGAATTTACCCAACTCCAAGAAGAATTTAAGAGAACTCTTATTGAGTTTGTGGAATTACTTAAAATAGACGAGGAATATTACAGAGAAGTGTTAGCCGGCCAAATTCTTTTAGGTGATTCGTTTACTTATTTTGCAAATAAGGTGCCTCAAGAAAACGAGGAAGTTTTTGCCTATTGGATAAAAGCTTCTACAAAGAACAAGGTTGAAGAGGTTCGGCAAAAACTTTTGGATGGTGAAGAATTCAAGGATGTAGCAAGGGAATATAATGAAGATATTACTCATGCTGCTGAAGATGGCGAGATTGGTTGGGTTCCCAGAGGAGCTTTTCCAGAGATTGAAACCGTTCTTTTTAATAGCCAATTGAATTCAATTGAAGAGATTACTATAACTGATGTTTATACTGGACGAGATGCTACTTACTTCATTTTACTCACTGATGGTCCGGAACTAAGAACGATTTCAGATAAAATGAGGGTCTTGGTGAGTAAGAACCTTTATTTTGATTGGTTTAGTACCAAGCAGATAGAGTCTGGTTTCAATATTTTGCTTACTGAAAAGTCTAGTAGTTGGATTAATACTGAAGTATCCGAATTTTTACTTGATGCTATGCCCCAACTCGAGGAACTTATTGTTGGTTCTAGTCAGGATGAAGAATAGTACTAAAGTGAAACATTCCAAAGAGATAGGTATTGGGATGCTGGGTTGTGGTGTTGTTGGTTCCGGGGTACTGAAAGCATTTAACGAAAAGAAGGTATCGATTAATCAGCTCGTTCAACATCCTGTAAAACTTCGAAAAATCTTTGTGCAGGATACTGCAAAACCAAGAGATTGGCCGGTAGAAGATTCAATGTTAACTACCAATGAAGACCTTGTTATAGGAGCGTCCAATGTTGATGTTGTGGTGGAGGTGATGGGAGGAGTAGATCCTGCATACGATTTAGTGAAACAGTCTATTCTCAATAGGAAGCACGTGGTTACTGCAAATAAAGAGTTAATGGCTAAAAACGGAATTGAACTTATGGAGCTGGCAGAACAACAAGGCGTGAACTTGTTGTTTGAAGCTAGCGTTGGTGGAGGCATACCTATCGTTAGGTCAATTGTTCGTGATTTGAGGGCAAATGATATTCACAGTATAAGGGCAATTATTAATGGTACTACCAACTATATCCTGTCGCGAATGGCGCTAAGTGAAATAGATTACAGCGATGCACTCTGTGATGCTCAGAGTCTCGGATATGCGGAGTCCGATCCTAATGATGACGTTTCAGGGATAGATGCAACCTACAAATTGGCAGTGTTGGGTGCATTAGCCTTTCGCACGAAGATAGATGTGGCATTGATATACTGCGAAGGAATTCAGAATCTTTCTCTGCGTGATTTTCAGTGTGCGAAAGAATTGGGATATTCCATTAAACTGTTGGCTATTGCTACTAAAGAGAACTCCTTATTAACTCTTAGGGTTCATCCTGTTTTAATTGCTGAAACCGATCCGCTATCCAAAGTGGATGGAGTAGTGAATGCGGTTGAAGTGCAAGGGGATTTGATTGGGAAAGTTATTTTTCAGGGACCTGGAGCGGGGCCTTTACCTACTAGTAGTGCTGTAGTATCGGATATACTAGAGATCTCAAGATGCATAGCACTTGAGAGTACTTTACTTGGTTATGGGAATTTGAGTAATACATTAAGTATAGAACCAATCAGCAACTTGACCAGTAAATACTATTTTCGACTGTGGGTTAAAGATAAGCCTGGTGTTTTGGCTGCGATAGCGGGTGTTTTTGGTTCGAATAATGTTAGTATTGCCTCAGTGTTGCAGAAGCGAGTAGATACAGAAAATCAGTCGGCTGAGTTGGTGATTACTACTCATCGAGCCCGTGAATCATCGGTCTGGAATACAGTTTCTGAACTTAAATCCATGGCGGTTGTTCAGGGTGTCAGTAGCTTTATCCGAGTAGAAGAACATAGTGACTAACGTGATTATTTAGATATGCAATCATTACTGGAAAAATTTAAGGACTTCATAGATATTTCTCCAAATACACCTAGGATTTCTCTAGGTGAGGGGGATACTCCGTTGGTTTGGTCAAGAATGTTTGATCAAAAATATGGATTTCCGAACGTTTACTTTAAGTTGGAGTCCTGTAATCCCACCGGTTCCTTTAAGGACAGGGGAATGGTAGTTGCCGTAGCAAAAGCGTTGGAAAAAAAAGCCAAGGTGATTATTTGTTCCTCTACTGGTAATACAAGCGCGTCTGCTTCGGCATATGGAGGACGTTATGGTTTGAAAACCGTGGTACTTATACCTTCAACAGATGTTCCTATTTCAAAACTAGCTCAGTCAATAATATGCGGCGCTCATGTAGTAAGAATTAGTGGAAGCTTTGACAATGCGATGGCCATGGTCAAAGCTTTAGAAGATTCCAGTGTGCTAACAGTGGTGAATTCAATTAACACAGACAGGATTGAAGGCCAGAAAACTGCCGCTTTTGAAATAGTAGATGACTTAGGTGATGCTCCAGATTACGTGTGTTTGCCTGTAGGTAATGGGGGAAACATTTATGCATACTGGCGGGGTTTTCATGATTTTGCTTTGAAGGCAGTTTCCTCTAAACAACCAAAATTGATGGGTTTTCAGGCTAGTGGATCTGCTCCTATCGTGGATCAAGAACGAGTTTTGTCTCCCAAGACTATCGCTTCTGCTATTAGAATTGGTAATCCAGCTAACTGGGAGAAGGCGGTCATGGCTGTTCGTGAATCTAATGGACTAATATCCAAAGTTACAGATCGTGAGATCATTGACGCATGGCAAATGCTGGCAAGTCAGGAAGGTATTTTTTGTGAACCCTCATCGGCAGCTGGAGTTGCAGGACTATTGAAGCTTATCCACAATCAACAATTATCTGCCCAGCAATCCATTGTTTGCATTATAACAGGGACAGGATTGAAAGATGTCTCTCTCGTGGAGCAAAGTGATATTCAAAGTAGCAAGCCTTTTCAGGTTATAAATGACCTCTCTGAATTGCAAGTGTTTTTGAGGAAACTCTAGGGTTAGAGGTTTCTATATATTGGATGGATATGGCATCGATTTCTTTACTTCATGATATAGACCAATTAGGCGATGATTGGGACAAGTTAGTTGAAACTAGTCAGAGTCCTCATCTTTTTCTGACGAGTCGTTGGATTAAAACATGGTGGAGGCAGTTCCGTGGTTCGGCTGAACCTTGGGTAATATGTGTTAAAAATCAAGATTCTTTAATTGCAGGAGTCCCACTGATGAAGAAGGACGGTATCATTTCTTTTATAGGTGGTGAAGACTTATTTGACTATCATGATTTTGTAATATGTGCAGAGGATACGGGAAAATACTATCAACTTTTCGGATCTTTTCTCCTAGAAGCGGAGTGGGATGTGTTAGATTTCACGTCAATTCCAGAAGCTTCTCCAACTATCAAATATATCCCTGACTTTTTTAAAAAGAAAGGTTTTAATGTGCAAATCTTGGAAGAAGATGTCGTCCCGGGAATTGTTTTGCCAAAAACATGGGATGGTTTTTTACAGTCATTGAGGAAAAAGGATCGGCATGAACTGAGAAGAAAAATTCGTCGTATGGAGGAATCTGGTCAGTATCAATTGCGCAGTGCTAATTTGGCAACTTTGGATGATGACATCGTTGCTTTACTTGATTTAATGCGAACTTCCCATATTGGGAAACAGGACTTCCTAACGGAAAATCGAGTCCATTTCTTTAGAGCGATAGTTAAAGAAATGGCTGAATTAAATTATTTGAGGTTACAGTTTCTTGAGATAGAAGGGACACCGTTAGCAGTAGTCTTAGGTTTTGATTACGCAGGGATTCGGTGGTTGTATAATAGTGGCTATATGGTGCGAGCTGATTCTTTATCAGCTGGATTGGTCCTGAAAGCACTTTTTATTAATGATGCGGTGGATCTTGGCCTTGAATATTTTGATTTTATGAAGGGTGCAGAAGCATATAAATATCGATTGGGTGGTAAAGATTCTCGTTTATATCAAATATTGATTGATAAAACATAATGGGATAAGCGGTTAAAACTATGAGAATTGCAGTGGTAAGTATTCATGGATGCCCAGAAGTTCGTCTTGGTCACAGGGATACTGGTGGGATGAATGCAGTATTGCTTCAGACTGCTATAAGGTTGGGCGACTTGGGAATCAAAGTGGATATTTTCACTCGTATTCACGGGTGTAAATCTCCCAGAGAAGTGATATTGTCTCGCAATGTTACTGTCATACATTTAGCATCTGCTGCTAGTGGATCGACTAAAGAGGAGATTTACTATGCAAGTGAAAAATTCATAGCTGAAATTGATTTATACAGGATGGAAAATAATTTTACTTATGATGTGGTTCACATACATTATTGGCTCTCCGCTTCTATTGGTATAGGCCTGTCTGAATCTTGGGCAATTCCTTTGGTAGCGCAGTTCCACACTCTGGCAGATGCCAAGATTAAGTCAATGGCTGAGGCAGTAGAACCTCCTTTGAGGAACCTTGTAGAGAAAAGTACTATGCGCCATGCTGATAAGGTCTTAGCTGCTAGTAATGATGAAATGGCCGCAATTGAGCTCATTGATAGAGATGTGCATGCCAAACTACAATTGGTTCCGTATGGTGTAGATATTTCCGTATTTCATCCAGTTAATAGTAGCGTTGCGAGGAGCCGTTTGGGGTTGAATGGTCATCCTTTGATTGTCTATGCAGGACGAATTGATCCAATCAAGGGTATTGATTTGTTGTTGCAAAGTGTAGCTTGTATGAAAATTCGAGAAAATGCAGAGCTTATAGTAATAGGCGGAGGAGATTTGGAATTTGATGAGTATTTGCGCTATCTGCAAGATCTTTCACGGGAACTTGGGATATCCCAGCGGGTTCATTTCGTAGCAGCGATGGACCAAGAACATTTAATGTACTATTTCAATGCAGCTGATGTTTGTGTTGTACCATCTCGTTATGAGAGTTTTGGGTTGGTCGCTTTAGAGGCGATGGCTTGTGGTACTCCTGTTATAGCCAGAAAAGTAGGAGGTCTTCAATCGTTAGTGAAACATGGGATGACAGGGTATCTTGTGCCATGGCATTGTCCTGAACCTCTTGCAAACCAGCTTGAAGTAATTTTAGAGAATAATTTACTCAGGGAAAAAATGGGATACCATGCTGAATCCTGGGCCAAGACATGGACATGGGAATCTACTGTGGAGCAGTTAAACAATGTTTACAAAGAACTCACTAGCTACTCTGTTCAATAGTAATTTAATCGTTTCATATTGGAAAAGAATTCGCTGGAAACAGACTGAGCAGAAAGTTATGACTCGTTTGGGGGCGGGTTTTCTTGTACTGATTCCTTTAGTACTTACAATTCTAGTGGGGCGTTTTGTTTATATATGGGTTGAAGATTTCATGGCACCCTTCTTGGAGACTTTATTTCGTAGGCCAGTGCCTGGAGTAGGATTCATTACTTTCATTCTGTTTCTGTATTGTGTAGGAATTGGTGCGACCAGTGCAATTGGCAGGCGGGCTATCGATATTGGGCATAATTTATTTGGTAATATTCCAGTGATACGTTTGTTGTACGGTGCTGTTAAGGAAGCGATCGATCTAGTCACTGTGGCCACTGATCGAGAATTTAAACGCGTAGTGCTTGTGGAGTATCCCAGGCGTGGTGTGAAAGCTATCGGATTTCTCACCGGTCAGTTTGAAGATGAAGAAGGTAAACAGCAAGCTGTTGTGTACATTCCAACGACTCCTAATCCAACGTCAGGCTACTTAGCAATTATTTCTATAGATGAAATATATCCCATTGATCTTAAGGTGGATCAAGCGATGAAACTTATTATCTCAGGCGGTATTTTTGCATCACAAGCACTAAGTCCTAATACTGGTATATCAAAAATAGCCACTGATACTAAATAGAGTTTCCGTACCACAGGGTTTGTCTTAGTTTTTGGAATCCCAGTTTGAGATAGAGTTCTCTTGCAGGTGTGTTATCTGCATCTACGGTGAGTCTAGTTGCTTGCGCTCCTCTCTTTTGGAGTTGGTCGATTCCAGATGTTACAACTATTTTACCCAAACCCTGGCCACGATATTCTGGCAAGATGCCAGTCATGCTAATGACTCCTTCAACTGACATTTCGTTGCTAATTAGTAGGGTCCAGTTGTAACCAATGAAACGATCTTTCTCTGTAAGAAGTAATATTCCATTGTCATAGTTTCCTGGATATTGGAGGCTAGTTTCTATCTGCTTTTTTGTGTTTGGACTAAAGCCCCATTCCCCTTTAAAGCAGTGGTTTTGTAATGTGGCAAAGAGTTCCTCCTGTCCTTTTGATAAGTATTGGAGTCGTAGTGTCTCAGGTATTTTAGGGACAGTTATTGATGTATTTGGACGTATCATATGCCAGTGGGTTCTGACATGTTTTAAACCTGCACTACTCAGCAGACTGTTTAAATAACCCGTTTGTTTGGGGGCTGGAACGTTGATTGTTTGGGCACCCACAGATCTTGCTTTTTCCAGTCCGTGTGATATGAGTAGCTTTCCTAAGCCTTGGCCACGGTATTCAGAGTGTATACCACCTTCTAGTATGAAACGACTGATAGGTTTTTCATATGTCAGGAATAAATATCCAACAGTGCTACCTTGATTGGAAACAAGTACACAGTTTCTATTGCCTGAGTTAAATCCATCTTTTAGGTATTCCTTTAAAGAGGATGAGCTTAAAGGATGATCTGGTGTTTCGGTGTTCCATATGTCGGACAGCAACTCTGTTAAAGAGTTTAGGTCAGACCATTTAAAAGTTCGGATTACAGGCGTTGTTATCAATGGTATAAAACCTTGTGCGACAAAAAGATGAGCTTAATACAGCCCCGTAGACTTATTCTAGCATGTACTTTTTCACAGACCAATTTTGGATTTATTTGTCTGATTAGACCTAAGGAGGAGTATGATTGTGTTTGACCAAAGGACTTTAATTCGATGACTTACTTGCCGTTAGGTGAGACTGGCGTACAAAAATCGATGTATTTAGAATTGTCTCCCCTTACGATTTGGAAATACAATCGACTTAATTCTTTGGTTATGGGACCAACTTCTCCATCTCGTATATTCCTATGGTCTATTTGACCTACAGGAGTCAAATGGGCTGCGGTTCCAGTAAGAAAAACTTCGTCTGCTAAGTAGAGTTCACTCCTGTCTATAGATCGTTCAACGAGATTAAGTCCTAGTTCCTTTTGGATAAGTGTTTTGACAGTATCCCGGGTGATGCCAGGCAAAACATTAGAATCTAGAGAAGGAGTTGATATGGTTCCATCCTTAATAATGAAGATATTTTCCCCGGATCCCTCACAAACATGGCCATCTTGATTTAGGAGGATAGCTTCATCGAATCCTGATAATACGGCGTCTGATTTTGCGAGTATACTATTGATATATATTCCCGCGAGTTTAACTCGAGGAGGTATCATAGTGTCATCAGTTCTTCTCCAGGAAGAGGTGCAGCATTTAATGGCACCATCTGAATCAAGGTACTTACCGAACGGTATAGCTAAAACAAAAAAGTCATCTTCAAGTTCTGGGAGTTTTAGATTAGCTACTTTCTCTGCGGATTTGTAGGCAACAGGCCTTATGTATAGATCTTCGGTATAACCACATTTCTCAACCATTTGGATGGTAAGGTTACATAGGTCGTCAACAGATAACGGTAACGTCATTCTAAGGATAGAACACCCTTGTAGTAACCGTTCCATATGCTCACGGAGCCTAAAGATGTAGACCTTTTCATGATCACTATTCCAGTTGCCCCTAATGCCCTCAAATACAGCGGTTCCATAGTGAAGTGCGTGGGTCATGATACCAACCTTTGCTTCTTCCAGTGGCATAAATGAACCTTTGTGATATGCGATTGCGGGCATTTTAGTCCTCCTTGAGAGAATGAAGGGTATTATAAACATCTACGTCTTCATTCACAAGTGAAGTCTTGTTATTAAGATGTCTGTACTCTCCATAATTGAGGTAATAGAAGAGTTACTACAATTGTAATTAGAAAACCGAGAGAAGTAATAGTAGCGACAGATATTTGTATAGAAGTGGCATCTGCCAAACTACCTGACCCCAAAACACCTATAAATAGGGCAGCTACCGCAAGAGCACGTGTGCCCATAACACGACCTCGAAATTCCTTGCTTGAAATGGTCAAGAGTAACTGTTCCACCATGACATTTGTGATTCCACTCGTGAGTCCACCAACAAAAAGGATGATGATTGCGAAAATATAGATGTCTACAGGTGCAAGGGCTAGGAATGCCAAGTACCATCCTAAATTGGCTATTATTAATGTTCTGCCTGGACGGTTAAAAGATTTCACTGAGCCTATAATAAGTGTTCCAATCAAAGCTCCTGCATATATGGCAAACATTAGTCTTCCCAATCCTGTTGCGTCTGTATTGAGTATGCTTTTTGCTATCACAGGCATTAGTCCGTATATAACCGGAAAGACCAAAATATTGTACAAGGTAGCTAGAATGAAGAGCATGAGCAGAGGTTTACTTTTGTAAACGTAAACTAAACCTTGCTTAAAACTTTCCCACAACGGTGAGGTCTTGGTGTTAGAAGAATCGTTTAATTGTTTGGAAGGGGATTCTTCTTGAACGGTTGCTAATCCAAGACTGGATTGTTGATGGGATGCTCTGAATACTAATACCGAAGACATAAAGAAAACTGAACAGATTGCTATGTAGGACCACTCTATACCTGAACTATCTAGTATTAATGCGCCCAGTAAAGGTCCAATCATTTGAGTAATATCTCTCACGATTCGGAATCCAGCGACACCACTGTTTATTGTATTGATTCCCAGAATTGTAGCCATAGAAGTTTGGCGGGCTACCATGTCGGATGCTCTGTTAATTCCGTTTAACGTTGCCATAAAAAAGGCCATCCATAGCTTAAACTTGTTCAAGAACAAAACGGTCAAAATAGTGCCTGAATAAAAGAGATATAGGAGGCGGGTGGTCTTTAGGGCCTTTATTCCGCCGTGCCTATCAATTATGGTTCCTGAGACAGGTGCTAGTACCATGCCAATAAACCTTAGACCACTGAAAAGACCAACAAGGAAGGCAGATTCCGTATTTTCGACTACCAACCAGACCAGTACTAAGAATTCCATCTGGTCTGCGAGATTCATTAGCCCTTCAGAAAACCACAAGGTTGTATAAGCAGGTTTTTTGAATGGTAGAAACAGGGTTGTTTGCATCTGTAGAAAGTATAGTAGTTAATGGCGTAAAATGGTACTACCTTAGTTGTAGTAATGGCTAGTTGCCACATATAGAAGTATCGAATCATTTGGAGGCTTGAATCTAAGTGTGGATGAAATACATTCTGGTGGGCTAGTCAAAATAGAACCATTGCGATCTACAAGGAGAAGAATGTTGAACAGATTAGATAACAGAAAGATGAATCAAATGCGCCCAGTTAAGATTACTACTGGTTGCCAAGCTTATGCAGAAGGATCTGCAATGATTGAAATTGGCAACACACGAGTGTTATGTGCGGCGACAATCGAGGAAAAGGTACCTCCTTTTTTGAGGGGCCAAGGAGTCGGATGGGTCACCGCTGAATACGGTATGTTGCCGAGGTCAACTAATACACGGAATTCACGACCGAGCCAAACTAAAATAAGCGGCCGAAGTACTGAGATCCAAAGACTTATTGGGAGATCTCTCCGGGGAATTATAGATATGAATTTATTGGGTGAACGCACTATCATACTTGACTGTGATGTCCTTCAGGCTGACGGTGGAACCAGATGCGCTTCTATTACGGGAGCATTTGTTGCACTGCATCAAGCAGTGGAAACTTTAGTAACTTCAAACATGATTGCTAAAAGCCCGTTGATTTCTGCCGTTGCGGCTGTGAGTGTAGGATTTGTGGATCAGGAAGCACTGCTGGATTTATCGTATGAGGAAGATTCTCGAGCAGATGTTGATTGTAACATTGTGATGACTGACAAACTGGAATTAATGGAATTGCAAGGAACAGGTGAAAAGACCCCATTTACTCGTGAGATGCTTACCAAATTACTTGACCTTGGAGAAAACGGAATCAAACAGTTATTGGCTGCTCAAAAAGAAATATTGTTCTAGAAATCTAGCTATTTAGAGTTCTGGCTAATAAAATATACAGCATTCTGTATTAGGAAATAACACGTTATGGATAAATTAAAAAAATGGTTTTTGGTGATTTCTTTCACAGTAGTTATTACTGTCCTTGGGACTGGTTCTATGCTACTGCTTTCTGATTTTGAAGGAACCAGCGTAGGATCCACCGAAAGTAGTGATGATCAAATAGTTCCATCAAATGACGAATCCCTTATGCAAGATGAGAATAGTGAAGAAGGTCTGGATCACGATAATGATGGAGCTGAGGATCTATCTCTGCTACAAGATGGTTTTGTTGATTTGGCTGAGCTTGTGCCGAATATTGTTGAACAAGTAGCTCCGTCAGTTGTTTCTATTTCAGCCATGAGAGAAGTGCCTAGCTTTTGGGGTAATCAGCAGCTTCCTACTAGTGGTAGTGGAGTAATTTACACCGACGATGGTTACATCATTACTAATAACCACGTTATAGAAGATGCTATTGCTATTCAGGTCACCCTGTTTGATGACCGTACTTTTGAGGCCACGATCGTTGGGACAGATCCAGCCAATGACCTTGCTGTTCTCAAGATTTCTGCTGAAGGAAGTATTAAGGCTGCTGTCATCGGCGATTCCACTAAGATTAGACCTGGTGAGTTTGTGATAGCTATTGGGAATGCATTAAGTATCCCAGGTAGTCCTACAGTGACAGTGGGAGTAGTTAGTGCTGTGGGCAGATTTTTGCCTTTTGGTGACGGACAAACGGGAATAAATAATTTGATTCAAACAGATGCTGTTATTAACCCTGGTAATAGCGGAGGTCCGTTAATTAATCTTAGTGGCGAAATTATCGGTATTAATACTGCTATTCTTACAGACGCTGGAGCCGGTATACAGGCTATGGGAATTGCTTTTGCTGTCCCATCTGATACAGCAGGTCCTATTGCTAATCAACTCAAGGAATTTGGGCGTGTCATAACTCCTCTAATTGGGATTCGTGGTCACGATGTCAATCCAGCCACGGCATTTCAAGAAGGTTTGACGGCCCAGAGAGGCTTTTTGATTCTAGAGTGTACTACTGACGGGGGGGCTGAGGAAGCTGGTATGCAGCCTAATGATATTATCGTCGCTTTAGATGGTACTAAAGTGAATAACTTTGGTGAATTGAAAAAACTTTTACGCACAGTGTATCGTGCAGGGGACGTAGTAATAATTAGAGCCTATCGTGGAGAACAATTAATGGAATTCAGTGTGACGCTTCAATCGAGGAAATAATTTACGGTTAAGGCGTTTCAGGTTTTATAATCATCACGGATGTAGCTTTTACGAGTGCTACTGCTTGGTCTCCTACCTTTATGCCCATTTCCTTTGCTGCTTCAGCACTAATAAGAGCGGTTATATGGTTGTCTCCAGTGCGAAGACTGATTTGGGCCATCAGACCTTCGATGCGCACTTCCGTGACGGTCCCTGGTAGTTTATTTCGACCGCTTGCTTCCATTGTAATCACCTAATGATATTCGAGGTTTCTACCCGAAGATATTGACTGCAGACTAGCGAAAGAATGACGAATAGGTCGTTCCTAATCGCTTGATTTCTTATTGGGATACCGGTGAGATCTTCAATTCTCTGTAGTCGATAGAGCACACTATTTCTGTGTAGAAATAAGTCTTTGGCAGTAGCAGATAGGGAACCTAATGCTGTATACCGCATGAGCGTGTATTCAAGGTTCGAGCCAGTTGTAACATCGTATTCCCTAAGAGGGGCGAGTATGTCCTCTATAGCTTCTGTGACGCTTTTGTTTGGCTTGCTTTCTTTGATGAGAGTTCTTAATCGTTGCTCTATTGTCATTGTACTATCTTACACTAGTAGTAAATAGAAAGTTTGTGCTGTGTGCACAAATACAAAATAGGACCGATTAGATACACTGTCTGCATGTCAGGGGCAAAAAGGTCATTGTATATTTTACTGAGTATGTTATGGATACTTTCTGTGACCGCTTGTGGAAGGGAGACAGAAAAAGAATTGGTAATATTTGCCGCATCTTCTTTGACAGATGTTTTTCAGGAATTAGGCGAAGAGTATCAATTAAAAAATCCTCGAGTCTCAGTACAGTTTAATTTTGCAGGATCATCGAATTTGCGGATGCAATTAGAGTATGGAGCTAAGGCAGATTTGTATGCATCTGCTAACTCTTACCAGATCGATCTGGCATTAAAGGATAATGTGGTGCGGGGTATACCCAGTCAATTTGCTAGTAATGAACTCGTATTGGTAACACCAAAGGCAAATACTAAAGTGAATTCGCTAAAAGATCTAATGAACCAAGATGTAAAGATGATTTTTGGTGCTTCTGTAGTGCCGATTGGTGTTTATAGCGGCATTGTTCTGAATAAGTTGGCAGCTGATCCTGTGTTTGGTAGTGAATATCGCAAAGGAGTTGAGCAGAATATCGTTTCCTACGAGCCTAATGTTCGAATGATTTTAAATAAGATAGTGCTTAAGCAAGCTGATGCAGCTTTTGTTTATTATACTGATATCAACTCTGTCGATTCTGACCTTGTTAGTGTTATATCGATTCCAGATAAATATAATGCGTCTGTCGGTTATTTTATCTTGGAAACATCCAACGTGGCTAACCCAATTGAGGCTATGAAGTTTTTAGAATTTATCAGCTCAGAGAAAGGGCTTAGCATTTTGGAATCCTACGGATTTCAGGGGAGTGACCAGTGAGAGTTCCGAATGTGGTCCAGACCGGAAAACAATCCCCTTTTTTTATTGCGGGTTTCATCCCTACGGTTTTGTATCTCAGTTTTATAGGTCTCCCATTAGTTGGTCTTGTTTTTAAAGCAATTACCAGCAAGGGTCTTATTGACGCCTTAACGGGGAGCTTAGTTATAGACGCTATGTTAGTGACTCTAGTTTCTAGCTTAACAACTGTAGTTATTATTTTTATAGTCGGTACACCTCTTGCATACGTGATTGCTCGTGCACAGTTTCCAGGGAAAAGGATTGTCGATATAACCATTGAATTCCCGTTAGTTCTTCCTCCAACTGTAGCTGGGCTTGGACTTCTGATGGTTTTTGGGTCTGATGGTTTTATCGGAAAGGTGTTTTCCTTTTTTGGAATCGATATTCCATTCACTATAGTAGCTGTAATATTAGCGCAGACATTTGTAGCTGCTCCATTTTATATTCGTTCCGCACGAATTGGGTTCGAGTCTATTAACCCAATGTATGAACATCTATCGCGTACCTTAGGGCGGTCAAAACTATTTACCTTTTGGCATGTGTCGTTTCCATTAGCTTTACGCTCAATTATTGCTGGACTGACTCTTGCTTGGGCTAGGGCAATTTCAGAAGTAGGTGCCACTATTGTCTTTGCTGGGAATTTTCCGGGTAGAACTCAGACGCTATCATTATCGGTTATTGCTGGACTGGAGATTAGTTTGTCCTTTGCTCTAGCTGTATCACTTTTATTGATAAGCATAGCTGTAGGTATTTTGGTAGTCATTAATATTATTGCAAATCAAACTAAATGGAGAAGCTATTGAGTGTAGGATGGATCAAACATAGTATTGGTTCTTTTGAATTAGACTATAAATGGGATGTATCTAATGGAGAGACTTTGGCTTTATTTGGGCCGTCTGGTTCAGGCAAGAGTCTGACACTCAATCTGCTGTCTGGATTTATAACTCCTCAGAATGCATACTTTGAGCTTGATGGCACCTTGCTTGTCGATACTTCAAAAGGAGTGTACCAACCAATAGAAAAACGGGATATTGGGTATGTACCTCAAGAATATAATTTATTCCCTCACTTATCGGTTGAAAAGAATATTGAGTATGGACTATTTAATTGGACGGAGTTTCAAAAGAATACTCGAGTTAGTGAGTTACTGCACTGGCTTCGAATTGAAGATCTTCGATTTCGATCCCCTGAAACTTTATCGGCTGGGCAGAAACAGAGGGTAGCATTTGCTCGTTCTATTGCGCGTAAACCGAAACTTTTGCTACTGGATGAGCCGTTTGCTAATCTAGATGAATCATTAAGAAATGTTTTAAGACAAAAATTGCGTGAGGAAATAATCGAACTCTCCATACCGGTTATTTTTGTCAGTCATGATTGGTCTGATGTTGAGGCATTAGCGCATCAGGTATCTGTGTTGTCACAAGGTACCATTGTTGATGAGGGTATCGTAGGGAAATTTCATAAACCTATGATCGAACCGTCACGTCCCTTAGCCTCCGAAAATAGGATCATGCTCTATGGTAATGTGACGCAAACAGATAGAGATGGACACTTGAGTACTTGCTCAGTGAATGGTGTTTCATTGGTAGTCAGGCAATCTATAGTAAATACAGGAAAAGAATTAAGTCTCATTGTCGATCCTCGTGATATTAGTTTGTCTTTTGATCGTTTTGTGAATTCCACAATTGAAAACGTATTAGAGGGGCGAATAACCGGATTAGCCAATTTAGATAGTCTGCAAACAGAACTTACTATCGACTGTGGTCTTGGAACCGACATAAATATTATTGTTGCTCGGCAACTTTTTGATAGATGCGGCGTGAAAGCAGATCAACCTGTGTGGGTACTGGTACGTGCTCATGATATTAGGGTCAAATGAGTGCTTGCAATCGACTAATCAACCTGCTTAAATAAGCTTCACCAGAATATCAGTGAGGTGCATCTTGGGTATTTATGAGGATTTGGGCGTTCGAACCGTTATCAACGTGGGGGGGTCTAACACTCGTTTGGGAGGAGCATTAGTTTCGGAAGATGTCATTGATGCCATGAGTGAAGCTGCTAAGAATTCTGTTGATATGATGCAATTACATGCGGCTGCAGGCAAAACAATTTCGCAAATAACAGGTGCTGAATCAGGGTTTGTAACATGCGGTGCCGCTGCTGCTTTGACTCAGGGCACTGCCGCTATAATTACAGGTTTAGATATAGCAAAAATGGATAGAATGCCTGATACAAGGGGCATGAAAAGTGAAGTAATAATCGCAAGGGAGCACCGCAACGGTTACGATCACGCCATTCGAGCAGCTGGAGCTACTCTCGTTGAAGTGGGTATGAATGAGATTTTTTCAGGAGCTGGGGTAAGAGCTACAGAAGCTTGGGAATATGAAGCTGCTATAACCGAAAATACTGCTGCTATTGCGTATTTTTATCGACCCGGTTCTATGCCTCCGATACAAGAAGTTATAAACGTTGGACGGAAACATTCAATTCCTGTCTTAGTAGATGCAGCGGGTCAATTGCCTCCTATGGAAAATTTAAAGAAATTTATCGCTATGGGAGCTGATCTTGTTTCTTATAGTGGTGGTAAAGCTATTAGAGGACCACAGAATAGTGGTATTTTGGCAGGCAAGAAAGATCTAATTGCATCTGTGGTTCTTCAACATCTCGATCTTGACGACCACTTTGACATATGGGATCCTCCCCCGAGCCTGATTTCTAAGGAAGATTTGCCTGGAATCCCCAGACATGGGATAGGGCGAGGCTTCAAGGTTTCCAAAGAGTCTATAGTTGGTTTATTGACAGCACTCAAAAGTTTCAGTAAAGAAGGGAATATGGAAACTTCCCAAAAATTCCACTCTTTTCTGAGTTCAATTGCAACAGCCTTAGCGAATATACCTCATGTTGACGTTCAGATGAGCGTATCTCAAAACCCAGAAGTCTATCCTGTTTTGGAACTTACTATTGATGAAGAATTGTTTGGATCCAATGCCTACGAAATATCTAGAAAATTAAAGTACGAAGGTGATCCGGTGGTGTATGTCAGTGAAACGAAGTTGTCAGCTGGTACTCTAGTTATAAATCCAATGAATCTGAATCAGGAAAGAACTGAGTTAGCAGCCAAACGTTTACGAGAAGTGCTCTCCAGTTAGCTAATCTTAGTGCTTGTGTATCCCGATACTGATTTCTAGTTCATTAACTTTAAAGGATTCAGTTAATTGTTCAGAGGCCCGATCTACTTTAATAAGTTCTAGGGATAATGTCTCCTGGTTGATGTAATCTGTGTATTCCTCGATAGCTTTACTAAATCGGGAGTCACTATGATAGTAAATCTTGATTTGGTCTGAAACCTCGAGGCCTGTGCTTCTTCTTAAATTTTGTACTCGGTGAACTAGCTCTCGTGTAAATCCTTCCATTACGAGAGACTCTGACAGCTGCGTATTTACCGCCACAAAGTAGCCATTATCATACATGACAGAGTACCCAGGTTTCCCTTCTGCGGTAATCCTAAAATCGGTCGGATCTAATTCATAATCACCAATTCGAATCTGTCCGCCTGATTGAATACTTAGAAGGAGTTCAGACACAGGGTGATCCTGAATTAGCTGAGTAAGGCGTGGTAATTCACCTCCATATTTGGGGCCTACCTGGGCTTTATTTAGTTGGATATTAAATTCTGCAAAGTCTTCTGTTTTATCAGTTAATCCCAGCACCTTTGTGTTTAATTCATCTAACACTTGATCCTCTATTAATTGTACGAGACCATTTTGATCACTGGATCTTAACTTTACCCAAACTTCTGATATTGGTTGGCGTACCTTTATCTGTGCCTTACTTCGTGCAGCTCTTCCGAGGCTTGAAATACGCATTGCTATATCCATTGCTTGACCGAGAGAAGTGTTAATTTGAGACGCATCTGATTGAGGCCAGTCAGCTAAATGGACGCTAAGAGGTGCATCGACGTCGACCGTACGTACTAGATTTTGATAAAGTTCCTCTGCTATAAATGGAGCAAAAGGCGCTAGCAGCTTGGTGACTGTAACTAAACATTCGTATAGGGTCAGGTAGGCAGACTCTTTATCTTTGTCGTTTTCACTTTTCCAAAATCGCCGCCTACTCCTCCTTACGTACCAATTGGACAGGATGTTTACAAATTCCTGGATTTTTCTAGCAGCATCTGTTGGATTATACGAATCTAAATACTGTGTCACTACATTCGTGAGAGCATGCAGTTCTGAGAGTATCCATCGATCAAGTTCCGTTAGTGTTGCATCTTTGATTTGGTATGGTTTAAACGAGTCCAGATTTGCGTATGTTATAAAAAATGAATACGTATTCCAGAGAGTTAAGAGGAATTGGCGAAGAGATTCTTGCACCAATCCTGCTGAAAACCGTCTCGCATTTCCCGGAGGAGCTGCGGTAAAAAGATACCACCTAAGTGCGTCGGCTCCTTGAGCATCCAGCACAGCCCAAGGTTCAACAACGTTACCCCGGGATTTTGACATTTTCTCCCCTTTTTCATCTAGTATAAGACCTAGGCATATTACATTTTGAAAACTGGGCTTATCCAAAATTAAGTTTGATACTGCATGAAGGCTGTAAAACCAGCCTCTGGTTTGATCAACAGCTTCACAAATGTAGTCAGCGGGGAATCTGTTATCTTCTAGAAGAGTTTTGTTTTCAAATGGGTAATGCCATTGAGCAAAGGGCATTATTCCTGAATCGAACCAGCAGTCCATTACTTCGGGTATTCTCCACATTAAATTTGAACATTGGGAACACTTAATGGGGATTCTATCAACGTATGGTTTGTGTAGATCAGGGTCGTTAAAATCAAAACTTTCATTTGCTTCATCGACACATTGTTCCTTAAGGTCTGACAGGCTTTCTATACAAATCCTATGATCGCAGTTGCTACATTTCCAGATAGGAATAGGAGTACCCCAGTATCGCTCTCTCGAAATAGCCCAATCAACGTTATTTCTCAACCACTCTCCGAATCTACCATTCTTTATGTGATCCGGGTACCAGTTGATTGTGTCATTTGCTGATACCAATTGATCTTTAAAGGCAGTGGTCATTATGTACCACGAGTTTTTGGCGTAGTAGACGAGAGGGGTGCTGCATCTCCAACAGAAAGGGTAGGTGTGAAGGTAAGTGTCTTTGTGGTGTAGGAGATTCCTGTTTTCAAGATCTTCAACCACGAATTTATCTGCATCTTTTACGAACTTCCCTGAAAACGTAAAATTCCCTGTTATTAATCCTTGTAGATTGACATGTTGCACGAAATTTAGGTGATGTTGCCTTCCTGCTTGTAAGTCCTCGTCACCAAAGGCAGGAGCAATATGCCCAATTCCTGTACCGTCTTCGATAGTGATAAAGCTTGCTGGAAAGACTCTCGGTTTAACAGATTCGTCGGCTTTCAGTTCTACAAAAGTACCGCTACCTCTCTCAGTTTCTTCGAATTTTTGAATAGCAACACCTGCCGCATGTGCATCATAAGGAGTGGTATAAGTCATACCAACTAGATCCGATCCTTTAATAGTTGCCTCTATGACATAGTCTTGGTCAATCACTTTAGAAACAAGAGCTTTAGCTAGAATCAGACGTTCTTCAGATTCCAAGGTTCCTTGGATTTTTGCCACCACATAGTCTTCTGTTGGGGCAATACCAAGGGCTGTATTTCCTGGCATGGTCCACGGGGTTGTTGTCCATGCAAGAAAAAATGTTGGCGTTGCGAATGTCTCGTTTTGAGTGAGAAGATCGTATGCTTTTGGTTTTGTTTTGGTGCCAAAGAATCCCGCTTGAACTGGAAATTTTACATAGATTGAAGGGTCAGGGGTATTTTCTCTGTATCCCAAAGCAACTTCGTGCGAAGATAGGCTAGTTACGCATCTTGGACAGTGAGGTACGCCTTTCATACCCTCATATAACAGTCCTTTTGACCAAGCTTGCTTAAGAATCCACCATCCTGTTTCTATATAATCATTTGAAAATGTTATGTAGGCATCATCCATGTCGACCCAAAATCCAATGCGGTCGGTGAGGTCTTCCCAAGCTTTAACATAGCGCAGAACATTACTCCGGCATTTGGCATTGAATTTCTCAATCCCGTAGGTTTCTATTGCATGTTTCGAAGAAAGCCCAAGCTCTTTTTCTATTTCAAGTTCGACTGGCAATCCGTGGGTATCCCATCCTCCCTTACGAAGAACTTTAAACCCACACATGGTTTTGTATCGAGGAATGACGTCCTTGAAAACTCTTGCAAGTACGTGATGGATTCCGGGAGCTGCGTTTGCTGTTGGAGGACCTTCATATATCACAAACAGGGATGAATCCTGTCGTTCAGTTTGAGTTTTCTGGAAAATGTCATTTGATTTCCAAAACTCAAGAATGGATTTCTCCATGCTGGGAAAACTTATTTGTTGATTTACTTCATTAAACACAGAACACCGATACAATTACTAGCTAAGTGATACATCATGGTCAAGGTACATGTGGCAAGCCGAGGGAAGAGTTGTACAGTCTATAATTATTGAAAGTACTAGGGAATGGCAACTTGGATGCTTGCTTCACTTTCCTACCGCTCATTCTGTAGAAAACCAGAACGGGCATAGAAACTATGGAGTGATTCTTGGCTGGAAGAGCGAACTGGCCCCTTTTAATCCTTTTGCCTTGGGACTGGAATTCTTACCTGCACTTGTTTTAAAAGGATTTAGGAGTGACAAAGCAGTTGCGCCTAAAATACCGATCGCAATGCCCTTAACAAAATCTCTACGAGTTCTGAGTATTTCCATTTTTGCCTCTACAAATAATATATAAGGATGATCAGCCAGTTCCATTCTGACCGACACATACTATTTTTGCATAAGGCCTAACAATTAGCAATAATCAGTTCAAAATTACACCCGTAATTTGCAAGTGAATTATTGACACAAATGATGGTTTGTGGTAAATCTCATCAGGTACATTGAGGGAGCTGGTGCTAGCTGACAGAGTCCTTGCAAAAAGAACATCTGGCTTGTGCCGGGCGATGTTTTCCTTAAAGAAAGAAATACTGTTGTTGCTAGAAAGTTGCGTAACGTCAGGGCTTCTTACGGGGAGATGTCAAGATAAAGATTGTAGAGGTGCTATAAAGGTTGCAAGATCCTGCTTTTATAACCACTGAGTTATGGAATTCACTGGGCAATACTATTTTGTGGTTGTTCCTGTTTGTTGTCACTATGATTTTGGGAGGAATCCACTTCCTCCTGGCGCACGCTTTGGTACCATCAATTATGTTAAATGGTTATCTTACGTTGCGAGGAGATGCTAGGGAATTGCCTTCTTTTATTAAAGAAAAAGAGAAGCAAATCCGCGGAGCCTTGTATTTAGGGTCCTTGTTTTTTGTTTCAGTTAGTATTCTGTGTTTGGTCATCATGATTTCTGGGATTGATTTTGTGGCCGAACTGTACGATAGGTGGTACATCTAGTGCATTTAAGTATTGAAAGGTTAGATATCGATGCCAACTAGTAGATCCTTAAAGGTTGTTTTGGCACTTAGTCTATTAGTGACCGTCAGTCTTGTAGGGCTGGTGCTTTTTGGGCTCTTAAGGGCTTGGTGGTCAACCCCTATCTCCGTTTTTGGTTTCGTTCCTGGTCAGGTGGAGCAACCAATAGAATTCCCTCATCCGGTTCATGTTGAAGAAGCTGGAATACAGTGTGATTTTTGCCATAGGAGTGTGGCTAAAAGCGAGGCCGCTACAGTTCCTCCATTGGAATTGTGCGTTGCTTGTCATATGGATCTTCCGAATGGAACCTTTGCTGGTATGGGTCATCCTTCTGTAGAACATGTGAAGGAACTCTGGGAGAAGGGGGAACCTCTTGATTGGAAACGGGTTCATCGAGTACCTGATCATGTTCAGTTCATGCATGAACCTCACCTTAACTTTTTCAGAGAACAGCAAGGTTTAGAGACTCAGCAAGTGTGTTCGCTTTGTCATGGAGATGTCGGAGCCATGAATGAAGTCAGGCAAGTTGAGGATCTAAAGATGAGAGATTGTGTGGATTGCCATAAGCAAAATAATGCTCCGACAGATTGTGTGATTTGTCACTATTAGTTATGAGGTTGACGTGGATTTAAGTAGAAGAGATTTTATTAAACTAGCAGCTCTGGCACCAGTGGTTTCTGTGGCTTGTGGAATACCGGAAAAAGAGCTAGAGGTGCAAAGTTTGGCTGACTTTCCTGAAGATCTTGTGAAAGGTAAAGATGCTTGGTTTGCCACTCAGTGTGGCAGTTGCCCTGATGGTTGCGGGGTTATTGTCCGAGTTATAGAGGGAAGAGCCAAGAAGATTGAAGGAAACTTAGATTATCCTCAAAATCGCGGCAAGCATCTGGCACGTTGCGAGGCTTCTTTGCAAGCTACGTATCACCCTGATCGGATAAAGACACCGTTGAAAAGAAAAGCGGGAAGTACTAGAGGTACTAATGAATTTATTCCGATTGGCTGGGATGAAGCTATAGAACACGTACAGCGAAATATACGGAACACTCAAGGTCAAACTGCAATAATGACCAATCCGTTACGCGGTCATTTGGGTTTGGTTGTTAATGAATTTGCTTCAATCACTAAATCCAGACACATAAGTTATGAGGAAATGGATAGAGTTGTAGTAAGAAAAGCAATTCGTGATGTATTTGGTCAAGAACGATTGCCAAAATTTGACATATCAAATGCCAATACAGTCCTTTCGTTCGGGGCTGATTTTTTGGGCACATGGTTTTCCCCTGTAGCTATGGGGCATGATTACGCTGGTTTTCGTGGGTCCGTAGGTAAGGATCGAGGGTATTTCATACATGTTGAACCTCGTATGTCACAGACAGCTGCTAATGCTGATTGGTGGATCCCGATACAACCTGGTAATGAAGGACTTTTGGCGAAGAGTATTGCTTACGTCATCATTAGTGAGCAACTCGGAGATGAGCTCTACACTAATCTGTTGACTCACAATTTGGGGGTTACTGCTCTAGGAGATGAATTTTCTCCTGAGAATGTAGCTGGCCGGCTCGGGATTCCTGAGCTTCGTGGTAAACAGCCAGCCCAAGTCATCAGAGAAATTGCTCATAAAATAACTAGTGGCGGGCCATCAGTGATTTTAGGTGGTGGGTCAACTGCTGCTCATACTAACGCTTCAGAGAGTCTCCAGACTATTTACTCGCTGAATTATCTTACAGGATCAGTAGGCAAGGTAGGAGGCGTGATTTTGAATCCTTCTAGTCCTTTGTCCGAAGTCCCTGATTCCGCTTCAGGTGCAAGCTATGAGGAATGGAAGGATGTCGTAGGTCAAATCAGACGGGGAGAAATCAACAGTCTAATTGTTCACGGTATTGATCCTATGTACGCTTTTGGAGAAAGCCTTGGTTTCTCAAGTGCTCTTACGGATAACGTGTCATTGGTGAGTGTTACGAATTTCCTTGATGACACTGCTTTAATGGCTGATGTCATCTTACCTGAAGCATCATCTTTAGAGTCTTGGAGTAGCGACATACCTGATCCTGCTCCTGGTTATCAAGTTGTAGGAATTCAACAGCCTGTTCTAAATCCTCCTACAGACGCTAATTTGGTAGGAAACTTTGGTGATATCCTGCTAAAAGTTGCTGATATTATTAGCAAAGGCAGCATCCCTTGGAATAGTATGCAAAAGGTTATCGAGTCGGGATTTAGTGATTTATTTGACTTAAATAGAGGTTCTATTAAAGCTGCGACTCCTTCTGGATTCTGGCAAGGAGCACTACAAAGAGGTGGTTGGTGGGATATTAATGCAGAATCTGAAATGTCTAATGCTACTCCTATGCCATTGCCAGAGATATCTGATCCGCAATTTGATGGTTCCGGATCGTTTTACCTGATTCCTGTTTCTGGTGTTGGGATTGGTTCAGGGGATCTAGCTCACCTTCCTTGGTTGCAGGCTTTACCTGATCCTATGACAACTGTTGCTTGGTCCACTTGGATGGAGATTAATGATAAAGAAGCAGAAGGAATGGGTATTGCTGAAGGAGATGTTATAGAAATTAAGTCGGATCGAGGTACTATTAAGGTAACAGCTTATTTGAGCCCAGCTGCAGCACCAAAGGTTTTAGGTGTTATAAAAGGGCAGGGACACAAAGATTATGGCAGATATGCCAAAGAACGGGGTTCAAACCTGGAGGAAATTTTGGCGCCATTAACAGATCGCTTAACTGGGGCACATGCTTGGGCATCTACTCGGGTTACTATTAATAAGACAGGAGAGTCTGTTGAAATTCCAAGATATGAAGGTACTCAATTAGCTGTTGATCCTAGCTTGGAACTTCATGGGGTCAGAAAAGTGGTTAAGATTACCAAGGGCCACAAACACTAGCTTGGTATTTTAGGATGGTTATTGAGGGATATTATGGCAAATAATCACAAGTGGGGTATGGTAATTGATATTGACAAATGCACGGGCTGTCAAGCCTGCGTCGTTGCCTGTCAGTCAGAGAATAACATACCCATCAACACAGAAGACTTGGTTCTACAAAGGAGAGCTTTCCAATGGATTCGTATAGAACGATACTGGGAAGGTACTTATCCTGACATCAAAGCTCGATTTATGCCTATCCTATGCCAACATTGTGAAAACGCACCGTGTGAGCCTGTATGCCCTGTTTATGCTACCTATCACAATAACGAAGGACTCAATGTTCAGGTTTATAACCGCTGCATAGGAACAAGATACTGTGCTAACAACTGTCCCTATCAGGTCAGATTCTTTAATTATTGGGAACCTGAATGGCCAGAAGAGCTAAAAAGTCAATTGAATCCGGATGTCACGGTTAGAAGTAGGGGTATCATGGAGAAGTGCACTTTTTGTGTACAAAAGATTCGTCGAGCTCAAGTTGAAGTAGAGCAACGTGACGGAGAGGCCATTGATGATGAGCAGCTGCGTACTCGAAATTTGAACCCTGCTTGCGTTCAAGCTTGTCCTTCAGACGTATTAGTTTTTGGTGATTTCAATGATCCAAATTCCCGAGTTGCTGAATTAAGCCATGATGAAAGGCATTATAAATTGTTTGAACATTTAGGAACTGATCCTAACGTAATTTATTTGAAGAAAATTGATCTAGAGGCTGAAGATGAAGACCACCATTAGTCCGTCATTACATGATGGGGTGTTGCAAGGCACATTTGGAGATGTATCTCGAGATGTGGTCCAACGAACATCGACAATAGGCGGCCTTTATAAAAAAGTGCTTGGTGCGTCTTTTGCCCTGACGGGTGTTGGTGTGGTTGGATTCTTGTTGATAGCTTTTACTGGAAGTGACGATCGATCCCAATGGGGATATTTAGCCGCAATGGTAGGCTATTTGTTAACTACTGCTCTGGCAGCACCGATGGTATCCATAGCGTGTCGCTCGGTTCGTGCAAACTGGGGAAAGCCTCTGGCCAGAGTTGCAGAGCTCTATGCAATTACGGGTTTGGGTGTCTTGCTGGCGTACGTGCCTTTAGTTGTTGCATTACCTGCTTTGTATCCAAATTCTGATGCGCCGAGGGAATCACTAAGGCATACGATTTGGGTTTTTTGGCATCCCCATGCTCCACATATTTATGACTCATTAGCATTACTGACCCTCGTTATCACGGGAATTGCTCTCTTGTTGATTTCGTCGATTCCTGATATGGCTGACTTCGGGGCTAAAGCTACCGGGAAGCGAGCTTCTATAGCCGCCCGTCTGTCGAAAAGCTGGCGAGGCACACAAAAACAGTGGAAAGCTCGAAGAGCGGCCATTGGTTTATTGAGTGGTTTGTATTTCATGGGATTTCTTACCTTGCATTACCAGTACTCTTCAGACTTTGCAATGAGTCTTGTTCCTGGCTGGAAGGATTCTATTTTCCCTGTGTGGCATGCTTTAAGTGGATTGCAATGTGCATGTGCTACCGTGATGGTGACGATGTATGCTTTGCGAAGATGGGGCGGTTATACTGCCTACTTCGGAGTGAATCAGTTTTGGTCTCTTGGTAAAATTATGTTAGCTCTTTCGCTGCTTTGGTTCTACTTTTGGTTCATGGGATTTTTCACTTTTTGGTACGGGAGAATACCAGCGGAAATGGCTGTTCTGGAGTTCCTTTTCACAGAACAATACAGAATTCTATTTCTTGTAGCTTTCATATTGAATTTCTTGGCTCCTCTGTTAATTCTAGTGTGGAATAAAGTACGGAGAAGTACAGGAGGTCCCGCACTGGCGGCTTTATTGATTTTAATTGGTGCGCTGGTTGATAGGATTCGAATCTATGTTGGCTCATGGTCGATAGAAGATTCTTTTGGACACAGTTTGAAAGAGATGCCTCCGGCTCAGTTACCAACAATACCTGATGCTATGGTAATAGTGGGAGGAATTGGTCTTGTACTTATGATATATATGATTGTAGCTAAAGTTATCCCCATCATCTCTATGTGGGAAACTAAAGAACAGTTGCTCTATGTTTCACATCGGTCATTACTTAAGAAGAAGTACATGTTAATAGGGAAACCAGATTAAAAGAGTTATCACTAGGAAACCTGTAAGGAAATAGAAATACATGCAAGAAGCAACAAAGTTAGGCGACAAAAAAATAAATGATGACCTGTTAGCCAATATCTTTGGTTCTGAAAGACGCTACTGGTTGGTGTGTGGATTTTTGGCAATGGGAGTTGGAGCATTTGCATTAGCAGCTGGTTATATGATTGTGACTGGCCTTGGTGTGACTGGCTTGAACCGCCCTGTTTTTTGGGGATTCTTTATAACTAACTTCGTGTTTTGGGTCGGTATTAGTCATGCCGGCGTAATGCTTTCAGCAATTTTGCGTTTGACAAAAGCTGAGTGGCGCCGCCCTGCGACCCGAGCAGCAGAGATAGTAACCGTATTTTCTCTTTTTACAGCTTTAATGATGCCCGTTATTCATACAGGGAGGCCGTGGAGAATTATCTACTGGTTCCTTCCTTATGATTTTCAAAGAATGATATGGCCTAACATCCGATCAGCTTTGGTTTGGGATCCTACCGCAATTAACACGTACTTAACCTGTAGTATCCTGTTTGTTTTTGTTGCTCTTATCCCTGATCTGGCTGTGATAAGAGATCGTAGCACTGGAATACGAAGACTTATCTATTCTGGACTTTCTTTGGGCTGGAGAGGAACCTCCCAACAATGGAAGCTTCAGATGATGGCAGGCGTTTTATTGTCTGCTTTGATTCTGCCTATATTTGTATCTGTTCATAGTATTGTCTCTTTCGACTTTAGCATGGCTATATCAGTAAAAGGATGGCACACTACTATTTTCGCTCCGTACTTCGTTATAGGAGCTGTCCACTCTGGGGTTTCAGCTGTAGTTACAGTACTGATCCTGCTAAGGTTCCTGTTTAGGTGGGAAGACTATATTAAACCAGATCATCTCGATGCATTAGGCAAACTATTAGCTGTTGTAGGAACCGCATGGTTCTTCTTCTTTGCGTTAGAGTTCTTGTATGGAATATATGGAGCAGAACCAGATGAAATAGCGTTGAGAACTACTCAGCTCTTTTCCATGCCTTGGGGGGCTATGTTTATTGCCTTCTTGATCACCGGATACTTTTTCCCTGTCCCGATGTGGCTTTTCAGGTCTGTGAGGAGAAGTATGTTCTGGATGACAATTACCACTATTTCTGTGAATATCGGTATGTGGCTTGAAAGATTCTTGATTATTGTTCCTGGTTTAATGAGAAAGCAGGATTTAAGTTTTGTGTGGAATGTGTATTCACCAAGTATTGTTGAAATAACTATTGTTTTAGGAACTTTTTGTTTGGTATTACTTGGAGTATTACTGTTCGCAAAGGCCTTTCCTTTGATTCCTTTGTACGATATTAAAGAAGGAGAGGTTTTACAAGGGGAAGTAACTGTAGGAAGAGCTAAAGTTCCTGCAGCGTTCCATGAGGAATAATGAAATGATTCCATGGTTAAATAAAATACGGGAGAATGTGATGGTAAAGAAGCAGGTATTAGCTTTGTTTGATGACGCTGCGAAGGCGGCTGATGCAAATGAGGCTGTTATGAAAGAAGGGGTCAAGCCTGGTGATATAGAGATAATGACCGGCTGTCCTTATCCCGAAGGGGCTTTCGGTGAACATGACAAGCCTCACCGAGTTTATCGGTTTCCATTTATAGGTGCATTACTGGGTTTTAGTATGGCTATGCTTATTACCGCTGGAACACAACTGTCTTGGCCATTAATTACTGGAGGAAAGCCAATATTATCACTTCCCCCGATGGTTATTATTGCTTATGAAGGTACTTTGCTAGGTGCAGTGCTCTTCACTATTGTAGGTGTTTTATTTGAGTCCAGACTTCCGAGAGTGGGTCTAGGTCTCTATGATGATCGAATTACCGAAGGTTATATTGGATTGCTTTTGAATGTTACTGAAGATAATGACTTTGCTATTAAGAAGCTGTTGCAAAAGCATGGTGCTCAAGAATTAAAAGAAGAAGGATAATCTGGAATATGTTTAGGCGTGCTCAGGTCGATTTTAAGAATAGAATATCTAGATACGGTTTTGTCTTGCTTGGGTTAGGTTTGCTTCTGGTTGCGACCAGTTGTGGAACTGGAACTAATCCTGTTGATATTATGACTGAGATGCATTATCAGCCGTCTGTGAAATATCAGGAACCTGGTACATTGGACATACCTCAGGATGTTATGCCTTATATTCACAGAGGTGGCCCTGAAGCAGTCTTTGATATCGACGACAAAACATATTTTATTCAGGCCAGATCTTTTTCAGCCGAGCGTTTATATCTAGTTAACTGTTCGATGTGTCACGGAAATACTGGTAATGGGGATGGAAATGTCCTCAGTATTCTTACTCAGAAATACGGCTATGTTCCCGTGCTAGATCCAGATCTTACTTCTGCTACGGTTCAGCAAATGGATGCAGATGCGTTAGCTTCGATTATAACGAATGGAGTTCAGGTGATGCCAGCTTTTGCTAAGTTGCTCACAAAACAAGAAATCGATTCTATTACTGCGTATGTATTGGCCTTGGAATAAAGTTTTTGAATTCCAGATAAGGCGTTATGTTTCATTTGCCTGCTAATCTGATGTTTGGGTTTGTTAGAAAACAACCAAGCGGTTTAACGATACTAAATGTTTCTGTAATGAACTGGTTTGCTGTTGTTGCGTGTATTTTATTCCTAGTTTTGTCTGCCGGCTGTCTTGAACAAGTAACCAACAAAGAAGTACGGGCCCAGAGGCTTGATAAACAATTGATTTGTCCGGTGTGTCCTGGGGAGACAATAGATCAGTCAAATGTGGAAGTTGCAAAGCAAATGAAAGATCTCGTTCGATTTCAACTCGATAGTGGTTGGACGGATGCCGAAATACTCGGTTTTTTTGTGGATCGTTATGGACAGGGAATATTGGCTGCCCCTCCTGCTGCTGGGTTTAGTCTTTTGGTATGGTTAGTTCCAGTCGTTATTTTTCCGATGGGATTAGTATCATTGATTCTTTTCATTCATTTTAATCGGAGAAAGTCAGCCTTGGTTGCTTCTAAAACTGCAGATATAACTGTGGATCTTAGTAAGTATCTGCCCAAGGTCGATAAAGAACTGGGAATGAGTAACAGGCGGTACCATCATGAAGAATGATGAAATAGGAATATACATGTATTATTGTAATTCTAGTGAAAGAGGTTAAGGGTAATATTAGATATGGCTGATTTGGGATTTATTTTACTTGTTTTGTCTTTAGTTTTATCAGTATATGCTGTATGTGTTTCTATTGCAGGTGTTAAATTAGGTCAGCATGTATTCGTGACCAGTGGCCGATATGCTACTTTTGCGGTCTGTGGGTTGCTTGTGTTTTCCACCTTGGTTTTGGTTAGTTTATTTGTTACCCATGACTTCAGTGTTGCTTACGTGGCTGCTCATAGTAATTTAGCTATGGAACGTCAATTTATATGGGTAGCTTTCTATTCCGGTAATGAAGGTTCACTGTTATTTATTGCCACAGCACTGGGTGTTTTGTCATCGATGGCCTTAGTGTTTCACTTTAACATTGATAGGACTGTTCTCACTTATGCCAATGTTCTTAACATGTTGGTATTGTGTTTCTTTGTAGGAATTATGATTTTTCTTGCAAATCCATTTCAAACTCTTGACTTCATACCAACCGATGGTGAAGGAATAAATCCGCTTTTAACTCATTATGGTATGTTTATACATCCTCCAGTAATGATGACTGGATTGATATGTGTCACAATACCGTTTAGTTTTGCAATGGGAGCACTAATTGCTGGTAAAACAGGTGATGAGTGGATAAAAAATAGTAGATGGTGGGGATTGGTTGCTTGGTGTTTACTGGGATGTGGTTTGTTGCTCGGTGGTTGGTGGGCTTATACCATTCTGGGATGGGGTGGCTATTGGGCTTGGGATCCAGTTGAAAATTCAGGATTTATGCCTTGGCTTGGATTAACTGCGTTCCTCCATTCAATTATGGTTCAGGCGCGAAGAGGAATGTTTCGAAGCTGGAATGTAGTTTTAATAATTTGTGCTTTTGTATTGGCTTGCTTTGGAATGTTTATCAATCGCGGTGGTCCGGTTCCCTCCGTTCATTCGTTTGGGGCTTCCAATTTGGGCTGGATGTTTTTGATTTTCCTAGGAGTTGTATCTTTAGCTAGTCTTGGTTTATTTGCCTATCGGTATAGCACTTTAAATAGTTCAAACAATCTTCAGAGCGCACTGTCCAGGGAAGCTGCGTTCTTAGCCAATAATTTATTACTTCTATTTATAGCTTTTGTAACTTTATGGGGTGTAGTTTTCCCCTTGATTTCTGAGATATTTCAAGGAGAAACAGTTACGGTTGTAGCTCCGTATTACAATAAGATTAACGGGCCTGCATTTCTAGTGCTCATCTTTTTGATGGCTATTGGGCCGCAGCTTTCATGGCGACACGGTTCTTTTCGTTCTCTTGGAAGATCGATGATTTTCCCTCTTGCTGCTTTTATAACGACTTTTGTTCTTCTTCTTATTCTTGGAGTGTGGAACTTATATGCAGTTGTATCCTATTCGTTGTGTGCCATGGTAACTGCCAGTATTGTTCATGAGTGGTGGAAAGGAACTTGCGTTAGACATTCGCATGGCGAGTTTTATGTGACAGCTTTTATGAGGCTAATAAGCAGTAATAAACCAAGGTACGGTGGGTATGTTGTTCACTTGGCCATAGTTATGCTGGCATTAGGAGTCACAGGATCATCATTCTTTAAACAACAAATTGACGTAGTTTTAAACCAAGGAGATACGGTTCAAATTGATCAATATTCCGTTGAATACGTAGGAATCAGAGAAAACGCAACAACTGATAGGATTGCTCGGGAAGTCTTCTTAGCAATTTCTGATCAAAAGAACGATTTAGGAATGGTAACAGCAGTATATGATTACTACCCTGCATTTAGAATGGCTTCTACTAAATCGGGCCTGCGTTCCACTCCAATTGAAGACCTTTATATTATTCCTTCCGAGTTTTTTGATGATGGTAGCGTAGGATTTCGGATAAATATTAACCCAATGGTTTGGTGGATTTGGATCAGTGGCCCTTTCTTGATTCTCGGTACACTGATCACTCTTTGGCCTAGAGAATCAATACCTCAAGTGTCGGCAAAGGAAACATGAACGATCGCAATTACGTGTACATAGTATGGTAGCAGTTATTTCCTTCATCGTTATTATTGTATTAGTGGGAACAGTGGCAATCCCGTTCTTTCTGTTCAAGAAACATAAAGAAGTACCAGAGTTGTCCGTTTACCGTGACTTTTTAGTTAAAAGAGAAATTATTTACCATGAAATTAATACTACAGAACTAGAGTATTCACTGGGATTGATACCTTGGAATGAATATCAATCAAGAGTTCAGGATGCTAGGTTTAGGGTAGCTAGAATTTTTTATGAACAGGAAGTAGCTATTCCGAGTATTAGTAGGATTGATGATCAAATCGAAGAAGAGATTGAAAAAGAAATCAAGAATCTATCTGAGTAGACGATTAAGGAACTGTTGGAGAAGAAGTGTTGTTTACTAGAATAGCATGTTGTATTGGCTTTGCTTTATCGGTTAGTGTATTCGTACAAATGGACGTATATGCTCAGTCTACTGACACCCTGGCAGTGCAATTGGAAAACGGTACGTTAAGTGATGAGGGGCTCGTGGAAGGTATAGACGTTACTCTCCATATCATTGATCAGCAGAATGGAGCAGTATTAGCTTCAGGAATCGCTGATATTTATGGGAGAGTCGATTTTAATGATATTCCTATAATTGATGACGCCAGTTATTTGATTGTAGCTGAATATCAAGGAGTCTCCTATCATAAACTGTTGAATGTTACTCATCTCGGGAAAAGTCATACGCTTACTGTCTATGGTACAACTGACTTGTTTGATGAAATATTGATAGAAGAGCAATCCGTGATTGTAGGATCTGCTGATTCTACAAATCGCTTGCTTACAGTATACGAACGTGTCACCATGGTGAATTACGGTGACCGTACGTTCGTGCCAGATTTCGACCAACCTCAGAATATGCAATTCCTTCGATTCTCGTTGCCCCGAGGTGCTGATAATTTACAGGTGGAAACTACATTTGAACAGGGTGAAATAATGACGGTTGATAAAGGCTTTGCTTTAACATCCAGAGTTCCTCCAGGGTCTTATTTAGTAGATTATATTTATACAGTCCCGTATTCCGATGCATCATTGGAACTTAATAGATCATTCACTAATAGGACAGATATATTTAGAGTTCTTATTCCAGCTGAACTAGGTTCTCTAGGTTCTGTGTCTGGGATTGTTCCATCAAGCGTATTAATTCAAGGGAAAGAATTTGACCTTGTAGAAACTAGCAACATTAGCAGTGGGACAAAACTTAATCTTGTGTTTAACAAATTACCAGAGCCTACATTGTTGGAGAATATGAAGGCGCACTTTGACCGCGTCTCACAGCTGGGATTGGTTCTTGGGTTGATTACTAGTCTGTTGTTGCTTTCTTTGGGTATCTTTGCTTTTGGTCGTATTCGTCGTGATGGAAGAAATTCAAGAGATATTGAACCAGTCCTCAGCGATATAGCTGATAGATCGTTGCTACAGGAAATTGTCCACTTAGAAATTCTTTATCGGGATCAAAAAATCGAATGGCGTAAGTATAGGAAGGATCGCCAAGAGATTAAGTTAAAATTGGTTGAACAATACTTTGCTGAAGAAGGATTACCATCATGAATGTCAAAGCTGTCGGGATTGCATGTCTATGTGCGATACCTGTTATTTGCTTGTTGGGTTTGTTAGGTTTATCACTAGTGAATTCTAATTCAGGTTCAGGGAATTTGACATTTAATGAGACTTCAGATGTTGGAATTCAAAACACACAAATAGCTGCAGACTTTTCTATTGAGCTTGTTTCGGGAGAAGAATATCAGTTATCCAATTCGGATAGTAAGATTACTATTATAGATTTCTGGTCTTCTTGGTGTATACCGTGTGTCGAAGAAGCACCCATGTTACAAAAATTTTACCTGGATCACCAAGACCTTGGTGTGGATATGCTTGGTATAGCAATTTGGGATACTGGTGTAAGTGTTAATGAACATATTGATCGTTTTGGAGTGACATATGCAAATGCGTTGGATGAAGACGGCTTAATAGCTATTGATTATGGCGTGCGTGGGATTCCTGAGAAACATTTTATTACTGCTGACGGTCGTGTTTTACATAAAATATCTGGTCCGGTTGATGAAACTCGGCTCAAAGAGCTTGTTGGTGAATTAATGGAGTCTATAGCAACTGATTGATCGGTTAGATCATTCGTATCTAAGCGCTTCTGCAGGATAAATTTTGCTAGCTTGTCTGGCTGGGAGAAAACTACTTATTAGAGCTGCTATGCTAGTAATAAAAATGATAGCAGCTAGATTAAGTACTGGAATGGAAAACTTAACCCCTTCAACTTCCCTCGAGATTTCTCGGAAGATGTTTGAAGCGGTTAAGAGCCCGAGTCCAACTCCAATGATGACACCTAGTAGCGTTATAAAGAGTGCCTCTAAAAGGAAGCTAAATGCAATCATGCGGGATTTGTAACCAATAGCTCGCATAGTACCTATTATTTTACGCCGTTCCACTACCGCCCTGATAGACAATACCCCAATCGCAACTACTCCGACTACTATACCCAGACTCATAAAACCTTGAAATAGCTTATTGAATGCTTCCTGTGTTTCAAGTCCTGCATCTATTTGGGAAAGTGTGTTGGTTGCAGCAAGCCCGTAGGGTAAGAATACTGTTTCCATGAGCGGGGTTATATCATCTGCATTGACCCCTGGTTGCAGTTTAATAAAATAGCTGTTACGACCTTCTTGTAAGTCTTGTAGTTTACTTTGTTTGTCGCTGGTTATGACGTACGAAGGCTGCTGGAAGTCGAGGGAGTCTGCTACAGAGTCTATTACTGCTATCACTGTTAGTTCAAGGGACTCTCCAGATAATTGTTTGTCTTCTGGCAGGATTTCTAATTGAAGGAGTTCCCAATCTTGTGATTCTGCATCGGGTAGACGATCTTCTGCTTGAAATCCTCTATTTGTAGGACCGAACGGGTCGCCACTAGGTAGAATACTATTACTAGCTACAGCGAGATTTGGATCCGAAAGAAGGCTATTCCAAATATCCCGAGGGCTGGATCCGTACTGGGGATTGTAGTGAGAAAACTGCAGTTGAGTGGTTTTTAAGTAATTGTCGTCTACACTTCTGATAAGAAGAGACTTAAACTGGGTTTCCTTAGCATCTATTTCTCTCCCAATTGCTTGTATGTTTTTAGATTTAGCGGTGACAACAAAGTCCTTACTATCTAATAAGGAAGAAGCAGCTACTTGTTGGGAAAAGTCGTTAATAGGGAAAAGAGTATCAGCTTTAATATCGTATCCCCCGGTTACTCTGGTTGGTTGTTCCCTAGCTACATTTTGGATATTATTCAAAACCGCGAAAATGGTTAAGGTAAAAATCACTATTCCAAACATCGATATGGTGAGTCCGGTACGAAAGGTTGAGGCTACAGGATATGCTATAGCTGTTTTAAGGACTGCTTGAATACCGGTTATTTTGCCTATCGTAAGGTTGGCGAACCATAAAAGCACTTCGTTGTTGTTCATTATTACCCATACCACAGAGGCAACCATGGTTACCCCGCCTAGGACAAAAATGTCTGGCGTGGTGTTCAGTTTTCCTGTTAAAGGTTCTAACAGAGTGAATGGAAGTCCCCAGAATATCAGGAGACTGAGTCCTTCAAATGTGGTAGCTATCCGTGTAGTCTTTTTCTTAGAAATCTGTACGAAAATCAATACTTTACGTAACAACAGGCCAATCCCGATAATCACTAGGCTAACTCCGAGATTAAACCCTGTTCCATTATCTGCTCCTATACTTGTTACGACCAATAAAGGCCCTATGATTAGTAGTGGCCATCCTTGGGCTACCACAGTGAAAAACATTGACAGTATGTTTTTCATTATTAAAATTGGCCATGTTAATGGAAGAAGCACAACTTTAATCAAAGCTATGAGCATTCCAGACAACTGTAAGGCTCGTATCTGTTTAAAGATGTTTCCAAGTGCGATGATGGGAAGGATAAAGCTAAGGAGTAAGCGTTTGCCTCTGGTGGGCCAATTGACATAGGCTTTTGAAGCTAGTTCTTCGTTTAGTCCTCGAATTGCTACAACAATATTCAGTCTGCTAACCCGGTAAGCTGAGGCAGTTACAGTAATGACGGTGAGTAGGAATCCTCCTCCAAAGGCTATTAAAATTGACTTGAATGTAAAAGTGTACTCAATCACGAAATCTGGGGTCGCAATTGCTTGTCTAAGCAGTCCCACTAGTGCAATTCCTACCAAAGACCCGATTACAGTACCAACAAAGGCTGAAATAAGAGCATAAACACTTCCCTCGTAGACAAACATTTGCATTAAATGAGATCTTTTCATCCCGATTGCTCTTGCCATTCCCATTTCTGTTTTTCGTGAAGCTGCTAAGAGCACCATGACTAAAAATATCAGCAGTAATCCTACAATAATTGAGAATGATCCAAATATGCTAAAAAGTGTTGTTACCGATGTGCTCGCACGTTCAGCTATTGCTAAAGAATTCGATTTAATAGGGTTGATTTCCAATTCGTTAAGTTGGGTCCAAAGGATGCCTAGTCGGAGTGATAATCCTTCTTCCACAGATTGGTCTTCTGATAGTGTTGTCATAAGGTGATTAAACGCGATTGGATCAGCTACTGTGGTCAGGAATTGGTCGCTGAGTTCTGATTGTTCCAGTGCGGATACAATGACGGATAATGATTCTGTTTCTTCTTCCGTAATTAGTGGATCAATAAGTTTTGTCTCGAGAATATTAAGAGCAGTTGAATTTTGCAAACTGACAAATATTTGTTTACCGACAGTTTGATTGATTGAAGCCAGGCGTAAGGCACCAGTAACTTCGTCGGAAAACACTAATCCTTCTTCGATTCCACCAGTATTGGAAATTCCGATCCAATCGATTTCCCCTTCGCGGTTAAGGATCTTAGCCAGATCAATATATCTAGTTAGAGCTACCTTTCGGCCTCCACCACTTGCAAGACCGCCCTCTCGTAAAACTGCTGCAACTGTAAATTCGACCCTGGATTCATTGGTAATAACATCTAGCTTGTCTCCTTCTTTCGCACCAAGAGTTGATGCGGCAGACCGGTTTAGGTAGAGTTCGTAGGGTTCTAGTGACTCTAGGGAAAGTACACTTCCTTTGAGATTCTTAATAGAACCAAAATTGCAGGAGTGACTATTCCATCGCCTACATATATTTACATCTGCATAGGCATAGTCAGGGAATCCATCAAGAGAATTTCTGCTATCCTGATCAGTAGTAGGTGTTTGGTAGCCTCGGATTATCATTCTCGATTCTGTTCTACTATTGGCCTTATTGATTACTGGAAATCTCTTGTCTATCCTATAGATGATCCCGTCCACTTCTGTCTTCTCTGCTGTTTGAGTTACGATGCGTATTTGTTCCTCACTGAAAGGTATTCCGCCAGTAACAGTGATTTCTTCATCGATATGTCCCATGGAATCCAGAGCTGTATTTCTGATTGAACTGTACACAGTATCTCCGATCCCAAGAGATGCACTAATAATGACTGTACTGAGCATGAGCCCTAAAACTATAAGACTTGTTTGGGCAGGCCTACGCCCGATATTACGAACGCCCATCTTCGCTATAATTGGATTACGGAGTACGCCTACAGTTACTAGAGTGGCTGTTATTCCCAAAGAAAAGATGATTGCCCATGCGATGGAATCGGTGGATAGTCCGAATAATTCTTGCATGATTTACTACATTAAGAAGTTAGCTGTCCGATGCTATTAACCCATCAGACATTCTGATGATTCGGTTGGTTCTGGCACCCACGGTTTCTGAGTGAGTGACTAGTACGAATGTTTGTTTGTGCTGTTTATTCATATCACAAATTAGATCCATTATTTCCTGTTCGTTTTGGCTATCAAGATTCCCAGTGGGCTCATCAGCCCAGATAATCTCTGGTGTATTCACCAGTGATCTGGCTACAGCAACTCTTTGCTGTTGACCTCCTGAGAGTTCTGCAGGTCTGTGATTCGCTCTATCAAGAAGTCCTACCAGCTCAAGTTGCTCTTGAGCCTTCTTTGCTGCGATCTTTGTTGAAACACCTGAAACTAGTAGAGGTAGTTCTACGTTTTCTTGGGCTGTGAGGACTGGGAGTAGATTATACGTTTGGAACACGAAACCCATAAATTTTGCCCTAAATTCACTGATTTCATCATCAGTCAATTCGTGAATAGCTTTGCCACCAATAGAGATGTTTCCATCATTGACGTTGTCGAGTCCAGAAAGACAATTCAGTAGTGTAGTTTTACCACATCCACTGGGCCCCATGATTGCTACCATTTCACCTTGTTGCACTTCGATATCTACTCCTCTGAGAGCCCTAACAGCTAGGTCCCCTGAGGCATAGGTTTTGTGTATATTAGTAGCAGATACTATGGCCATAGTTTTGATCGAGGTATTTAAGTCTGATATTCCATCTTCGTGAAGAATAGCAGGAGTATTATAAAGATAACATTGAAGAGAATCAATACTGTTATGGGAATTAGATAGCCTAAGGTTATTTCAAATAACAATCCTACGAAACCTGGTCCTAAAGCCATTCCTAAAAGTAAAGCAAAACCTAAGCTTCCGGTTATGGCTCCGATTTGTTTTCGACCAAAGGCAGCAGCACTGATGATAGCTATTAATGCGCTAAATGCTGTGCCGGAACTTCCTAGGATGACAGGCACGACTAGAGATAGGTATCTTGGAAAATCATATTCAGTGACACCTACCATGAGAATTGGACCTATTAGTGCGGTCCATGAAGCATATATTAAGATTTTTTTTACGCTAAAACGATCGCTCAAGAAACTGTATGCGAATTTGGAGATGACTGCTGCTAACCCATTAATACTCACAAATAAGTTTGCTGTTGAAATGGAGTAACCTAGATCAAGAAGGAATGGTTGAATTTGAGAGAAAGTTGCAGTGGATGATGCTAAAGCGCTAAATAAGAGTATTGCAATAATCCAAAACTCATGAGACTTGATACTTTCTTTCAAGGTTAGTCCATCATCTTTAGTACTGCTAGGGGGATTACTACTTGTGTATTTATTGGTTGGGATAGGTGTTCCAGAAACAGTTGGGTTCCTTATACCAAAGAATACAGCGGGTAATTGTACCAAGAAGATCCATAATGCGAGGAGATTAAGCGTGATTACCCAACCTAATCCAGTAATAAGTTGACCTGATAAAAAGCCAATTACAAATCCTCCGGTACCTACTCCCGAAAAGACTATCCCATTAAAAAGACCTTTTCTTTCTGGGAACCATTTAACGACCATAGCACTCACAGGGACTGATGAACTCATGGAAAAACCTAACGATGCCAAACCGTAGTATGCAAATAATTGCCATTGATGTTCCATAGTGGCTAATAAGGCTATTCCGGTAGCTAGAACAAGTGTTCCTGCAATGATGACTTTTCTTGGGCCTACAACATCGGTCATTTTACCTACGAGAGGACTCGTAAAGGCTACTATAACCAACCCAACTGAAAAGGACATTGATAATAATCCTCTTGACCAGCCGAATATTTGATGCCAAGATTCAAAACATAGGAGATATGCGTATACGATGATGCCGTAACCTGTAAAGAGACATAGCCATCCGGTTGAAATGGTCCAGAGTTTAGTGTGCATTGCTCATTCTTGAAAGAGAGGAGTCTTTACTGGCTTTCATCAATTGCTAGTTTCCCGTTTTTGTAAACCTGATAGACGGATCTGATATTACCTATGGCTTCTACAGGGTTTTTTCGCAATATGACAAGATCTGCGCATTTCCCTTCTTCTATTGACCCTAACTCTTCGTCTGCTTCACAAACTGCTGCACTAGTCAGAGTCGCGGCCTTGATAGCGTTCATAGGGGACATTCCATTTTGAACAAGTAATTCGATTTCTAGGATTGATGCATCTTTTAGAGGACCTGCGTCAGATCCTGCTGCGATCTTAACACCAGCTTCCAATGCCATCTTGAAGGCAGAGGAATGGGCAGCTCGATTAGCATTTGCTCGTTCAAGCAGGTTATTAGGAAGCGGCCATTGAGTAATATAATTTTTATGATAAGGAGTTAATGCAGCTTCATTTGTCATATGTGTAATCAAGAGTGTGGGAACATAATATGTGTTATTACTAACCATGAGGGCAACACTTTCTTCATCCAGACTGTACCCATGTTCGATGCTGTGCGCTCCTGCCTTTACTGCAATCTTGGTGGATTCAGGACTCCCTGCATGTACAGCAACTTTGTAACCTCTTTGCTGTGCTATTCCGAAAACAGATTCGATCTCATCAGTAAGAAAATGAGTATCCGTTGGTGAGTCCCATCTGTCGCCGAAACATCCTCCTGACATTAATAGTTTTAAATGATCAACACCCTCTTTGAGTTGTTCACGAATGATTTTCCTGAAACCGGGCCCACCATCAGAGGCATAAGTTATTTCTTTCTCAACTGCATGTCCTGCAGTGGTAGTAAGTGCATATCCTGATGCAAAAATCCTTGGCCCAGAGAACATATTATTTGCGAAGGATCTTTTCCATGCTAAATCGAGATAATTGTGGGTTCCTACTGCTCTAACACTTGTGATACCAACTGAAAGCCCATCCATACATTCTTTCCCCGCTCTAATGTACCTTGCTACGGTTGTTTCATTTGCGTGGAATACGTCTGATAGTGGAGAAACTAAGTGAGTATGTGTATCGAACAGTCCAGGGATCGCAAAAAAACCATGTAGGTCTATGACCTTTGCGCCTTTTATTTCAGTTTGAGTAGGGGATTTGGAGAGTTTCGAAATACGGTTATTTTCAATAATTATTGAAAAACCTTCTATTGGTTCAGTTGACTTCCCGTCGATAATTGTGGGGTTCAGTAAAATGAGTCGCATATAAATCCTACTTTATTAGCTATAAAAACTAGAGTATAGAACTACACGATTTGCCAATGCATGTAGTTGAAGATCAATCTTCATTTGAAAGAAAGCCTGACTTTAATCTTGGCCCTTGAGATAACCATGTTTGATTTTCTACTGCTTGTAAGAAATCTAAAATAAGGTTATTAAATTTCTCCGGTTCTTCAACATTCAAGGTGTGTCCTGTTTGAGGAAGTACCGCTAGCCCTGCCATAGGAATTGTACGTTTAAGAAAAAGAGCCGGCTCAACGCATGGCTCGTCTTCATCTCCAATAATAATTAAGGTTGGGCGAAGCATCTTTTGAAGTGATTCTTCAAGAGAGAATATGCTGGGTCTACTTCCAATAAACCCTTCCAAGGTAAATGATGAACCAATAGGAGAATTCGCATATAATCTTTGTTGGAATAACTTCCATCGGTCCGGATGTTTAGTCTTGAACTGCATTCTAACCGGTCCGACCGAATAGTTTTTTAATGCACTCATACCTTGCTCTCTTAATTTTGCTGCAAAGCGGGCAGTTTCTTGTTTGAAATTATCTGGATTGGTGCTTCCTGAACCAGTGCCTGCTATGATTAATGCTTTTGAAATATCTGGGTGCTTCAACCCAAAGTTTAAGGCTACACTGCCTCCCATGGACAACCCGCATATGTATGCCTGATCGATTCCAAGGTGAGTAATCAAGTGATAAAGGTCTGCAACTACAATATCTTGAGAATATGCTTGTAGATTATCTGGGATGTCTGAAGGAGGATATCCCCTGGCACTATATGTGATTACTCTATAGTATTTGGAGAAGAATTTTACTTGATGTTCCCATCCCTCTGCATTTTGTCCGAATTCATGACAAAAAATCAAAGGAAATCCTGATCCGTTTTCCTCATAGTTTAGAGTTATTCCTTCTAGCTGCGCTTTACTCATTAATACTTCTCCGGTAAGACCCAATTCTTGGGGCGATGATTTTCAATTACTGTAAAACTAGGAACAGGTTTTTTTGGTTGTTAGTCAGATGGTATTCATTATTGATTATACCCAACTTTGTCCTCTGCTACTAGGAAGCTGATAAACGCTTATAGAAAGCTAGCTGAGTATTAATGATTGAAATGAACTTTCCTGATTCTCATTAATGTAGCGTTTATGCTGAAATGATATATCATAGTCTTTGTAAGTTCGGTCTGAAAGGCTTGTTAGAGAGTTCGAAATGTTAACTAAGCGAATTATTCCATGTTTGGATGTAGATAAAGGACGTGTGGTCAAAGGTACTAGTTTTGTTGATATTCATGATGCAGGGGATCCAGTTGAACTGGCAAAGATATACAACGATCAAAATGCAGATGAGATAACATTCTTGGATATAACTGCTAGTTCGGAAGATCGTGAGATTACATTGGACGTAGTAGAACAAGTGGCCAAGAATATTTTTATTCCGCTGACTGTAGGAGGTGGTGTCAGAACTTCAGAAGACGTAAGGCATCTGCTTGAGTCAGGCGCAGATAAAGTGTCGGTCAATTCAGCAGCAGTACTTAAACATGAGCTACTAGAAGAGTTAGTGGATGACTATGGCAGTCAATGTATAGTGATAGCAGTGGACGCGATTCGAGTTCCTGAGGTGAGAGTAGTGAATAGTAGTGATGAAGAGCTAGCGCTCGAGGAAAATTCGATTTGGGAAGTGGTGATTCAAGGGGGACGTCTTAGAACCGGGCTTGATGTGGTCAAATGGATTTCTAAAGCAGTAAAATTAGGTGCAGGAGAGATTTTATTAACTAGTATGGATCGGGACGGGCAGAAAACTGGCTATGATCTTGAACTTTTGAGGGCAGTTAGTCGCTCTGTCAATGTTCCTCTAATAGCCAGCGGTGGAGCAGGATGCCTAGAACATTTTCGTGAAGCTGTGTCTGAAGGTGGTGCAGATGCATTGTTGGCTGCTTCATTGTTCCATTACGGTACATTTTCCATCGGGCAGGTTAAAGATTATTTATCTCGAAATGATATCCCGATCCGACTATAGATAGTTATGGCGGTTTTAAACTAAATGGAAAACATAAAATCAGTGATATTTGACATGTATGAGACGCTCTTTCCGAATGCTCCTGAAAGCTGGGAGGAAGTTTTCAGGGATATAGTGAAGACTCAAGATCTTGCAGTATCCTCTCGTGATTTATGGTTAATTTGGAGAGAAAAAGATAAGGCATTTCGTCGTGACCGGATCAATCTCCAAGATCCTATAAAGAGTCCTCCCTTCAAGACATACTTTGCTGCTTGGACTGATACATTTCTTAGTACCTTTAACGAACTAGATTTGTCAGGAGATGCTTATCTCGCAGCTAGGCACTGTATTAAAAAAATGGCAGAAAGAAGCCCTTTTGACGATACGCTTTCTACTTTAAATGTCTTATCAAATGATTTTGACCTAGGTATTCTTTCTAACGCGGACAATGCTTATGCATTGCCTCTAATTAAGAGATATGATTTGCCAGTCAAATGTGTTGTTACATCTGAGATAGCCAAAGCATATAAACCGCATCCTGATGCTTTTAGAGTGATTCTCGAACAGATGGGTGCTGCATCTCAGCAGTCCCTGTATATTGGAGATAATCCGTTAGATGATATCTGGGGAGGCGCTATGGCTGGATTAACCACTGTTTGGCTTAATCGCCACAATGCGACTTGGAATAATAACTTACCTAAACCCAGTTATGAAATTCACAATTTGAACCAATTAGTTACAATATTAAGCTAGCGTTAAATAAATAATAGAGGTTTATTATGAAAATTCAATTGAATACTCAAGGGCTAATTCCTGCTATTTGTCAGGAACATGGATCTGGTAAAATTCTCATGCACGGATACGTTAGCCAAGAGTCGATAAAGAAAACTTTTGAAACTGGGAATGTTTGGTTCTATAGCAGGAGTCGCGAAAAGCTTTGGTGTAAGGGTGAAACTTCCGGAAACTTTCTGAAACTTATTTCCATATCTGCTGATTGCGACAATGATACCTTGTTGCTAACAGTTAAACCCACTGGTAATACATGCCATACTGGTGAATATTCATGTTTTTTCAACAAGGTTGACCAACACGTTGAATATCAAGCCGCAGAAGTGAGTAGTGGAATTCTAGAGGAGGTTTACAGTGTTATTCAATCGAGGAAGACCTCTCCTCAGGAAAACAGCTACACGGCGCAGCTTCTAGAAAAGGGGGCAGGTAAAATAGCGCAGAAAGTGGTTGAGGAAGCTGGTGAGCTAGCTATTGCAGCTGTTCAGAGGGATCTAGATAACTTAGTGGAGGAGGCAGCTGACCTCCTTTATCATTCTTTGGTTGCATTAGCTGATGCAGATGTGCCTTTAAAGAGAGTTTGGAGTGAGCTGGATCGTCGTAGACGTGCTTAATGAAATTGTTCCTTAAGCACTAGACTTGAGGGCGTTATCTGCCTCTACAGTCTTGGTCAATGAGTGGATGGCTACTTCGATCTGTTGGTCGTCTGGCTGTGACGTTGTTAGAGATTGCATCAGTAAGCTAGGTGCGTTAATGACCTTGAATATTCCTACAGAGGCATACTTACCTCCCATCTTGATGATTTCATAGCTCAGGCCCGCAATAATCGGTATCAGCAAAATTCTAGATAATATTAAGAAAGTGAGATTGGGCCTTCCAAGTAAAGTGAAAACAACAATAGATACAAGTACCACTGTTAGGAGGAATGCAGTTCCGCACCTTGGGTGTGCTGTCGGGTATTTCCTGATTGAAGGAATGTTAAGTTGGTCTCCGTTTTCGAATGCATGAATTGTCATATGCTCTGCTCCGTGGTAGCAGAATACTCTTTGAATGTCCTTCATTCTTCCGATAGCCAGAATATACAAGAAAAGTACAACTAACCTGATTCCTCCTTCAGCTACGTTGGCATAAAATTCTGACTGGAGCTGGGACTCAACGATACGGGATAGGAAGAGAGGTAGAATAAAGAATATCGCTATGCCTAGAACTAGAGAACAAACCATGGTTATCCCAATTGACCAGTAGCTCGTTTTTTCAGAGGTGTCTTTTTCAAGTGCTACATTAGCGGAGTAATTCAGAGCTGTAATACCTAATAGTAGTGTCTCAATTAGAATTACAACTCCCCGAATTAGTGGTATCTTGCGAAAAATCCCAGTGTAAAGCATGTTTACAGGGCGAGTGATTGATTGGATATTACCGTCAGGATCTCGTGCTGCAACTGAGAAAAAGCGCTTGCCCCGAATCATGACTCCTTCTAAGACTGCCTGACCACCGTATCCCAGATGCGAAGACATGTAATATTCATTTGGAAAGAATATTAAGGCAACAAATAAGTCTACTTCAACCTATTGCAGGTTGAAACGTCGCCGCAATCTTTCCACTCTCCCCTCTGTATCTACGATCTTTTGCTCACCTGTTACAAAAGGATGGCACTTACTGCAAACCTCAATACGGATATTCTCTTTAGTGGATCCTGTGGACACCTTGCTACCGCATCCGCAAGTGATAACAGCAGTTTGAAAATATTGTGGGTGTAAATCAGCTTTCATAGTATTTCCAATATATTAGTAAACGCTAGCTTGTTTCTTAGTCTTAGTTAAATATTCAAATTTAACTATTCCATCTATGCCTGCATGAATAGTAAAGTCTCGACCCATGAAGACATTGTTTCCAGGCCTGATCCGAGTGCCGCGTTGTCTGATGATAATGTTTCCAGCTCTAACAGACTCGCCACCAAACTTCTTCACGCCAAGACGTTTTGACTGGCTGTCTCTACCGTTTCGACTGCTTCCGCCTGCTTTTTTATGAGCCATGCTTGTGATCCCCTTTCATTGCTACAAGAGAAACTTTGCGGTTCCCTTCGGGTTGATTATGATTCTTTCGTAGGAGTGCTCTTAGCTTTTGGTTTAGTTGTCCTAGCTGACTTAGTACCCGTTGGTGTTTCCTTGGTACTTGTCAGTATTTCTTGAATATTTAACTGAGTGTAGCTTTGTCGATGCCCTTGCTTCCGACGATAGCGATTCTTAGATTTAAATTTAAAAATAATTGTTTTCTTATCTTTGCCGTGAGATGCTATCGTTGCAGTTACTCTAGCTCCTTCGATCGAAGGATTTCCTATGATAGTCTTATCATTTTGGGAAACTACCAGGACATTACTGAGCTCGACCAAAGATCCTTCTTCGGAGTCAAGCTTTTCAACTTTTATCCAGTCTCCTGGTTCAACCTTGTATTGTTTTCCACCAGATTCTATTACTGCGTATGGCACTGTTTTCATTCCTCAAAGGTTCAATTGTACGAAGCCTTGGTCTAAGGTGTCAAGATTTAATCTGTTGAATTGTTGTTATGGGCACCGTGTATTACGGTATTTTCATCCCCTCGTAGCTCATATGTTAGAATGAAAAGGTGGTTTCAGAAAGTGATATGCGATTGGTCATGGGCAAATTTGCTACGGGAGTAGTGGTAGTTACTACCGTAGATAAAATTGGTCGACCCCATTTTATGACTGCAAATTCTTTGACATCTGTTTCTTTGCTTCCTCCATTAATTCTTATATCTGTCGGTCATGAGCGAAATAGTTTTAAATTTCTTGAAGAGACTGGTAGGTTTGGAATTAGTATCTTACGTAGTGATCAACAAGCAATTGCTCTTCAATCTTCCCAAAGTGAAAAAAATGACTGCGAAGGTGCAAGTGTCCCATATGATTTAGATTCGCATAGTATGCCTATGATTTCAGGCTGTTTAGGCTTTCTCGAATGCCTTGTGGAAAACCAGCATACATATGGTGACCACTCAGTCTTTATTGGTTTGGTTAAGAAAACGAAGATTTATTCAGGATCGCCTCTGTTGTTTTTCGAAGGCAAGTGGGAGGAGATGGCTGGAGATTAGGGAAGTGATGGCGGTTTTAGCCCAGCGAATCACTTGGCGTACTAGTTATCTGAAGCTTCGTTAGCCCTATCTGTGAGACATGCAACTGAAACAACTCGATCGTCTGCTCCTAGTTTTCTCATAACCATAACTCCTGATGTTTGTCTACCTAGAGATGGTATTTCTGAAAGGGCTACACGGATTACCATAGCTTTGGCGGAACCAACAATCAACTCGTTAGTATTCGCAACTATTTCTGCTGCAGCCAGAGGCCCGGTTTTTTCCGTGATTCTAAACGCCCGCACGCCTTGGCCACCTCTATTATGAACTGGATATGAAGACACCGGTGTTAATTTCCCGAATCCTTGTTCGCTCAGGGTAAGAATATGGGCTTCATCTACTGCTATATCCATACTGATGACAGTATCATTGTTGACTAGTCGGATACCTCGAGTCGTGCTAGCTGTGCGCGATCTTTGCATCATTTGAGCTACCGGGAAACGGATACCTTGTCCATTTTTAGAAATTATGATCACATCATCACTCGAGTGGGCGAGCTTCACCGAAACCAGCTCATCTTTTTCTTTAAGGTTGATTGCTATCAGTCCGTTACTTCTGATATTGGCAAATCGTTTTAGAGCCATTCGCTTAGTTTGACCAAGCTTTGTAGCTAAAACTATTTCCATGTCGGCTTGAATATTCGGTACCGCCAACATCGCACTTATTCGTTCGTTCTGATCTATGTTGATGACGTTGATGATAGGAACTCCTCGGGTTGCTTTCGAATCATCCATTCGGAGTTCCCAACATTTTCGCATATAGACTCTTCCAGACTTAGTAAAAAAGAGGAGTCTATCGTGTGTATCAGCAATTATCAGATGTTGAACTGCATCATCTTCTCTGACTACTTGCCCCCGACTTCCTCTTCCCCCTCTTCTTTGCAATCGTTGATTATCTAAAGGTATTGACTTGAGATAATCTCGATTACTAAGAGTAACTACAACGTCTCTATTGGGTATAAGCTCCTCATCTGTATATACTTTTGCTTCTTCTTTATTGATTACTGTTCGTCTCTTTGATTTGTATCGTTCTTTTAGACTTTGGGTTTCATCTTTGATCGCCGATAGAACTTTTTTAGGACTGGCGATTATGGATTCAAGCTCTACTATTAATTTCTGTAAATTCGTGTACTCAGTTTCAATTTTTTCTCGCTCAAGAGAGGCAATACGTCTCAATTGCATATCTAAGATAGCTTGGGCTTGTTCAGGAGATAAATCATACTTTGCTTTGAGTTGTTCGCGAGCTTGCTCTACATCTGCTGATTTTTTGATGAGATCAATGACCGCATCCAGATTTGATAGAGCTATTCGTAGACCTTCTAGAATATGAGCCCTGTCTTTAGCTTTTTTCAACTCAAATATTGATTTATTTACAATAACTGTTTGCCGGAATTTTATGAATTCGTACAGAGATTCCGCAAAAGGGAGAACGCGCGGTTGTCCGTCGACAAGAGCTACCATATTGTAGAAAATTGCTGTCCGTAACGGCGTATGTTTGAAAAGGTTGTTGAGCACCCTGTCTTTTTGTGCTGTGCGACTTAAACCAATGACTATACGAATACCTTCACGGTTGGACTCATCTCTTACTTCTGCCATTCCTTCTACTTTCTTGTCTTTTATAAGTAGAGCTATTTTTTCCACCAATGAGGCTTTGTTGAGCATATATGGAAGCTCTTTTACTATTATGTTGGATCTTCCGGATTTATCTTCTTCCATTTCTGTTTTAGCTTCCAGAGTAACTCGCCCATAACCTGTTTCAAACGCTTCTCTGATTCCCTGAACACCTTTGACAGTAGCAGCTGTCGGGAAATCAGGTCCTTTGACAAGTTTAAGGAGTTCATCAACTGTAACTCCTGGAATTAAATTACCTTCATCGTTTAGTTCAGAATGATCAATTATGTACACTAATGCATCACAAACCTCACCGAGATTATGAGGAGGAATACTTGTGGTCATTCCAACTGCGATGCCAGTGGTACCGTTCACCAGTAAGTTTGGTAGTTTGGTAGGAAGAACACGAGGTTCTTGGATTGAGTCGTCAAAATTAGGAGCGAAGGGCACCGTGTCTTGCTCTATGTTAGCCAGCATTTCCTGAGCTACGGGGGCAAGCCGGGCTTCTGTATATCTCATCGCTGCTGGCGGATCGTCATCAATACTTCCAAAGTTACCTTGCCCGTCAATTAAAGGGTATCTGAGTGAAAAGTCTTGAGCCATTCTAACTAAAGAATCATAGACTGGACCATCTCCATGTGGATGGAATTTTCCAAGGACTTCTCCAACAATTCGTGCACATTTTCTATGTGGAGAATTGGGGGTCATGCCCAGTTCGTGCATGGCGTACAAGATTCTCCGATGGACTGGTTTGAGACCATCTCTAACATCTGGCAATGCTCTCGATACAATGACGCTCATTGCATAGTCTAAGTATGCATTTTGCATCTCTTCTTCAATTTTGACTGGTTGTATATTACCTGTAGATACCATGATTTATCCGAATGTACCCGCTAATGGTTGGAGCTTTGTGTTGCGATCTGGTAGTTTGTCGCAGTGGTCCTATTAGCTGTTGTAATTAGTTACCTTTTTCGATTGCATATTAGTAGGGAATATCGCACCAAATGCTATATTTAGTAGTTGCCCTTTAAATCGTACAATATATTGTAGCAAGTTAGGCGGAACAGTGCAACAAATCAATGTGAAAAAAGTGCGGTAATTAAAACAAAGGTGTGGCTATTTATTGGCACAGTGGACCAAGCTGCTGAACAATGCGGTAAAAGCTCTGCTTGATTGATCATGGGGATAAGGAATCCAGTTAATTCCGATAGCCCACGGGTGCTTGATGCTTTCAATGCCCTCACCCCATGTTCCATCGAGGGAATAAGCATTAACCATCAGACTTTTACTGATTCTTGAAAGGGGTAATTTAGGGTGATCCATTCTATCGACTTTAAAGAATCCACCGCATCCGATTATGCTCGCTAACTTAGTTCCTGGTGGGACAAATATCTGTACCGTTCTATCCTGGCTATGTATTGAAGAAGCTGGATTGGTATATCCAATGTTTTCTCCGTCATATTCTGTGAATAGATGATTAAGGGTCAACATACCTTCACCAATCCCTAAGAAAGGTATTTTGCGGGCTAAGCAATCTTGTAAAAATAGTAAAACCTCATCATAGGCAGGTTTCTCGGCTATAGGTAATCTTGGATTGCTCATATGATCTGCTACGATAATCCCATCAATAGAATCCAGCTGATCATTTGATGAAATAGGCATGTCCAGGCGGATTACTTTGGCAAGCCCATCACGACTTTCTATCTCCGCAATATATCTTTGGTCCTGAGGTTCTTTAGAGATGATTCCTATCGTAGGTTGACAAGGCTGGGGAGACATTTCGTTCCTTTGCATACTTTATTGAGAAATTAATTACTTATTTTACAAAATGATCGTCATCTGTACGGTGTTCCGGTGTGATATCGTCAGTATTTTGAGTGCAGTTTATCTGCGGCTCTATATATTCATCATCGCCTAGGTGGATTTCCAGAGGATCGCGATCTTCTACTGGTTCTTCAAGATCATCTAAATCTATTCCTATAGGAGCAGCGGCCTTTCTCCGTATTGTTGATTTATAAGTGGGGAAAGATGTTACGTCAATTTGGGATGGGTGTTGATAGGTTTCTTGAATCATAATGTGTATGCCTTCTTCGTCGATCGAAGCAACAGACGCCCTGTATTTGTTTCCCCCAGAGATTAGTTTGACTAATCTGGATGCTACAGGCCGATCTAAACTTGCGGTAATCACACGGTTTGGATCAGAAATTACTAAAGTATTGGATTTGATATTAAGTTCAAGAAGATCTCCTGGGACTAATTGATAATAAGTCTGTTTTGCGTGAATTTCATGCAGAAGTGTAGTGATAGTTTTGCCTTGTTCACCTATGAAAGCGCTAGGGGAGAGTTTTCTGGACCGTTTTGCCGGGTGTCGGGAAGAGACTAGCTGATTTAACCTACTTAAATTTCTAGCAGCGATGTTGTTGTAGGGGGATAACGATAGAGCCTTCTGGAAAGATTGTTTTGCATTTTCATAATCTCCGATTTCCTCAAACGCTTTTCCTAGCCGGTTATATGTGTTGGTTTCTTTTGGATTCAAGCAGACTAATTCTTGATTAATTTTGATGGCTGCATCCCACTCACCCTTAATGGCTAATTGGATAGCTTGATCCACCATGGATTTATAATTGAATTGTTCCTGATTATTATGGTTTTGAGAATACATGAATCGAAAGATCCTTCAGGAACAGGAATATTAAGCATATTATCAAAAAAAATCAATATCAATTATGAGAATTTCTTGAATAGGGGAGCAAATGTGCGAATATTTCCTTCAAACCTTTGATAGGTTTACATGTGGTTTAGTATTTTTAGGATGCGGTGGCAGTTTAAATTCACTTATTGGGTTGAGTATATTTCCCTGTTATCGAATATATGCGTATTCGGAGTAAATCCCAGACCATTTTTATCGAATCAACTTTTAGATTAATCTTGCTTGCGACTTGGTGAGTCCAGATTACAGGGCTTTCTACAACGGTATAATTCATCTTTTTAGCTATAAACAGTACTTCTGGATCAAAACAGTATCCGTTTAGGCATTGAACTGAAAAAAGTGCATCAGCGGTATCTCCTGTAAATCCTTTAAAGCCACATTGGCTATCAGATACTCCGAGTAATAGAAAACATCTAATAATTTGGTTGAAGAATCTGCTAGCAAAGAATCGTCGTCTTGGCTCATTGAGTCGTTGCGATCCATTAAGTTGTCGAGAGGCAATAACTACATCTGCACCGTTTTTCATTGATTTGACGAATTCTTTAATGTGAGTAAGGGAAACTGATAGGTCTAAATCGGAAATAAATCGATATTTTGCTTTCGAGTTGACCATTCCATTGCGTACTGCCCAACCTTTGCCTTTATGGCTAACTCGTATCAGGCGGGTATTTTTGACAAGTGAAGAATTTGATGCAATTAATGTTTCTACTATAGAGGCTGTGTGGTCTGTGCTACCGTCATCTACAATCACTAATTCGAATTCTTCTTCCTCTGAGAAGAAAGCTGCAATTGCCTCGATGGATTCTTTCACCCTTCGTTGTTCGTTAAAACAGGGAACTATCAGTGAAATTAAGGGACTAGTCATAGTAATATCAGCTTGCTTTATTCAATTTGAATACATCATGAAGAGATACGACAGCAGTAGGGACTTGTTTTTCGGGAATGACGCACGTAATACGGATCTCGGAAGTAGCGATTAGCAAAACATCTATATGATTCTTGGCCAAAGTTTTAAATACTTGTGCAGCAAAACCTGGAGTCTTTTGCATATTGGTTCCTACAATACTCACTTTCGCGAGTGTGGCGTTAGAAGAAATACTGGTATTACTAGTATTTAATACTATCGATTTGACTATACCTAGTGATTTTTCGAGATCAGCCCTTGATACTGTGAAGGTTAGATCTGATTGATTTTCAAAGCTAGCATTCTTTACTATTGTATCAACACTAATACTCGATTTAGCCAAGGTTCCGAAAATCTTAGCTGCGGTGCCAGGTTTATTGGGAAGAGACCGTAGTGTTATGCTTGCAACATCTTTATCTGCCGCTATCCCGCACACATCAGTAGACTTCTTTAGTTTAGTTTTGTGTATCAATGTACCGGATGTGTTTGAATAGCTTGATTTTACTAATATCGGCATTTTATAGATGGATCCTAATTCGATTGACCTCGGATGCATTTTAAAGCCATAGTTCGAAAGTTCTAGCATTTCCTCATAGCCTATTTCTGCTAATTTTGTAGCCTTAGGTACGATTCTTGGATCTGCAGTATAAATACCGTCTACATCTGTAAATATCTGACATTCCTTTGCGTTTAGTGCGGCAGCAAGTGCGACTGCACTAGTATCAGAACCACCTCGTCCAAGTGTAGTAATATCCATGCTGGAAGAAATGCCTTGAAACCCTGCTACTATCACAACATATCCTTTAGCTAATTCTTGGTGAATCCTATTGGTTTCTACGTTTACTATTCTGGCCTTACGATATTGATTATCAGTTTGAATTCCGGCTTGTGTACCTGTTAGGCTGATCGCCTTACAGCCTAAATCGTTTAGGGCCATGGCAGTCAAGGTAGCGGATATGAGCTCACCTGTTGACATAAGTACATCTAATTCACGATCATCTGGGTTGCTCGTTAGCTTGTTAGCCAATGCAAGGAGATTATCTGTACTGTCGCCCATAGCTGAGACTACAACCACTACTTGATAACCTTGGTGGC
>CAJWUJ010000005.1 GCA_913047625.1 uncultured Dehalococcoidia bacterium | reverse complement strand
TGCCCAAGGAACTGCAGTTAATATCGACGCAACTAATAAGTTACGTCAGGAAAGTCGAGGAGGAAAGTAATGGCAATGGGATAGGCTGCGAATCCTAATAGTGATCCCTTTTTATGAAAATCTTCAGACATTGTCTGAGTAGCATTGTCCCTCCGTAGGGCTGTCATCAAGGTGTCATTAATTGCACTTCACTTTATAACCAGAGTATTGATCCTCAAGGAATGCGGCTACCGCATTCGATTTAGCACACTCGTCATCTTCATTTACACTGGCTTGGGAGATGGTAGGCTTAATGAGCAGTTGATAACGGAAGTTTTGCTTCAAGGTCAGCAAAGTTTTCATCAAAATATATTATTCTGTTAGGGATGGTGTCTATTATGGTGTCTCTAAGAGAATTAGAAATTCGAGAAGGTTTATATCTTAGAGCGTAGTACATTGGAAAGCTCTCGGCCACATCTTCGCTAGTTGGATAATCTCTCGCGTAAGTGGAAATAAAATTCCCATCTGCTTTTTGGGCTGCTTCCCACTTACTGTTGTAGTGGTATGGGTCTAGTGATGTATGGGATGCTTCGTGAAGGAATGCTTCTTCTAAGATACCTCCTCTTATATATTCCAATCCCTTCTCATGGTGGATTAATAGGTTATTATTCCCACCCCCAAAAGGCTCTTTCCCCTTATGAAGCCAAATCGTTTCAACATCTTGTCGAAGTATGGCAGGTAATTTCCCAATTGGACCGAGATATATAAGAGCTATTTCCCTAGCAATTTCCGCACTTTCAAACTCAGGATTGACTTGAACTTCTATGCTTTGACCATCGGTGAAAGCTGCTTCAAACAAGAATGGAGTAACGGTAATCCATCCGTTTCTACGGTCAAACATCTTTCTTGGATTATCAGATATTTTCGTTAATGTGTCGAAACGAGTAGGGTCAGATTCTTTTATAATTTCAAAAGTATTAGGAATCCAAAGAGTACCTTTATAGGGCGGGGTAGGCACTTGAGAAACTGGTTGCTCAGAACTGGTAGAACACCCAAGAAGAAAGACTGAAAGGAGTGTAATTAGAAGGGATTGCTTTAGCACAGAACCACCTCGAGAGAACTGTACCAAGTAAACTCCTTTTTGTAAAAATCAAATTGTCACGCATGGGCATACCCAATAAAAAGAAATCCATAAGCCGTACCCCCTAATCAATACCTGCAACAAACGACTGCCAACAAGCCACAACCACCAAGAACCAATCACCGTCATCGAATCCAACCACCATCTACCCCAGACCAATTGCCCTAGTACAACCTCGACACACGACAAGCGGCTAATCCCAAGTAGTCGAAATGAAGTCGTCAGGATGCGAGTTGTCCGGTAGGTCGAAAACAGTTTTCACACAACATTGGGTTAAACTTTGGGTTAAAACCTAGGAGTGAAGGGGTAGTAGGGATCTGAGGAAACCCGAATTTGTGCCTAAATCTTTGGAGCGGAAGAGGAGATTCGAACTCCCGACCCTCACCTTGGCAAGGTGATGCTCTACCACTGAGCCACTTCCGCTCGGATTCCCTATAGCGGGATGGTGCCGAGGGCCAGAATCGAACTGGCGACACCAGCATTTTCAGTGCTGTGCTCTACCGACTGAGCTACCTCGGCTCTCGGTTAATCCTACTGAACCCTTCAGCCCAGTGTCAAGGAAACCCAGCTTTAATACTGCAATGATGTGCATAGCCTAAGCAGACTAATCTATACAGAACACACAAAGCATGTTACACAATTTGCTATTGTTTTGTTATATACTAAACACACAAGGTATATGTCTCAGAAAATACAATGAAAACGTTATACGTCACATCCAATCAAAATTCCGCAGGGAAAACAACGTTTTGTTCTGCTTTTGGTTCACTCTTGCAAAAGGAATCCTCCAAAATAGTGGTTATCAAACCTGTGAGTACCTCAAATCGCGGCGATCAAGATACTGATGCTGAGTTTTATAGCAGCATCTTTAAAGGAACCTCCAAGAAACTCTCGTCCATCCAACTGCCTCAAAGCTCTATTTCTAAAGTAGCTCAGAAAAAACAGCAGGAGATCGTACAGAGTATTAAGGACAATGTTGCTAGCTTGAGAAAAGCTGGGTTGTCAGTTGTCGTGGAAGGATTACCTACGCACGATGAAAATGGTGACCAGATTGCTCTAACTCAAGAAATTGTCAAATCTCTTGATTGCAATGTCATCAGCATTACCACATTCAATCAACAAGCAGCGAAACATGCTAGTGAACTCGTGTCTTTATTTCCAAAAAGAGTAAAAGGAACCATTATCAATAATGTCTCTAAGTACAAGAATCACCACGTAAATAACGAGTTGATCCCCTCAATTGAAAGTGCAGGTGTCCAGGTTCTCGCATCTATTCCAGAGCATAGATATCTTATGTCAAAAACAGTGTTGGAACTTGCAAAAATAGTACAAGGAGAAATCGTACAAGGGCAAAAGTACCAAGATCGCTTGGTCGAACATATCATGATTGGTGGATTGGTCTTAGGATCTGGTAATGAGTACTTCGGGAAATATTCAAATAAGGCAGTTGTAGTCAGAGGGAACAGGCCTGATATTCAAATGGCTGCACTAGCAGGAGACACCAGTTGTCTCATCCTGACCGGAGGGTATTTACCTACCCAATACGTCGAGTACGAAGCAAGTGAAACCGATGTGCCTATCATTTGCGTGAAACAAGATACCCATGCTGTCACAGACTCTCTCAATTCCATCGAGCTGACCTCACCATGCAGTGACCTTCGTAAGGTAAACCGTTTCCAGACCCTTCTAGCGGAACATTCTGCACCCGATATGCTACAAGATTTAGCAAATCTTACCTAGAAACACAATCTGTTACCAAATCCACCCTTCAGGCACACCCTTTTAGGGCTTGCTAGCTACTAAGCTAGAGGAGTATTATAGAATTTCGTCCAACCAATATCGGAGGATCCACGATTGAATACACTCAGTACCCACTTGCTTATCGAGTTAAATGACTGTAGTAGTGAACTCCTTGACGATCTTAATGGCATAAGAACAGCACTAATCGAAACGACCAAAATCATGGGTGTCACTATTGTTGGTGAAACCTTCCACAGATTTTCACCCTATGGGGTTACCGGAGTCCTCGCCATAGCCGAGTCTCATATCTGTGTCCACACCTGGCCAGAACACAACTATGCTGCTGTAGATATCTTTACTTGCGGAAATGGTGGAAGTGCACAAAAAGGGGCTCAGTACCTAATCAGCCAATTTGAATCTAAAGATCCAAAAATCAAAGTTATTGAACGTGGATTGGCTCCCAATTCTTCAGTAATAACACATTAAGCGGGAGCGTGTAATTTGTCGGTTATTCCTTCAGACTGGTATTGCGAATCTTTAACACCTGATCTAGCACTAGTAAGTCGCCTTAATAAAACTGTTTTCTCGAAAGAAACTCGATATCAGCGCGTTGATATTATTGATACTATACCATTTGGTCGCTGCTTAGTCCTCGATGGGAAAATTCAATCCTCGGAAGCTGATGAGTTCATATACCATGAAGCGTTAGTGCATCCCGCATTATTGACACATCCAAACCCGAAAAACATATTGATAGCAGGCGGAGGGGAAGGATCTACCTTAAGAGAAACACTGAAACACAGTACCGTCGATAAGGTCACCATGGTTGATTTAGACGAAGAAGTCGTTGAAATATGCAAAAAATATTTACCAAAGCATCACGCCCAGTCGTTTAATGATTCAAGATTGGTTATGCATTATGCTGATGTCATGCAATTCCTTGAAACAACTGATGATTTTTACGACGTTGTCATTATGGACGTTCCTGATCCCTTAGAACATGGTCCTGCATACCAACTCTACACACAAGAATTCTACACTTTATTGAAATCTAGACTTACTAACAATGGCGTAGCAGTAATCCAGGCGGGCTTTGCCGGACCCACTTCATATCAAGAGGTCTTTAGCCCTATATACCGTACTTTATCAACGATATTCCCTACTTTAGCACCATTCCGGGTTTTCTTACCGTCGTTCGGAGGAATGTGGGGGTTTATGCTTATTTCAAACAACCAATCCTCTATCCCAAACCAAGCAGAAATCGATAAAGCCATCGCGGAAAGAATTAGAAATCGTCTCCTCTTCTACGACGGAGAAACTCACATTAGTATCTTTGCTTTACCAAAATATCTTCGGAACGGTCTCGCTGATGAACAACGGGTTATCTCGAAAAGTTCACCTATTTTCGCGACCTAATATTCACAACTTAACACCCATAAATGAGTCGATAGCCCAATAAATTTCTGATATGATCGAGAAGTTAGAACGATTGTTATGACAGCTCTCGATGCATTAAATCCACAACAGCTTCAGGCCGTCCAGCACTTTGGCAGCCCGCTGCTAATCGTAGCTGGTCCAGGTAGTGGTAAAACCCGGGTTATTATCTCCCGCATCGCATATTTAATTGAACAGCAACAAGTTTCTCCAAACAAAATATGTGCTGTAACATTTACAAACAGAGCCGCAAAAGAAATGAAAACAAGGCTGACTCCTATACTCGGGCCTGATGCAGCTCTGGTCAAAGCAAGTACCTTTCATTCTCTATGTGCATCCATCCTAAGAAAAGACAGTAGTCATATGGGAATAGCTAATAATTTTGTCATATACGATGAAGATGACAGCATTTCAGTACTGAAATTAGCTATGGAAGACGAAAATATAGATCCAAAACAATTTCCTATCCGGTCGATACTTACTGCCATTTCAAAAGCAAAAAGTCTACTTCAAACACCCGAGAACTACGAGGAAAACAGTTCCAGTTTTTACGAAAAAGTAGTAAGCGGAATATACTCCAGATATGACCAATTGTTACGACACAGCGAAGCTCTTGATTTTGATGACCTTTTAATGAAAACCGTTCAGCTATTTGAAGGCAATCCAAACGTTCTATCGAAATACCAAAACGCCTATTTGCACCTACTCGTTGACGAGTTTCAGGATACTAATTTTGCTCAATATGCTCTGACTCGCCATATAGCTGCAAAGAACCTCAATATTACGGTTGTTGGGGATCCAAATCAGTCTATCTATTCTTGGAGAAATGCGGATCTCACCAATATCCTAAACTTTCAAAAAGATTACTCGAATGCTGCTGTCATTAATCTTGAACAGAATTACCGTTCATCACAAAACATTCTCACTGCTGCGCAACACATCATTGCTCCAAATATTGAAAAACTAGATCTGTCACTCTGGACAGATAATACCCAAGGCGCACCTATCGCGATTCGGCAATCTGCTACAGAGGGAAGAGAGGCTTCAGACATCCTAGATGAAATTAATAAGCTCACTAAAGAACAAAAGTATTCGCTTTCAGATTTCGCTATCATGTATCGAGTAAATGCCCAATCACGGCTTTTTGAAGAAGAATGCCTTAAGAGAGGGATTCCTTACACACTTATTGGAGGAATTCGCTTTTACCAACGAAGAGAAATCAAGGATTTGGTCGCATATCTTCGAGTCATACACAATCCCCATGATGATTTCAGTCTAAAAAGAATTATCAACATTCCCCCTAGAAAGATTGGGAAAAAGACGGTCGACGATCTAGCAGCATGTGCCCAAGTAAATGCCATTTCCATGTTCGAAGCTATTAAGGCAATTACATCAAAGGAAATTGAATTAGTGGTTAAGCATAGTTTTTCCAGTAGACAAATTGAATTACTACGAACCTTCCTCGACACATTCATGCGAATTGTAGGTGAAGGTGCTGATTTAACTGTAGCTCAGCAATTAGAAAACATCATCCGCGTAACAGAGTACGACAAACATCTCGAAGACAATGACAAAAGCGAGGAACGCCAGTCGAATGTTGATGAACTACTTTTAGTCGCTGCCCATCATCCGTCCGGAGCTACATTACGGGACTTTCTGGACGGCATTACCTTACTTTCGGAACAAGATCGTCTTTCTGTAGACAAAGATTCTCAGGATACAGTGACATTAATAACCCTCCATCAAGCCAAAGGGCTCGAATATCCTGTTGTTTTTATTGCCGGCGTGGAAGAAAAACTCTTACCTCATATCAGATCCATGGACGATGTACGGCAACTAGAAGAAGAGCGCAGAATACTCTATGTCGGGATAACAAGGGCCCAACACAGTTTGTACCTCTGGCGGGCTGCCTTAAGAAGAACATACCATGGACAGGAACCTACCCTTGCATCACGCTTCTTAAGTGACCTTCCTGATAATATTACCTTACGGCCATTAGGGCTTTTTGACTCCCCTTATTCACCATCAAATACGTTCTCTCAAGATATCGCTAAAGCACCTATTCAGAAATTTACCCCGTCAGATCGGGTTAACCATCCAACTTTCGGAAACGGAATCGTCGTGCGCTGTGAACACGATTCAAACAATGAAGAACAAGTAGTGACTGTTCAATTCTCAGAAGAAATCGGGGTCAAAAGCCTCATCGCAAAATATGCGTCCTTAGAAATAATTCCATGAAGTGCGATCTTCGCACAAACCTTCATTAATTGTTACAATGCTCAATCATATTAAGACCTATGAATATCATGACAGACAAAACTTCATTGGAACAATTCATCGGTATCGAGACTAATCCAATAATCCATTCGATAGAGCGGTTGGCCGTACTAAATTTTTGTTCAGCCATCAACTCTTCGTTCGACAAGTCTCTATTTCAGCTGTCAAATACCGCAAAACGACTCCAACCAATAGTGCCCCCGACATTTTTTCGGTCTCTGGAAGCGAATCCACTACCATTCAATTTCCCAGGGAAACGTCTGTTAGATGCCGGAAGCCAATGGCAATATTTCTGCGACACAAATATTGGAGACTTGATTACGGTCACGCAATCCCTTCAAAGTATTCAAGAAAAGGAAGGGAAATTAGGCAAAATGATATTCCTCACCATCCAAATTAAATACATGAATCAAAATAAAGACCTAGCTGCTACACAAACCAGCACATTGATTTCGTACTAGGAGCACAGTTTGGATAATCAAATATTTTATGAAGAAGTACAAATCGGGGATACTATTGGGCCTTTGGACAAGCAAGTGAGCACCAGGCAACTTGTTCAGTATGCCGGAGCGTCCGGAGATTACTACGAGATACACTATGATAAGGATTTTGCAGTACAAAATGAACTTCCTGGAGTCATCATTCACGGTGCTTTAAAGAATGCCTTTTTGGGTGAATTAGTCACGAACTGGATCGGGAAGGAAGGAAAATTATTAGAATTGACCTGCCAATACAGGGGGATGGACGTACCTAACGACACTTTACGCTGTGAAGGGACAGTCAGCAGCAAAAGTGACAAAGACAGTCATAACGTGGTGGAATGCGAGCTTTGGATAACAAATGGGAAAGAAGAAAAGACAACCTTCGGAACTGCCAAAGTATTGCTACCAACCAAAGCATCTTAATATCGCCGAAAACAAGTCTTTGCCATGATCCACAAACTTATTAGGAGTTATGTCGGATTTATCATAGGAAAAACTTGTTCATTGTCATGAGAGATTCCATCACCTATCCAGTCATCCCTCATTAACTCCATCAAGTAGAACTCCATCCCGCTCCTCATAACCGCTCTCAGTTCTTGAAAACCACACTTTGCGAAGCTCTGCTGCGCTCTACTATTCCAGCTTAGAGTATGTAAATACAGCCGATTAATGGATGTCGCTTTGAAGATATGTCCTACTAATAAATTCAACGCCTCAGTACCGTAGCCCTTGCCCCAATAATCCTTATCTCCCAGTAAGATTCCTACCTCTGCCTCTGATGCCACAGTATTGATGTCATAGCACATACAATTACCGATAAACTTCTTACCTCTGGTTTCAATCGCAAACTTTCTGGACCATGGAGTAGGAAACTCCAACTCATCTCGGTGGTATCTCAAATACTCTCGATAAGAAAGTCGAATAGGACGGGAAGCATCCAATGCTGCCAACTCAGGATCAGTCCTCCACTCATAATCTAGTGGTGCATCATCCAGCCGTTTACGCCTCAGTAGAACTTTTTTACCTGTTACCACTACATCGTTTGCCAAAAATCTATCCTCTCAAAAGACTCACTGCCTTCTCAACAATACGCACCTCATTCGCATGAGTCATCTTCGTTAAGGCATCAGTGAAACTACACCATTCCACTACATCAAATTCATTGTCATGATTATTTATTGATCCACCAATGGGACTCATTAAAAAAAAATGCACTTTTTTATCATACAATATTTCCTCTTGCAGATTTTCAAATTTATACTGGATAGTCCCAATCTTTCTTTCAATAGAAACTAAAAGACCGGTTTCTTCCACTACTTCACGAACTGCTGTACTGGTGATGCTCTCACCAGAAATTGGCGTCCCTTTCGGCAATACCCAGATTCCAGATTTGACCCGACCACATAAAATGATCTGGATTCCTCTTGAATCACTGCGATATACAATCCCACCTGCTGAATAAACCTTAGAAACTATCATAGTATAAGCGAATCAGATTTTCCTTAGTCATCTTTCATCACACTGAAAGACGACTTATTCTAGGTTTGTTCGGAAATACTAGTCAAGCAAGATAAGATACAAATTCACCAGTTGATACAATACAATCTGGATACTATGCTGGAGACACAGAGAACCACTATGAACTCAACTCGGTACATTATCCATGCTGATATGGACGCATTTTTTGCAGCGGTAGAACAGAAAGATAATCCGGCTTTGTTAAGTAAACCAGTACTTGTGGGGGGTAAACCGGAAAGCAGAGGCGTCGTAGCATCCTGCTCTTATGAAGCCCGATATTACGGTATTCATTCAGCTATGCCCATGGCAACAGCAGTCCGGAAATGTCCTGATGCAATTATCATGCCGCCACGATTTGACCGTTACAGTGCAATTTCAAAAGACATTATGCAAATCCTAGAATCTTTTACACCGTGGATACAACCTATAGCACTCGATGAAGCCTTCCTAGACATTACGGAAACAGTATCCAAAACAAACACTCCATTAAATATAGCCAAGAAAATCAAGGAATCAATCACTCAAAAAACTGGATTGAATATTTCCATTGGGATCGGAACCACTAAATCTATAGCAAAAATTGCTTCTGGATTAGGCAAACCTGATGGCCTTGTCCTAGTTCAGAAAGGACAGGAAGCAGAGTTCTTAAAGCCGCTTTCTGTACGATACTTGCCAGGGATCGGTCCCAAGACATCCTTGAAATTAAATTCGTTGGGCATCGAAACACTAGGGCAACTAGCTGATAAATCGATTGAATGGGGGACACAAGTCTTCGGGAAAAAAGGCCCTGATTTTATCTTGATGAGCCGAGGAATAGATGGTAACGAAGTTGTTATCAATGAAGCAACCAAATCAATAAGTATCGAACGTACATTTCCGCAAAACGTCTCAGACCCAAATGAACTTTTTATTCAACTATCCGATATCTGTATCAATTTAGGTATGAAACTAGACCAGCAAGGACTCAAGGGACGTACTGTGAGCCTAAAGTTACGGCTAGAAAATTTCAAAACCTTTACCCGAAGTAAAACACATTCGACAGTAATATGGGAGCCGACAAATATTTATAGTATTGCAATAACCTTACTACATAAAGAACTTAAGCCGGGAAGACTGTTTAGGTTGATCGGAGTAACTATTTCTAATTTTGAACTTAACAGACAGTCAACATTGTTTAATTAAGAATAATGTTGTCCTAGCGCAAATCTTTTCAGGTACTACTGGCCACTGAAATACCATCCAGCATTATGTATGGTGACCAAAGATACCCACCTATCCAGCGTCCGTCTTCACTCACATCAAGAACCTGATTAAGTATCTCATGGACATTACCAGAGATCATCGTGTCTTTAACTCTCCCAATAATCTCTCCGTTTTGAAACCTATACCCCAACAAAATATTGCCACTGAAGTCACCACCTTGCACATTAGATTGCCCTGCTCCAATAAGCTGTTCCACTATTATCCCTTCGGATACACCATCAAGGATTTTCTGATGGTTTTTAGATCCAGGCGATAATCTCAAAACACCAGGAGCAGGCGAAGGCAAAGCATTAATAGATCGAGAAGCACTAGCCGTAGAAACAGTACCCATATATGCTGCGGTCTGCAAATCGTACAAGAAACTCTTCAACACCCCATCTTCAATGAGGACTGTTTGACGGCTAGGGATGCCTTCTGCATCAGATGGTCGACTAGCTGGAATAAACGGAATAGTGGGGTCATCTTGAAGACTAATCCTGCTATCCATAATTTTGCAGGAAAGCTTGCTAGAAAAAGGTGAGATATCTCGTAAAACTGATCTGCCATTCAGCGCACTCAAAAGAGGATTCATTAAAACACTACTAACTGCTTGAGGTGTGAAAACAACAGGAATTTTATGGTTTGAAATTTTACTGGTTTGTTTTGAGTGGCTTAACTGTTCGATAACATTCGTTACTATGGAAGTCATCTCTCGGACTGGATGGCAAGATACAATAGAATCCATAACAAAGAGCATGTCTGTGCCAATCATAAGGGTTCCTTCAAAACTCACTGCAAAGACAGTTTTCCTGTACTGGCTAAAACCACCTTCTGAATTCACTAGATACACATCGCTCGTAGATTTAACTATCCGGCAATCGCACAGCAATTGAGAATTAAAACTCCTAATCCTCTCAATTAATTCTTCCCCTATAGAAATCATTTGTTCTACAGGAATAGCCTCTGTTTCAGGATCAAAAACCTCTATATCTGGAAAGTCTTTATGTCGAGAAAACTCATAATTGACAGACACCCCATATTGGGAAGTATCCAAGGCGTTTTGTACGACATGCTCGACATCATCGGGTTTTGATGAAGATGCGAACCCAACTTTACCATTATGAAAAACCCTTAAAGCATAACCCTGACTCTGTTTCGTCTCCACTGATTTCAGATTATTGGCATGAAATATCACCGGGGTTTGCACGTTATTTACAGCGAAGACCTCTGCGCTCTGAGATTTTGTCTTGGCCTGGGTCATTATCTGATTAATCTGATCCAGCATATTTATGCGCCCCCTACCAAGCATTGCTGAATACGAATATGCGGACTTCCATTAGAGACAGGGAGCGGGCTTTGTCCCTGTTTTCCACAGCCACCACCTTGATTCATAGCTAGATCATTACCTACACAATCCAAGTGTTCGAGAGTTTTAAAAACATTGCCCGAAAGCATAACGGGGCGGACTGTTTCTTCGATTTTTCCATTGCGAATAACGTTGGCCTCTCCTGCTGAAAACGTGAACATTTCCATGCTGGTCATACCGCCATACCAATTCTTTGCATATACACCGTAATCAATTCCGGAAATAAGTTCCTCAAAGGTCGTAGCTCCAGGTTCTATGAATGTATTAGTCATCCGAACGATCGGGGGAAAGCTATGGCTGATAGATCGAGCATTGCCTGTTGGCTTTTCATTCATCCTAGCTGCAGTTTCTCGAGAATGTAACCTGCCTACAAGCTCACCTTCTCGAATAAGATAAGTTCTACTCGAGGGAGTGCCCTCATCATCAAATTCATAACTCCCTCTTAAATCTGGGATCAGAGCGCCATCAACCACATTTAAGTGCTTACCGGAAAACTTCTTCCCCAAGCGCATAATTTCTCTAAGCTGTTGATTTTCATAAACGTGGTCAGCTTCCGAGAGATGACCAAATGCTTCATGAACAAACACTCCTGCGAGTATAGGATCTAACACCACCGTATATTCCCCGGCTGGCAACTGCTTCGCTGCCAAGAGTTCAACAGCCTTGTCAGAAACAGCTTGAGCATCACTATGCAGTTTTCTCACAAACGAAAAATCGCCATTACTGCCTAAACTCACTCCGGACTGCTGGACATCTCCTCCGTTACGTGCCAAAGCAGAAAGTCTCAGTGCAAGATCAGCTTTTCGTTGTTCAATATAGGTGCCGTCATTTGAGGCGAAAATATCTGTAATTGCCGCGTCTTTGTAGTGAATTGAACTAGTCTGGATGGCCGAATTAGATCCCATAATTCCTGCATATTCGTCTAACACCTGGGTTTTAACATGAAGAGGAACTGCAGTTGCGTCATTCTCTAGGTCACTGACTCCGATATGTTCGACAGGAGATCGGTCAGATAACCTAAGTGACTCTGCATTGATAATCGTCGCCTGGTTGATAGCTAAATCAACCTTCTTGTCTAAATTGTTTATATCGTTAAAGGAAACAAATCCCCAACCCCCACCAACTAAAGCACGAATACTTCCACCTAAAGAGGTATTAAGCGAAACCTCTTCTATCTCTCTGTCTTTAAACCTGACTGAAGTCGTAGTCTTTTCCTCAATGCGAATTTCCACATGAGCATTTGTCCTCTTTTTTAGAGCTTCCTGAATAACATCACGCATATATTAATGAATCCTTTTCAAGAAAAGTTACTATCTGGGGACGTGCAAATGAGTATAATAGTGAATGAATCATATTGCCAATAGCACTATATTGTTTGATATCAGGTCGATTGCTACAATGCTACAGCAATGAAGGAACTATTATTAATTCGCCACGGGCAGACTGACTGGAACACGCAAGGAAGAGTCCAAGGAGGTGGTGATCTTAATAACACCGGTATTACCCAGAGCAATTTATTGGCTACAGTATTGCAAGATTCCCAAGCTAGCACTATTTATACAAGCCCATCTAAGCGAACGCATCAAACAGCCATGATTATTGCGACCGCACTGTCTCTAGAGGTCAATACAACGCCTCTCCTAAAAGACATAGATTACGGCGTTTGGAGCGGAGCGTTATTAGCTGACCTCATCAAAGACGATCCCGACCTATTTGAGCAGTGGGAAAAAGACCCATCAAGCGTGACATTTCCAGAAGGGGAATCCTTACTGGATCTGCGCACAAGAATTTCATTATTCATGGATGAGATAAGCGAAAAACACTCTTCTGAGACTGTGGTGGTGGTGACTCATGAATCTCCGATTATTTCAATGGTTGCTATAGCTCTTGATATTCCAGACTCCAGTCATCGAAAGTTCCACGCGGATAATGCATCACTCACAGTCCTTGAATTCAAAAATACGCATTATATTCTGTCGACCTTTAATGATACCTCGCACCTAGATGGAATAGACGAATCCATCAACATCCATGAGATCTAGGACAGGAGTTGAATAATCGTAAAAGATCCGAAATCTACCATGCCTTCTCGAACAAAGAAACTACCCACTACCAAGAGTATCAGCACTATTTATGACGGCCTCAGTACATACTACGGTCCTGTTTCATGGGAACCACGTTACGATGGGATATCAGAATTAATCTTTACCGTCTTAACACAACACACATCTGACCGAAACGCTGAGAGAGCTTTCCAACGATTAGTTGATTATTTCCGCATCGCTAGATCCCATGATTGGATGAAAGTTTTAGAAGCTACAGTAGAACAGATCGAACCTTTGATTCGATCTGGAGGCCTTTCAAATATTAAAGCAAAAAGAATCAAAGATATCCTGCTGCAATTATTCCAAAAATACGACTCCTTCGATCTGAGTTTCCTTGCAGAGCTTCCTCTCTCAGAAGCAAAGCGGAAGCTCAACGAACTTCCCGGCGTCGGCCCTAAAACAACTGCGGTCGTACTCTCCTTTGCATTTGGCATGCCAGCTTTCCCTGTAGATACCCATATTCACAGAGTCACTAAACGATTAGGCCTGATCACTAAACAGACTTCCGCAGATCAAGCTCATGATAAGCTTGAAAAAATGATTGAACCTCAACTCGTTTTTCCCATGCATGTGTACCTTATAACGCATGGAAGGCAACTATGTAAGGCTAGAAAACCCCTCTGTCACGCCTGTCCAATAGAAACACAGTGCCCTTCTTCGACTCATATTGTCAAGAACTAGCCATCTGGAGCAGTGTGAGTGGTACAATAGTAAAAGAATCTCCGACAGAGTAAAGGGAGCAAAGCAAATGACCAACGATAACTCTGTACGACTACAAGGGAAAAAAGCAATTATCACCGGAGCGGGTAGCGGCATAGGACGAGAAACGTCTATACGTTTCGTTCAAGAAGGTGCTCAGGTTGTCCTAGTAGATCGCAATACCGAAGGTATGAAGCAAACTCTGCAAAGTATCCAAGCTTTAGGCAGAGAAGCACATACCATCCAAGCAGATATTTCAAAAGAATCTCAGATTCAGTCTATGGTAAATACTGCTATAGCATCAGTTGGAGACATTAATATATTAGTAAATGCAGCAGCTGTACTCATTCGCACCCAGCAAACGCATCAAGTTTCTGAAGCAGAATGGGATCTGATTATGAACACAAATCTCAAAGGTACTTTCTTATGTTGCAAACATGTTATCCCATCCATGATTAATACAGGATCGGGTTCGATAATAAATATATCGTCCGTGTCAGGTATAAGAGGTGCAGGTTATTCGCTACCATATGGAGTAGGTAAGGCAGGAGTTATTCATTTAACAACAATGGTTGCGCAGCAATATACAGGAAACGGAATCCGTGTTAATTGTGTTGCTCCAGGACTAGTCGACACTCCGCAGTCACGGGGTAGCACCGCCAGTACTGAAACATTTGAAAGCCGGATCAAAACCCACCCAATGCAAAGAGTTGGTACTCCTAATGAGATTTCCAATTTAATCCTTTTTCTAGCTTCGGATGAAGCATCTTATATTAGTGGGCAAACAGTCATTATAGATGGCGGAGAAAGAGCTTCAGCCCAATAATCTCAAGGAGTATTCTTGACTATGCTGATAGAACTTATATCGAAAGGAATTGAAGACTACGGTTTTAGACAAGTATTATTATGGAGTCCAGACGACCTTACCTCTCTTTACGATCTATCCGATGCCGAAATTAATCTCCTCAAAGGATCCGTACACGCAGAACTACTCAAATTACCTAATCCCGTAGAACCAGAACAACGGGCAAAATATATTCAGTTCTTCACAGACTTGGTTAGTTGATCATAGCGAGTATTTAGTTTTATCAAAGGTATACAATGTCAGTTAAATTAGGCATCGGACTCAGTAACTGGGAAAGCTCCAATGGCTCCACAGAACTCATTTGGAACATTATTGATAATGCTGAGTCGCAAGGATGGGACTCAATTTGGTTCAGTGATCGAATTATAGGACCTAGATTTTCTCTAGAACCCATGATTATGATGGCAGCTACTGCTGCACGAACAACGACCCTTAAGTTTGGAACCAGTGTCCTCGCGCAATCCATTCGAAATCCAGTAATCACAGCAAAAGAAATTGCAACCTTGGACGTCATATCTCAAGGAAGGGTTCTCCCCGTATTCGGACTTGGTGGAGAAGATCCTGCTGAATACGAAGCATGTGGGGTGGAAAAAAAACATAGGGCTGCTCTAATTGAGGAATCTATCCCACTAATCAGACGATTGTGGCTCGAAAGTCAAGTAACTCATAGAGGGCAATTCTTTAATTTAACTAATGTTGATATTTGTCCAAAACCCATTCAAAAACCTCCTCCTTTATGGATTGGTGGGCGTAGCCGGGCAGCCTTGGAACGAGTGGGTAGAATAGGAACAGGATGGCTTGCGTCGAATATTACACCGGAAGAAGCCCAAGAAGGAATCAACATCATTACAGATACGGCTAACTCATACAACCGCACTATCGATCAGGACCATTACGGAGTCATACTGAATGTAGTACTCACTGAAAAAGAACCTGCTTCAGCTGAACTTGCAAACAATCTTTATATTACCAATCCTAGGGTAGACCTAGATATTAAATCCTATATTGCAGCAGGTACTGCTCAAGAGATATACACTAGAATCCAGCAATACGTACAATCGGGTATTTCCAAGTTCATTCTGCGCCCCGCTTGCTCCTTAGATCAGGCAGTAGCTCAACTCTCACAACTAGCACAATCCATTCTGCCTTATTTTGTAAACCCTAGCCGAGGGTAGCAAGAAAATCACGCAAAGGGTATACTTCTAGCCTTCTAATAAAACAGGAACACTAGAACTAATGAAAGCATCAATTATTAACGTAACGGGCTACGCAGGTATGGAGCTGACAAGGTTGTTGTATAACCATCCTGAAGTCACACTAGTTGAGGTAACAGCTCGTAGCGCTGCTAATCAAAAACTGTCAGATGTATTTCCTCATTTAAACTCGGTAGACTTGGTAATCCAAGAAGATCTCTCAAAATCCACTGACGTTATTTTTTCAGCTCTGCCCCATAAGGCAAGTGCTGAAACACTTGCACCTTTGATTGCGCAAAAGAATCGAGTGATCGATATCAGCGCTGATTTTAGATTAAATGACAACAACATATACCAAGAGTGGTACGGAGTTGACCACCCATGCCCGGAATACTTGCATCAAGCAGTGTATGGGCTACCCGAGCTGTACAAATCAGAATTGCAAACGGCGCTACTGGTTGCTAATCCTGGTTGCTATCCTACAAGTGCCATTCTGGCTCTAGCCCCAGCTATATCAGCAGGACTAATACAACCCTCAATTATCATAGATAGTAAATCAGGAGTGTCTGGTGCTGGACGAACTTTAAGTCATACCACGCATTTCTCCGAGACTAACGAAAATGTGGCTGCTTATGGTCTTTCTGGCCACAGACATCTTCCTGAAATAACTCAGGAACTATTAAAGCTTCAACCAGACCATTCTTTGGACATAACATTTATTCCTCACCTTATTCCAATGACAAGAGGGATTTTGAGTACCTGCTACGGAACGCTTTTGGACGATCGTGGACTGAACCATAGCCATAGCTCTATCGTGGAACTGTACAAAGAGTTCTTTAGAGACTGTCCTTTTGTTAAAATCACTAACCAACCACCAGGTACAAAACAAACTCTTGGGAGTAATTTCTGTCTTATATACCCAACCGTCGATCAACGAACTGGTAGATTGGTTGTAATAAGCTGTCTAGATAATCTTGTAAAAGGCGCAGCTGGCGAGGCTATTCAAAATATGAATATTATGTTTAACTTGCAAGAGGAAACAGGACTCCAAAACTTGGCAGTTTTTCCCTAAAGGCACACGCAGTGCCCCCATCGTCTAGAGGCCCAGGACGCCACCCTTTCAAGGTGGAGATCAGGGGTTCGAATCCCCTTGGGGGCACCATTATGATTGAGACAGCTAACATAATTTCACCCAGCAATCCAAAATATCATGCTCAACGCTTCACACAAGATAGATGTACATGCCCACTTTGTACCATCAACCCTAATCCAATACGTACGTAAGGGATTAGCTCCTCAAGGAATCACCTTGGACGAATCGACTCCTGGCACTTCTTGTCTGTGCTTTGATTATGGACTTAAAGTTCGACCTTTTTTTGATAAGCTGACAGATCTAGACAACCGATGGGTTGAAATGGACAGGCAAGGGATAAGTATTCAAATCCTCCAGGGATGGACAGATATTTTCGGATACCAGATGCCAATAAAGTCAGGGGCTGCGTGGCACCGTGTCATGAACGAATGCCTGCTGGAAACCACCACCCGTTATCCCCAGAAATTAGCTGCCCTAGTGTCGCTCCCGTTACAAAATGCTGAGCAGTCAGCCAAAGAACTTGAATACGGAATATTAGAGGGAAAGGCTATAGGTGCTGTTGTAGCCGCAAACGTCTGCGGAATCAATCTGGGAGAATCAGCCTTGGATCCTGTCTGGGAAACAGCAGAAAAGCTCAACGTGCCCATTTTTATTCATCCTGACCAACCGATCCCAACTATCCGTTCAAAAAACTTCCGTCTGAATGCCATTGCACATTACACATATGACACTACAATAACCGTAGGATCTCTGATTTTTAGCGGGGTTCTAGATCGATTTCCCAATCTAAAACTCATTCTGGCTCACGGAGGTGGGTATTTCCCCTATCAATTGGGTAGATTTGACCGCATCTACCGTAATAAGGAAATGCCAACTACATCTCAAGAAACCCCATCTTTCTATGTTGATCGGTTCTATTACGATACCTTGTTGCACCATAGTGAAGCATTAAAATTTCTTGCCAAGATTGTTGGGTATGACAGGATATTATTGGGGTCTGATTATCCTTTCCCTCCAGCAGATCATGATCCATTGCAAAGTCTTGCAAACGCCTCTTTTACAAATTCACAGGTAGAGCAAATAGGATACACAAATATTACCCACGCTTTTCCTAACTACAACATGCAGTAACGATAACTGAAAGGAGTTGGCCATGGATTTGTCACACAAAGTTGCAATAGTTACAGGGGGCGCCAGTGGAATAGGCATAGGAACTGGAAAAACATTAGCAGAAAACGGTGCATCAGTTATTCTCTGTGACCGTAATGAGTCACTGGCTCAAGATGCTGCCACTATACTCCAAAACGAAAACCTTCCAGTGACATCCATGCATGTTGATGTTAAAAACCAATCTTCAATCACCGAAACGGTAGAGCAAGTCATCAAGGAATTCGGAACCATTGACATAGTTGTTAATAATGCAGGTGTCCCTGGAGCACCCGGATGGGAAAAAGCATTCCCTGCAAGACAAGAAGATTGGGACTTCACTTTCGAAATCAATGTACGAGGTGTCGCATTAGTTATTGAAGCAGTCGCTCCCCATATGGTAGAAAAGAAGAGTGGGAAAATAGTCAACATCGCGTCAGTCGCTGGCAGGCAAGGACATCCTAACTTCCCGCACTATTCAACTTCCAAAGCTGCTGTCATCAACCTAACCCAAGCATATGCCTTAGGATTGGCCCCTCATAATATCAATGTTAATGCTATTTGCCCTGGTTTGGTATGGACGCCACTCTGGGAATCTATCGGGTTGAGAGCAAAAACTGCCGAAAGCCAAATGTCAGAACTAAGTGCCCGAGAAGTATTTGACACGAGAATAGAAGCATTAATACCTTTAAAAAGAGAACAGACTCCGCAAGACATAGGAAACACCATTGCTTTCCTTGTATCTGACCGTGCGCGTAACATCACAGGCCAAGCAATTAACGTCGACGGTGGGCTTAGGATGAACTAATTCGTTCAATAGCTCAGGCCAAGTACAAGCGAACCGCCAAAAAAGGAATAGCAGCAAAAACCATCATAAATCCTATCCAAATTAGCAATTTACTTATATTCAACTGCTTCGCAAAACCCAGCACTATGCGAATCGTGAATAAACCTGACACGAATGCAACAAAGCCAGCTAGGAGATTTATCGCAGAAAGAAATAGTCCGTCTGTAATACCAATATACACTGCAGCACCTAGTGCAGCCGGAATACTAATAATATAACTAATAGTTATCGCTTTTTGCTGCTCAAGTCCCCTAAGCAGTAAAACAGACACGGTTAATCCTGACCGGCTCAATCCAGGCATGACAGCCAAGCCTTGCGCTATCCCAAGGATAGTCACATCTATTATAGAGAGATCTTGCCTCGTGACATTGGCTATACTGTTCCGTCGATAACGTTGCACGAATCCTGATATCACCATAAAGGAACCAATCAGTATCATAGTTACGTCTCCGGCTCCTTCCGTTAACTGAACCTCTCTAATTAAGAGTAACAGCGGGAATCCAATCATGCCGCTAATAAGAACCGCAGTTATGAGCATACCTAACTCTTTCGAGCTTTCTCGGTCCTGAATAAAGTCTTTAAGCAGTTGTAGAAGATGTCTCCTAAAACTGAACGCAGCTGCAAACGCAGTGCCCAAATGCAACCAAATAGACAATGACACGGCCTGCTTGAACGTGTGTTCAAATCCCAGTGAAGCAATAGACGTTATGAGCCCTTCAGAACTAATAGGCAACCATTCAGTAATACCTTGAATAACGCCAATCAATATACCTTCGTACAAACTCATACTAACCAACAAACCTCAAGTTCACTTAAAGTAGAATCAAAGTACCACTTGATCAAAAAAGATCTATCCTATCTATGCTAGTCGCTCAAAAATGGTAGCCACTCCTTGTCCACCACCCACACACATGGTCACCAATCCAGTAGTTTTATTGCTTGTTTTCAATTCATCCATAAGCTTAACGGTCATAATAGCACCAGTAGCTCCAACCGGATGGCCAAGGCTAATGCCACTACCGTTTACGTTGGTTTTTTCCATGTCTAAGTCAAGCTCCCGAATACAGTAGAGTGCTTGAGCAGCGAAAGCCTCGTTTAACTCCACCAAGTCAATATCGTTAATGTCCATCGAAGCTTTTTGTAAGGCCTTCCGAACAGCAGGAACCGGACCAATACCCATAATTGCTGGCTCCACCCCAGATACACCTCGAGCATACCAACGAAACTGGGGAGTAATCCCCAGACTTTTTGCTTTGTCCCGTGACATCAGTACTACTGCTGCAGCTCCATCATTAATACTAGATGCATTACCTGCTGTAACAGTACCGTCTTTTTTGAAGACTGGCTTAAGAGATGACAATCTCTCCAGTGTAGTATCCTCTCGGGGCCCTTCATCTGAAACAAATGCCAGGGGTTCTCCTTTACGCTGAGGGATATCAATATTAATTATTTGATTTAAAAACTTACCAGCCTTGGTTGCTTGTACCGCTCTGGTATGACTGATTAGTGCCAATTCATCCTGATCTTCCCGAGTAACTTCGAATCGCTCAGCTACATTTTCCGCGGTAACACCCATGTGATACAAATTGATAGGACAGCCCAGTGCTTCGATAAGGCTATCCTTCATATTTGCATCACCTAATCTTAAGCCATCGAATCTCGCTTTATACTCCAGCAAAAAGGGCGATTGGCTCATGTTTTCTAATCCACCCGCCACTGCAACATCTATCTCACCCGCTTTGATCATTTGTGCTGCAATGTTAATAGCCTCCAATCCTGAGGAACATTGCCTGTTCACTGCTATTGTAGGAACTGATTCTGGAATCCCTGCACCAAGAGAAGCTTTTCTTGCAGCATATCCTGCTTCAGTAACTTGAATAGAATTGCCCATAACGACTTCTTCCACATCACTCTCTCTGATTCCTGAACGACTTATCGCTTCTTTAATGACGATTGAACCCAATTGTGAGGCTGAAATATCTTTCAGAGAACCTCCAAATCTTCCTATAGGAGTCCGTGCTCCTTCTATCAGTACTACATCCTGCATTTGTTCCATATATTACCTCTCTTTATATCTCGGCACTTATAAATTTATAGCAAATTAACAACAGGCTCTATGGCTGTTTTTTCATCGTTTCCAGATCGATTAACATATCTGGACACTCTATAACTTTGCATAGAACCAGATGGAAATGGTATCAACATCGACAATAAAGCCAGAGAGCTTCTCTTCGATTGGTCTAACCATGCTGTTTCACTCTCTTCAGACAATATCACTGGCATCCGATGATGCACTTGCCCAACCAATGTATTCGCATCAGTAGTAATTATACTAAATCTCTTTACTTTGATGCCAGAAGGAGATAATCCCTGCGCCCATATACCAGCGAAAGCAAAAGGGGAGTTATCCTGCAACTGATAATACATGGGGCCTACAGCAGAAGAATTCCGTTCCCATTCATAAAAACCATCTGCAATAACCAGACAACGACGACTTTGGAGAGAGCTAAGAAATCTGGGGATGTTTACCAATTTATCAGCTCTGGAATTAATTATGCGAAAGGTATTATTCTTATTTTCACTAGTACCAACAAATCCCCACTCCATAAATTCAGATGCGACACCTTGGTCATTGGAAGTTAGAATCAGGCACTTATCCGTCGGAGCAATATTATAACGAGGTGAAATAGAACCTACAGATAAAGCTGTAAATCCAAATCGATTAGCAATCGTCTGGACAGAGCTGTGGAGAGTAAATCTACCGCACATGCTTATCACTGCCGATAATCACGTTGCATGTAGTCACACACATAAAGATAATCTCTTAACAGTGATGACTAATGCCACGTTTCTGGAGGTATTTTTGGTGATATTCCTCAGCTTCCCAAAAAGTTGATGCTTGTGCAATTTCTGTGACTATTTGGCCTCGCTGATAATTCCGTGCCTCCTCTGACTCCCGAGACTTAATTGCATCAGCTTCCTGAGCATCCGTATGTGTAAAAATGGCAGATCGATACTGTGTTCCGATATCGAAACCTTGCCGGTTCAAAGTGGTCGGATCGTGAGACTTCCAAAAGATATCAAGCAAATCGGAATACTGTATATTGTCTGAATCAAATGTAACTTCCACCACTTCAGCATGACCAGTAGTATCGCTACAAACATCATGATATGAGGGATCCTGCAAGCTGCCCCCGGTATAACCTACTCGAGTTTCCGTAACACCAGGCGTATTTCGGAAAGTTTCCTCAATCCCCCAAAAACATCCCGCTGCTAATGTTGCCTTTTCTAAATTCATAGGTAACCTCCTCGATAAGATTCAACAGAACCACATAAAATCAGTATAACGTAAGTCAATCAAATACCATAACTAAATGCCAAGATTAAATTAGAGACTGTTAATTTGACAATGTTAAAGTACGACTGTTATCTTGCTGAGAAGTTCATAAACTAAGGATCCCGAAGTTCCCATAGGACTCTGACTCGCATGACTGCCACGAAATCCACAGATAATATACTCCTTGAGGTAATCAACCATGCCCTATCAGGCATAGGTGACACGATGATGTTGATAGCGGTTCGGACTTCTCGTTCTTCCTGCGTAAGACTGGGGTTTGACTTATCCTGTGGTCTTTTGGATGCAAAAGGTGAAATCATAGGACAGGGGTTCAGTATTCCTTTACATCTAGGATGCATGGGACCTGCTTTAAAAGCGTGCCTAAGTCACTATAACAATCAAGTTCATCCAGAGGACATCTTTATTATTAATGATCCCTACGAAGGTGGCACCCATCTACCCGACATATTCCTCTTCAAACCAGTTTTTCAAAATGGCATATTGCTCGGTTTTGCCTGTGCTATGTCCCACCATAGTGATATAGGAGGCAGAGTGGCAGGAGGTAACGCCTGTGACTCAACGGAAATTTATCAGGAGGGGTTACGTATTCCCCCCATCAAGCTATATGACAGAGGTGTTCCCAACGACGCAATGTTCAGAATACTGGAGAAAGCTGTCCGAATACCTCATGAAGTCACTGGTGATCTGATGGCACAGGTCGCAGCCATCAACATTGGAACCCGCGAATGGCAACAGCTCGCGGAAAGACATGGCCCAGAAACTCTGCTGGCAGCGCAAGATAATCTCCTTGAATATACGGAAAAACTAACGCGAGCAGCTATCAGAGAATTACCCGAGGGGTCGTGGACGTTTAGTGATTATATAGATGACGACGGCATCAGCGACGAGACTATAAAGATACAAGCCACCATAACTAAGAAAGATGATCAACTTTATATTGATTTTGATGGCACATCCCCACAATGCAAAGGGGCAATACAACCAGTTTTTGGCACTACCCAGTCAGTGACATATGCCGTTGTGAAATCTGTACTAGGCACATCTATCCCAAATACAGGTGGCTATATTAGACCCATTACCGTCACATCTCCGGAAGGAACATTTACCAATCCTCTGTTACCTGCACCAGTAGCAGCTAGAGCATTAGGAGCTTACAGAATAGCTCAGGCAGTCTTTGGTGCTTTTGGTTTAATGCTACCTCAAAAAATGCCGGCATGTTGGGGTGGGAACGAATATTTTGCTGCGTTTTCAGGCTATGATAAAACAGTCAGTCCTTGGAAAGCGTGGATCCAAATGGATCCTCTTGTCTCCAATGCTACCGGAGGAAGTGCAGAACGAGATGGCGCAGATGCTCAACAACCATGCATCCATAACTCAAGCAATATTCCTGCAGAAATCATGGAAATTGACACACCAATTATGGTTGAAGAGTACGCTTTGTTACAAGACACTGAAGGAGCAGGAAAGTCTAGAGGTGGCTTAGGCATGGTACGCCAATACCGAAATACGTCACCGGACACCCAAATACAGATTAGAGCAGATCGAGTCAAATATCCTCCGTATGGTCTCCATGGCGGACAGGAATCAGCCAAGACTCGGGTGATTTTAAATCCAGACAGTAACCCGGAAGAACTACCCAACAAAGTCATCATCCCTGTACAACAAGGGGACAGTTGGCGACTGGAGTGTCCAGGAGGTGGTGGCTGGGGAAACCCAATAGAGCGTAATCCTGAGGCTGTTCTAACCGATGTCATTGAAGGCAAAGTCTCGCTGAAACGTGCAAAAGACACTTATGGAGTGGTCATACGTGAAGACCTCACGATTGACATCAATGCCACCGAGCAATCCAGAAGTCTCGCCAATGCGTAAACGATTCAATACAGCTACTTGCATAATGGAAGAATAATGCCAAAGATAACCAACAAAGAAATCCTGAGTTTGGCATCCTCAATAGGTCTTAATATTCCAGATGAGGATCTAGTGGAAGTTCGTGTACGATTAAACACATCCATTAAGTTGATCCAAGATATGACCAGCAAATACGCCACTAAAGATTTAATTGCAAAGGTTCTAACACAGCATGGTTCGACTGCCGACTGAAGTCCTTACATCTTCAGCTTCTACACTAAGAACGCTGATTCAAACGAAGCAAATTTCTCCAGTAGACCTAGTTTCTAGCTATATAGAGAGAATAGAACAATTAAATCCAACCCTTAATGCCTTCATCACCACCATCCCTGACTCTGCTTTAAAAACTGCTCGCAATTTAGAACGATCTCTTTTGCAAGGTAATAGATATCCACCTCTATTCGGACTACCCTATGCAATAAAAGATGCATTCTTCACTAGTGACGCTAGCACAACCGCAGGATCCAGAATTCTCTCCTCATATACACCCAATACGAATGCCACAGTGATTGAACGCTTGAATAGTGCGGGGGCCATTCTCATAGGCAAACTGAACATGACAGAATTCGGGATGGGAACTGGGGACTATTTTCCTTACGGAACACCCAGAAACCCTTGGGACACAAACAGAAGTCCAGGATTTTCAAGCAGCGGAAGCGGTATTGCGACTGCTGCATCCTTGTGCGCTTTCAGCATAGCTGAGGATACAGGTGGCTCAGTTAGAATTCCTGCATCACACTGTGGAGCCACAGGACTTAGACCTTCCCAGGGCCTAGTAAGCCGTCATGGAAGTATTCCTATTTCTTCAAGTTTTGATATCGCGGGTCCGATTACTAAAACTGCTAAAGATGTAGCGTTAGTCATGGATAGCATTACTGGATATGATCCATTGGACCCGTCAACGGTTTCCACCAAACTGCCTTCTTTCTTCTCCGCGGTAGATGATAAACCTACAATTAAACGTATAGGTCTTATTACAGAAATGATGGAAGAACCGTACATTGACCAAGAAATTGGGACTGCGATCTACTCTTCGTTAGATATTTTCAGACAAGAAGGTTTTACTGTCGAACCATGTTCGCTGCCAGCCAGTACAGACGCGATGGCTGTAGTAGCCGCAATATCAGAAAGTGAAGCATTGACAGTGCATAGCGATACACTGAAGCAAACTCCCGAATCCTACGGAAAGTTAATGCGGAGAAGGTTGATGGCAGCTCATTTAATCCCGTCACGAGTTTATCAGCATTTACTTCAAATAAAACAGGAAATGCTGGATCAAATCAAAGAATGTTTTACCACTTATCAACTTCTTGTTTGCCCTACTCAACTGCAACCAGCCCCAACGATCGTTCCATTAGAAGACCTTACAACAGAAAAACAAGCTTTGAGCAGTTACACACTTACAAGGGGTCCTACTGGCCTTGCGGCACTCGGAGGTTGTCCAGCTATCTCAATCCCGTGTGGGACCACATCCAGTAACCTCCCTGTTGGATTGCAAATTATTGGAGCTCCTTTTCAGGATTTAGCTGTAATGCAACTAGCCAATTTGTTCCAACAACACTCATCATGGCATACCCTATTACCTGATATATAAGATCACCGCGAAAGTTTAGTTATAAAAGTTTCAACATGCCGTGACAGCAATGCATGCACTAGTGAATTCGATTGATTCTTGACATTAAATGAATGATCGCCACCTGAGATTTCTATTAAAGAAAATTGTCTGGATTCTTCTATAAGGGGCCTTATATGATTTATTTTAGCGAACGGATCTTTTTCCCCTTGCAAAAACAATGTAGGCACGTTTAACGTTCGAATCACTTCGCCATTGATCCGATCCGGTTTTCCTGGTGGATGAAAAGGATACCCTAAACACACTACTCCATGAGGACGGTAAGATGTTGAGGCAAGTTTAACGGCTATTCTTGCTCCCAGTGATTTACCTCCTATAAATATTTTTTTTTCCTCAGATCTTTTCTCAACGTACGACAAAGCTGCCTGAAAACACGATTCTAGTTTTTCGCTGCGGTCTGGCGTTCGTCTCTCCATTTCAATATAGGGAAAATTAAATCGGAAAACTGATATCCCCGCGAGTTCTAAGTGATTTGACACACCATCAAAGAGGTCGGAACGCATGCCCTCGCTTGAACCGTGCGCTAGCACAAGTATAGCCGTGGAGTCCACGCTTGGCACATTGTATAATGCCGAAGTCACAACCTCTTCTTGGGATATCTGAATATGCTCGACAACCATAGTATTGTCCTACCTTCAGCAAAGTATTCGTTCCCCATAAATTATTGCATGCAAGTCTCAGGTGATACAACGCACGGAATAGTGTAATGCTATACTGTGACTCAACAAAATGATATATAGTGGTAATATCAGAACGTTTATGCTCTATTACACCTAAATTAAGGAGACAGAATGTACCTTATCCGAAGAACACTCAAAACCAAACCAAACAAGGCATGGGATACAGCCGCATTACTAACCACTATTTGCGAAGCATACGAAAAGAACGGTCGTAACAAAGCTACTATTTATATAAGCCAAGGGCTACCAGGGGATCCCGATGTAGCGTACGCAGAATGGACTCAAGATGTTATAGAACCAAACTGGTTTTCGAATGTACCAGAATCTGTGAGAACCAATGCTGCCAAAGTGCGTGAAATTACCGAGTCGAACACTGTAGAATTCTTTGAAATAGTTACCATTGAAAAACTAACTGAGAGAGGACTTCGTTAAACGATCACATTTAATCAGGCATGGATAATTCCCACATTGTATTCACGGTTCAGCATTCATGAGTGAACCTGTAAAACCCGATCGTTTTTTTTATGGGTGGTACATTGTAGCTTCGTGCTGGTTTTCATTTTTCATTACTTACGGCGTCGTTATATTCGCAATATTTGTTTTTTACGAGCCAATTCATACAGATCTTGGTTGGTCAAGAGGGCTTTTTAGCGCAACTTATTCGGCCGGAATTCTAGCTATGGCGATTACAGGACCTGTAATCGGAAAACTGATTGATGTTTACGGTGGCAAATTAATCATGTTTGCAGGCGCTTTAATCATCGGAACAGCAGTCTTTTCCTTTAGCCAAGTCACAGAACCTTGGCATTTTTTCTTAGGATATATAACAGCCGGGGTAGGTCTGGCAGCATCTAGTGGAATCAGCATAAACGCAATAATATCAAGGTGGTTTCAAAAGCGAAGAGGATTAGCTATCGGAATAACTTACACAGGAATGGGTGCTGGCGGATTTGTTATGAGCCCGATAGCAGAATTTCTCATCCAATCGATGGATTGGCAGTCAACCATGCTGATTTTTGCAATTCTGATTTGGTCTACTCTTATTCCGTTAACCCTATTGGTAATTAAATCAGACCCCTATCAGCTGGGATTAGAACCAGATGGAATCACCACAAACACAATCGACAGTTCCAAGAAAGTCACGCGTTCTGAAGTTTATGCTGCTTTGCCAGGAATTTCTTTAAGCGAGGCAGTACGAACATCAAAGTTTTGGGTAGTGGTATTTGTGTTTTTTACTGCCTTATTCTCGTCCAACGGAACATTTTCCCAAGTGCAACCTTTTGTTCTCGATCTTGGATTTTCCACAACCACAGCTGCCACATTATTAAGTCTCATAGGGCTTCTTGCTGCAATTACCAAATTTACCTACGGATATCTTAGCGACAAGATCCCCATCAAGCGTATCCTCTCATTTTCAACTGCAGGTGCCACTATAGCACCCCTGCTACTTTTAACAGTCAGTGCACTTGACATACCAAAATGGGTATTTCTGTTATGCCCGATTCCACTGGGAATCGCCGCTACTGCATTTAGCACATTGGTTCCTATTGCAGCTGCTTCAGCCTTTGGTATCAGGCATATCGGAGCTATTTCAGGATCACTAACAAGTTGTATGTTATTAGGCATGGCAGCTGGACCATTGTTCATGGGTACCATGCACGACGCAACAGGTGCATATACTATTCCTGCCGCCATAGCAGCAATAGGGATGTCAATTGCAATTATTTGCTTGATATTAGGACCCAAGTTAGTTTATGAAGAACCGCAAACCTCCTCATAATCCAACGGCCTTTGTTAGCTTCTTTCAGTCAATAGTGATACATTACCGATCTGTAACTGGCATAGGAAAATAAAACGATTTTCTCTGCTCGACTCTGCGATCCGACTAATATAAAACAATGCAACAAAAAACAGATCAAACCAATCCTGATTTAGACCCTGTGTTACTGGAAATTATCTGGAGCAGATTGATCGCTATCTGCGACCAGTCAGCCGCCACTCTGACCAGGACAGCATTTTCTACACTAATCAGAGAGTGCAATGACTATACCTGTGTCCTACTCGATAAACAAGGTGATTCGCTAGCTGAAAATCAGGGTACTGCAGGATCATTCGCAGGATGTCTTCCTAGAACAATGAGGATAATCTTGGACTTGATGCCACTAGATTCTTGGTTCCCAGGGGATGTCGTAATCACCAATGACCCATGGATAGGAACAGGGCACAAGCCTGACGTAGTGATTATCAAGCCTGTATTTTCAAAAAATAGGATTGTCGGTTTTGCCGCAAATGTAGCACACTGGGCAGACATAAGTGGGACTATTTGGTCAGCAAGTTGTAATTCTGTTTTTGAAGAAGGCATAATGATTCCCCCCACAAAGATTTTCAACCAAGGCATTCTGAATAAATCACTTATGGATTTCATCGAAGGAAATGTCAGGCTACCGAAACAGGTATCAGGCGATTTCTTTGCGCAAATAGCTTCGTTGGAAAAATGTGCAGATCTCCTGATCGAACTTCTGGATGAATATCACTTACCTGATTTACAAGAAATAAGCAAAGAACTGCAATCACGTGCAGAAGCATCAATGCGTCTAGCTATAAAAAAGATTCCTAACGGCAAATACGAATCCTATCTCGACTTGGACGGTTTTGAAAACGTTCCGCTACATATTAAATGTACTGTAGAAGTCATGGACGACCACATTATCGTGGATTACGGCGGATCATCCCCTCAAACCAATACCGGAGGAATAAACTGCGTCCCTGCCTATACAGCTGCTTGGACTGCATACACCCTGAAAAGTATTCTTGACCCGCAAACATATAAAAACGAAGGATCCTACAAACCTTTTTCTATCAAAATCCCAGAAGGATCTATCCTTAATGCTACCTACCCCGCGCCGGTGAATGCCCGTCAATTGGTTGGTAGATGCGTTTGCTCATCAGTATTAATTGCTCTCCAATCGATTATCCCTACCAAAGTAATAGCTGACAGCGGAAGCAACCCAGATCTCATGTGCACATTCTACGGCAAAGGACTCAACGAAGAACCCTTCGTTTTTGTTCTGTGCATTCATGGAGGCATGGGAGCCAGCGCCCATGGTGACGGTATTTCCTGCTCAGGCTTTCCTGCAAATAGTGGGAGTACTCCGATAGAAATGATGGAATCTAATGCCCCTTTAATAGCATGGAAACGGGAAATACGCACTGATTCGGGTGGACCAGGTAAATATCGAGGTGGGTACGGCCAAGAGCTTATTCTGGAAATGACAGGTAACCACCAAATAGAGTTGGCTATGCTGTCTGAAAGAGTTAACTACAAGGCTCAGGGGTTCTCTGGAGGCTTATCAGGCACTGGATACCAACTTGGCTGGATCGACAGTGATCAGGCTCTTCCTTCCAAAGGACTCCTACAAGTTAAGAACGGAGAATTCTTACATTTTATTACTGCTGGCGGAGGAGGCTTTGGAAATCCTTCTGACCGAAGCCCTACTGCAGTTGTACAAGATTTAAAAGACGAAATAATTTCTGAAACTTCAGCAACTGAAGACTACAAAATACAAACCTAAACTATAGATTGGGGATCAAATGCATAAGAATAAGCTAAAGGAGAAGTTACTCAATGGGAACAGGGTAATTGGGTGTGATCTCACATTTTCTTCGCCATTCGTCGCGGAATTAATTGCTGAGGTAGGCTTTGATTTTATGATTATAAATTGTGAGTACAGCCCTGTGAGTGACGACCAAGCAGAACATATGATACGAGCCGCTTTTGCTCGTGACTTAATTCCTCTAGCAGCTGTACGGCATGAAGCTGATTATTACGGATGCAGGAGGCTTCTAGATAGGGGCGCCATGGGCATTGTAATGCCTAGTGTTCGTTCTGCTGAGGATGCACAGAGATTTGTAGAAGCATGTAAATTCGTACCTGATGGAAACAGAGATCAATGCGGGTGGATCCAGACCAATGATTTCGGATTACACCGAACTCCAAAGGAATATAGCCAATTTGCCAATCAAGAGACACTCTGTATTGCCTTGTGTGAAAACAAAGAAAGTATCGACTGCATAGATCAAATAGCAGCAGTCCCAGGCATTGACATTGTATGGATCGGTGCAGGAAATCTTTCAGCAGAATTAGGTTGGCCAGGCCAAGAAACCATGGACAAAATAGTAAGTGAAATGGCAACTAAGATTTCTAATCAAGGAAAAATCGTAGGCGCAGCAACTCGATATGGAAATATTGATCAACTCGACAAAGACAATATCAACTTTGCTGTTACAATCGCCCATGATCAATTGAAACAAGCTTTTTTGAAATACCTTGAACCGTTTAAAACGAAGGACCCTTCTAACAATGGTTAGATCACCCGATCCAATAAAACTTGAAATACTGAAAAATGCCCTCGAAAGTATTGGAGATGGTATGGCTCTCACTGTCGTGAGAACCTCTCGGTCAACAGTTGTTCGACAAGCTTTAGATTATTCCACAGGCGTTCTGAGTTCAACTGGAGAGCTTATTGGACAAGGGTTTTGTTTACCGATTCATCTGGGAGGAATGATGCCTGCGCTGAAGGCTTGCACAGACTATTATCAAGAAAACATTCGGCCAGGGGACATCTTCATATTAAACGATCCGTACGAAGGGGGCTCTCATCTTCCGGATATTTTCCTATTCAAGCCAGTATTCATCCAAAATCGCATAGCTGCATACCTATGCGCTATGACACACCATACAGATATAGGGGGAAGAGTAGCAGGTGGAAACGCCTGTGATAGTTCAGAAATCTACCAAGAGGGAATTAGGATTCCACCCGTAAAACTATATGTCGATGGTACCCCTAATGAAACGGTGTACCGGTTGCTTGAAAAAGCAGTAAGAGTCCCAGAGATGGTGATGGGAGACCTACAAGCGCAAATAGCAGGTCTTGAGTACGGTGAAACACAGTATTTAGAGCTGATCAATCAATACGGAATAGAGCCATTAGAACAACAGGTTCAACAACTGATTGAATACACAGAAAACCTAACCCGACAAGCAATCAGCCAAATGCCGAACGGGACATGGTCATTTAGCGATTATATAGACGATGATGGGTTTAGCACTGATAGCATTAGAATTACTGCTACAGTCACGAAAGAAAAAGACGAATTAACAGTGGATTTTTCGGGGACTTCTCCGCAATGTAACGGCGCAATCCAACCTGTACTTGCAACTACCCATGCTGTGGTATATGCAGTAGTTAAGTGCCTTCTAGGCCCTCAAATTCCAAATACTTCAGGCTATTTTAAACCAGTCAACATCAATGCCCCAGAGGGAACATTTGTAAATCCAGTGCTTCCTGCTCCTGTTGCAGCAAGAACTCTAGGGCTCGTTCGCATCGCAAATACTTTATTTGGAGCTTTTGCCCAGATGTTGCCTCACAAAGTCTATGCGGCATGTGCAGGAGCAGAACTTGGCGTCGCAATTTCAGGCTACAATAAAAAGCATGTTCCATGGAAGCCGTGGGTCTTACTCGACTTCGCAGTGGAGCCTGGTATGGGAGCGTTCTCTTATCGTGACGGTCCCGATGCAGTTTCTGCAGGAATGTTAAACGGAGCAAACACACCTGTAGAGATTCTTGAAATAGATCACCCTGTTAAAATCTTGGAATACGAATTCATCCCAGACTCTGAAGGGCCAGGGAAGTATCGAGGTGGTATGGGAATGAAACGCAAATATCAATGTGCTGTGGATGAAACAACGATCCAAGTCCGATCTGATAGAAGCAAAGTAGCTCCTTATGGGCTTTGGGGAGGAGGTTCATCCAAACCAACTTCAATTACCACAGTAAAAAATGGTTACTACCATGTTAAACCAACAAAATTTTTGGAAACATTTAGTGCAGGAGATACTCTTGAAGTTCATTGGCCTGGAGGAGGAGGATGGGGTAATCCATTAGAGAGAAACCCTGATCAGGTTGCTGAAGATATTTTGCACGAGAAAATTAGCTTTTCTCGTGCAAAGAGTGTTTATGGGGTTGTATTTAAAAGTGAGGACGCCTCTATCGACTGGCAATCTACAACAAAACTTCGATCCCAAGCCTAATAAAAAAGACAGAGTGAATCAAAGGAGAAGAAGGATGACTTTTTCAAAACAACGGAAGCAGTTCAGAAACTATTTAAATGGTCCAAACATTGGATATCCAGTTTCAGTTTTTGATCCAATTTCTGCACGCATAGCAGACCATTTGAAAATTGATCTGGGTATATTAGGCGGGTCAGTAGCATCCGCTGCTATATTAGCCGCTCCAGATATTATGGTACTTACACTTTCAGAACTTAGCGATCAGGTGGAGAGAATCTGCAGAGTGAGCGACATCAGCCTGATGGTAGATGCCGATAACGGGTACGGTAACGCGCTAAATGCCAGCAGGACTATCCAAGAGCTTGAGCGAGCAGGCGCAGCTGCCATTACAATAGAAGATGCAGCCCTTCCACCACAATACGGAAGTTCAGATACTTCCTTGATCTCATGCGATGAAATGATAGGGAAATTAAGAGCTGCTATTGATGCAAAGAGAGATCCTAATACAGTAATCATTGCCCGGACTAACGGCCTCTCAAGCACCAGTCTAGATGATACCAGCAAAAGGGTGAGTGCCTACTCAAACCTAAATGTTGATGCCATTATGGTCGTCGGAGCAAAGGAATACGGCGACATCGAAAGCATTCGGAAGAACACACATCTTCCTCTTGTTCTTGGCAGCGCCAGTGACAAACTGAAAGAGAATTCATTTCTCTTGAAAAACAATGTCAAAGTAGTACTAACCGGCCATCAACCATTTTTTACGACAATGAAAACTCTCTACGATTCTCTAAAACACCTAAAGGATGGAGGAAATCCTTCCGCCTTAAAAGAGCAGTCTATAGCGACCGAACTAGAAAATGCCATCTTGCATTCTGGAGAATATCGACAACAACAGCAGGATTATTTATCACATTAACGAGATAGATTTTGATTTCACCCGAATCCCAGTACTGATCGGAGCCTCTTTCCGATAATATCCTCTTGCCCATCCAGAACACACACCATTGTAAAACCAATCCCCTCAAAACTTGAGACAGAAGGTAATCCTTTCTTAGCATAAATAGCCCAAATACTCGGAGTACCGTCTTCAAGTTCCTTGACTATTGATTCAACTGACTTTCCTACAACCGATTCATCTATTTCTACGATCATACTTCCTGCAGGTCCAGGATTTTCTGTAAGCCGCTGTCCTATTCCTGCCATTCCAAAAGCACATTTAACAACGTTGACCCCTGGAATATCTGCAACCATTGATTCGATTTTTCGAACTTTGGAATCTTCTTGCATCATGCGTTCTTCATGATCCATTTTAAACCACTGATCTAATGCCTCGACTGCTGCAACTATATCTTCTCTAGCTAACTTTGATGCCCGTCCAATGCCAAAACTACCATACTGGAATCCGATAAAACTGTGGTTGGCAGCAGCTTCAACAAGATCCTTTCTTCCGCAGAGAATGCCAGTGGTATGAGGGGCACTAAAATACTTTCCACCATAGGTCACTAAATCAGCCCCAGCTTTACAGTATCGGGTCATCTCTGATAACGGAAATGTTTCTCCTGCGGCATCTATGAAAACAGGAATTTTATAACGATTGGCAAGTTCTATCACCTCTTCAGGAGTAGGTAAGTTCCCTTGTCGCCAAGCACGTGGTAAGTAATGAATGATAGCGGTCTTTGCAGTAATGGCATCCTCCATCTGTTTAATGGTTCCGCTATTATCATCACCAACTAATACCAATTTACAACCTACCGTCTCAAAACATCGCCAATATCTATGGCCAAGTTCGGGATTCAACATCCTTTTGAACATTACGACCTCGTTATTGATACCATCAGTATTTGGTAGTTGACTAGTCTTCCCTTTATCCAAACCAGTGAGACACGCAGCTGCACCTAGAGTAATTGCGGTAGCACTACCAGCAGTAACCAAGGCAGATTCTGCACCCAGCATAGGAGCTATCATTTCCCCTGTCTTTGCTAACAATTGTTTCATATCTACAAACAAATGAGTCGCCGCAAGTCTTGCATTTATCACCTCGGGTGATAATGATGATCCACCTAAAACAGTGGTATGACCCTGTCCATTAATCACGGGTTCAATCCCGTATCGATCCCATATAGTCTCTTTATCTATTTCCGCCATATCTCTTTTCTCCTGTGTGGATTCTGTAATATTTATAAACCTAAACTCTCGCTCCCACAGTTCCCGGAACTGATAATTCTCTCATTTGTTTAGGTTCTTTTCGTGAAATTTCATCTCCAACTTGACCTAAATCATCCGAGCCGAATCTATAAAATGCCACGGAGTTTTCATAGAGCATTTTTTCTTTGGACTTCTCAGGGATATCTTCCCGTGCGAGTAATGTTTTCACAGTTCCTGGATAAGGATTACCGTCATGACCTATTTCTCCAGGAAACAAAGCATCGAAGTGCAAATAATCAGAGGCAAACAACATGGATTGATCCCCTATATTTTCCAAGAAGTATGGCAGATCTGTATCCCCGGGCTCGCAACTAAAGAAGACTCGACCACTCTTGATATACTCACTTGGAGTAGCTGTGATTCCAGCCCATCGATTTGGTGCAACTTCCTGATATTCATCCATACGGTGCATCCAGTATGGTACCCAGCCGGACCCTGCTTCCAAAAAAGCCACTTTCAGATTGGAAAATCGTTCAAGTACACCACTGGTAATAATATTGGAACATGCTAGCATTTGGGCAAATGCATGAGCCATATGAGCCACTTCAAGCATATGATCTTGACGAAACACATCAAAATAACTTCTGAAAAATCCTGGTAGCGCAGGACCATGTACTGCGACTGGCATATTCAAACGTTCAGCCTCTTGCCAAAAGGGATTAAGCCGTTCATCACTTAACAGCGTATCTTCTCCAACTGTACAACCCACCTGAACTGCAACCATACCTAAATCAGCACAACGATCTAGTTCAGCTATTGCTGCATCTAAATCTTGTAAAGCTACCAAGCCGACTCCTTTTAATCGTCGGGGAGCTGCAGAGCAGTATTCATGAATCCAGTTGTTATAGGCTGCTGCACGAGCAACCGCATATCCTGAGTCAGGCATGACGGTCAACGGCAATTCGTAGGATGAATACAAAACCCCTACATCAATACTGTCAGCATCCATATCGGGTAGGCGCGCCCACGGATTATATGTTCCAGCCCTCCGATACAAATAAGACAAACCACCAGGAGGGAAGGATCCTACATTGTTTCCAGCAAACCCTGCCTCACCATTCTGACCCCAAACCCTACCTTCCTGCAATCGCACTAAATGTCCTCGAGAGGCCTCTCTAAGCATAGGCCTTTTCGCATAATATTCAGGATCTATCGAATCATAGGTCTGATCAATTTCCACTACGTGTCCATCACCATCGATAACTATATCGGGTTTCATCGGCCTTCTCCTAATCCCTCTAATGTTGTTGCATGGTAGGTCAATACTATATAACAGTCAACGTACCAACATTGTTTGAAATAATGCTCGATGTTAGAATCCGATACCTACTTACATTATGAAAATTACAGATATAAACATAACTGGTTATGAATGGAACAGACCGAAGCCTCTGAGGAATGGAAAGTATATCTATCCAAAGGGTGGCATAGCGGTCATAACTATTGATACCGACAGTGGGGTCTACGGATTGGGCATTACCGGAGGTGTAACGATCATTCCGTTTGGTATCATCAAGGCGTTTGTTGACGAATTCAAACCAATTCTAATCGGCGAAAATCCATTCGATGTAGAGAAGATTTGGGCTCAGTTATGGGCACCAAAAGTTGTAGGCCGCAGAGGTCTATCAACCAAAATTATCAGCCTAATCGATATTGCACTATGGGATATTCGAGGCAAAGCTACTAATCAGCCACTGCATAAACTACTTGGAGGATATCAAGAATCAATACCAGTTTATTTGGCGGGTGGCTATTATGAAGAAGGAAAAACACTGTCTGATTTGTCTTCTGAAATGTCATCTTATGTCGAACTGGGTGTCACATCAGTTAAGATGAAAATAGGAGGCGCTTCTATTGCACAAGACATAGAAAGAGTACGAATTGCCAGAGACGCTATTGGACCAGACGTTAATCTTATGGTTGATGCGAATAATGCGTATACTTATTCCGAAGCGATTAGGATTGCAAAAAGACTAGAGGAATTCGATATATTCTGGTTCGAAGAACCCGTAGCTCCGGATGACTATCGAGGGCACAAATTAGTTGCTGACGCTACTTCGATACCAATCGCAGCAGGAGAAAACGAATTCACTCGTTACGGTTTCCGAGATCTTATAGAAGGCCAATGTGTTGCCATATTAAATCCAGACGCTCAAGTTCTTGGCGGCATTACCGAATTTATGAAAGTTGCTGCTCTTGCTCAAGCATACAATCTGCCCATCTCACCTCATGGTCTGCAAGAACTCCATATCCACCTTGCGACCGCCATACCAAATGGAATGATTCTAGAATATTACAACAGCACAACAGATCCTATGTGGGGCAAATGTTTCAAACAACATCTTGTATTAGAAGAAGGTTACGCAATACCATCCAGCGATCCAGGCTTGGGAATAGAGATAGATACCCAAGGACTAAAACCGTACAAGATTTTATGAAACTGCAAGGTTGAGATTAAATACTATGCAAACAGGATTTTACGTAGGAATTGATGTTGGGGGGACCTTCACTGATATAACATGTATCAATGAGTCCACCAATGAGTTTCTTCACCTAAAAACCATGACTACCGGGGCAGATCCTGCCCAAGCAGTCATAGCTACTTTAGCATCTGCAGGCATTAAGCCAGCTGAGATCGTATTCCTGAATCATGGGACAACTGTAGGAATAAATACCCTCCTGGAGCACAAAGGAGCCAAAACTGGAATTATAGCAACGAAAGGTTTCAGGGATTTCATTGAATTAAGAAGGGGCGCGAGAACCCACGTTCTGGATCCCCTTATGGACAAACCACCTAGCTTCGTGCCACGAAGACAACGGTTCGGTATCGATGAGAGAATAGCAAGCGATGGAGCCGTCATAAAATCACTTAATGCTCAAGGTTGCAGTGACAGTCTAATCACCTTCTTGCAAGAGCAAAAACTAGAATCAATAGCCATATGCTTACTGAACTCCTATGCCAACAACGAACACGAACAAATAATACAAACGCTGATAAAAAAACATTTCCCTCAGATTTCCCTAACTCTATCATCGACACTCGTACCAGAAATAGGAGAATATGAGAGAACTTCAACCACTACTCTCAATGCATATATTCAACCTACCATAAGTACCTATCTGTCTAAATTATCTGAACGGATAGAAAAGGCTGGGCTCAAAGTCCCTATCCACATCATGCAGTCGAATGGTGGAGCGATGACGACCTCCGAAGCAAGCGACCGACCTATTCATATTCTGGAGTCCGGTCCTGCAGCAGGAGCTATTGCTGCAGCACAACTTGCCACTAGTTGTGGTAGTCCTAACGTCATTACTCTAGACATGGGCGGAACAACAACTAAATCTTCTGTCATAGAAAATGGTGCCCCTCTTTCAACTACTGAATACGAGTTATTTAAATCCAATAATAGGCCAGGGAGTGGATTACCTCTACGTGTCCCGATGATAGACATAGTCGAGATCGGAGCGGGTGGAGGTAGTATTGTCAGAGTTGATGCCATGAAACAATTACATATTGGACCACAAAGTGCCGGTTCTAATCCTGGCCCGGTTTGCTACGGGCAAGGAGGCAATTATCCAACTATCACTGATGCTAATGCAGCTTTAGGTAGAGTGCATTCTTTACTCGGAGGATCTATGCCACTAGACATAGATATGGCAAAACGAGCACTCTCAAGGGATATCGGAACAGCTTTAGCTATTTCGTGTGAAGAAGCTGCCTCAGGGGTACTAGAAATAGCGGATGCTAAAACTGCAGATGTAATCCGAGAAGTAACTATATCACGAGGAAGAGATCCCAGAGATTTTGATCTCATAGCTTTTGGCGGTGCTGGGCCTCTACAAGCCGCAAGCGTTGTTCGAGAACTGGATCTAAGAAAAGCTATAATCCCATTAGCCCCGGGTAATTTCTCAGCTATAGGGCTTCTTTCCACTAATTTAATGTACGATTCTGTTAGCACGTATATCATACGTACAAGTGCTTGTTCAGGAACTAGCCTCACTAAAATCACATCAACCTTTGATCAAATGGAATCCGAACTTACGGGGAGATTACTTGATGCGGGGTTAAAAACTACTGAAATCTTAGTGGAAAAAATGGTCGACATGAGATATGTGGGTCAATTTCACTCCCTTACCGTTCCTTTGAGTTCCTTAGATACACAAGCTCTAGACGTTGAAAACCTCATTCAAAACTTTCATCACGAACATCAACGGCTTTTCACCTACATGTGCCCAGAGGACGAATGCGAGATAGTCAATTTACGAGTTAGGGTAACGGGCTTGCTTCCCCACATTAGTTTTAAGTCGCCAATCTATAAGCCAAAAGCAAATCGAGCATCTCAAAACAGTAGAACAACCAGACTCGTTTATTTTCGAGAAGTAATGAAAGAAGTCCAAACACCAGTGTTTATCCGAGAGACACTCGACAGAGATTTCAACTTACAAGGACCCGCAATAATAGAAGAACACACCTCAACTACCCTTGTACCCCCAGACTTTTCTGTCAGCATAGATAACTTAGGTAATTTGATTTTGAAGAAGGCTTAGCCATGAATAATCGTACTTCCACCGTATCAGATCCAATTAGCAGAGAGGTGATTCGTAACCGACTTGAATCAATTGTTCGAGAAATGGCAGAGGTTACATTGAGAACTGCTCGATCAGCGGTAGTGTACACAGGACGAGACTTCTCTTGCGGTATCCTGACTAAGGAACGGGATTTATTAGCGGTAGGAACTAGTATACCAATCCACATTTTCCCCATCATATGGCAGGTAAATCTCACAGTCGCAAAGTTTCAAGAAACTATAGAGGAGGGTGATATTTTTATTGGGAATGACCCATATGACGGTGGCACCCACCTCAATGACGTACTCATTTTTATGCCTGTTTTTTTTCGAGGCCAGCTAGTGGCATACGCTGCTAACAGAGCCCATTGGTACGATGTTGGCGGAATGGTTCCTGGCAGTATCTCAGGAAACGCCCGCGAAATATATCAAGAAGGGCTTAGAATCCCCCCTATGCAAATAGGATCTCACGGTACTCTAAACGAAGAAATACTACAGTTTATTCTAAAAAATGTACGGGTTCCTGACCAAACCAGAGGAGACATATTCGCACAGGTGGCAAGCTGCAAAATTGCAATCGATAGAATACAAGGATTACTAACTCGCTATGAACCCGAAAGTGCAATGCAACACTGGACTGATATCTTGGATTTATCAGAACGTCGTATGAGAATGATTATCCAAAGCCTCCCTGACGGTTCAAGTTGTTATGAAGGGTATCTGGATAATGACGGAGTCAGCAAACAACAAAGGGTGATCCGAGTTAATACTGAAATAGCGGACGATACAATTCACGTAGACTACTCCGGAAGTGCAGAGGAATCCCAGGGACCACTCAACGTCAGTGAAGTTTTAGCCCATTGCTTCGCGTTCATGGGTGTTAAGGCATCATTGGATCCGGAAGGATCAATCAATTCAGGTTCCTTCCGTCCTATTAGTGTTACAGCTCCTAAGCACTCAATGCTCAATGCCTCAGAGCCATCGCCAGCAGCAGGGATGGCTGAACTTGGTCAAGCATCTATTTTTGTTATGCAAGCGTTAAGCAATGTTGCACCGCGTACGGTCAGCGCTGGAGAAGGAGCTGGAGCAAACCATCAAAACCTATTCGGAATTGATAATAGACAAGGTGTTCCCAAACGCTACATCTACTACGATTATCCAGGAGGTGGCGGAGGAGGAAGGTATGATAAAGATGGTCTGGACTTTGTCCGATCCTTACGATCAGGAAACGTCAATATACAGCCAGTAGAAGTACTTGAGTCCCTATTCCCAATTAGATTCAATCAATATGAACTCAGGAAGAACTCTGGTGGGCCAGGTCAATTTCGAGGAGGCATGGGGGTTGTTCGGGAGTATACAATCCCTTCTTCAGGCACCATATCCTTTCTTGGGGATCATGCCATAGTTCCAGCAACAGGACTATCACAAGGTCATCCAGGTTTAACTGCAAAATGGGAATTGATCAGATCAGGGAAAAACCGTCTAATTTCACCCAGATTTCATAGCAAAGCAACCGGATTTTCATTGTCACGTAGCGACATTATCCGAATCTCCACCCAAGGAGGTGGAGGATATGGAGATCCACTACTCAGATCACCAAATCTCGTATTACAAGATTATCTGGAAGACAAAATCTCACTAGATCACGCACGGGCAAAGTACGGGGTGGTTCTAGACGGCATACCTCCTACCATTGACCTCGAGGAGACCAACGCTTTAAGAACAACTCTAGACCAGAAGAAACTTACTCTCAATATTTCTATTAAAGCTGTTAGGAAATTTTCAAATGGAGTCAGAGTTGGATACTTAAACCTCCCTACTGTCGATCCCACTCTTACAGACAGGGCATTAGTCCAGGTCTACCTTCCAGAAATCAGTAATCCTGTGGTCCTGAGGATAATCCATAAGGCATCTCTGCCTGCCAACACGCTACAAATCGACAAGCAAATGGCCAATCTGTTCCTACTAACAGAAAAATCCCGAATAATAGTGCAACCACTGGAGTAACGTTCTTTTCAGATATACATTATTTGCCTACTACTCAATCCATTACATCTTGTCTAGAATAGATATGCTAAAAGCACGGAGGTATCAAAGACATGTATACGACCGACATGTACGAATCTATGATCGCAGAAACTGTCACTATTAGCGGCTATAATAACGATAATATTCTCGCTTATTTTGCCCGACCACTGCATACTAAACCACGTGGAAGCATGATATTAATCCATCACTTACCAGGCTGGGATGAATGGTACAAGGAAGTAACTCGAAAGTTTGCCTATCACGGATACCTCGCGATCTGCCCTAATCTTTACCACCGTGAAGGTCATGGTGATCCTGTAGATATAGCATCAAAAGTCAGATCGGATGGTGGAATTGCAGATGATCAAGCAATGGCAGATGTACAAGGAAGTTATAATTTCTTGCAAAATCTACCATATATGGATAGCAAAGTTGGGGTCTTCGGTACTTGTTCCGGAGGAAGGCATGCATTCTTAGCTGCTTGTACCCTTCAGGGGATTTCCGCAGCTGTTGATCTTTGGGGTGGTGGCATTACTCAGAATAACAATAGCCAAGAACCCTGGTATTCCAAACAACCTGTAGCTCCGATTGAATACACAAAAGACCTATCGTGTCCATTACTAGGTTTATTTGGTCAAGAAGATGCAAGCCCTAGTCCCGAACAAGTATCAGCCCATGAACAGGAGTTAAAAACACACGGAAAAGATTATGAATTCCACATGTACCCGGATGCGGGCCATGGTTTCTTCTATTATGACCGTCCGGTCTACCGACAGGCACAAGCTGTGGACGGTTGGAAAAAGGTATTTGCTTTCCTGGATAAAACGTTAGGTTAGCAACATAATATATAATCAGCATTCCAAAAATTAACGAAGGGAAATACTATGTGCACCATGATATCCAAGACCATTCCCATTAAAGGGAGCGCCAAAGAAAGTGAAGGATGGTTTGATATAAATACCATAAATATTTCGTACGATCATCCTTTCAAAGCTGATCTAGGATATGCTATAAATCTTGATATTCCTAACCAATCCAGTGACAAATTCTCTAGAATAATACTAGAACTAAGTCCCCAATCTGCCTCTACTCTAATCGAAGGTTTGCAGCAAGTACTTGCCAGTGGTCATGCACTAGATTCCCACTCGGGTGATTCAAGCCAAAAGAGAGGCCTACATTGAATTTCAATGCTAGTCGAAAAATACTTTGGCAACCTGGAACGAGTGATATTGAGGAAGCGAATATCACTCATTACATGCAATGGCTTTATTCAGAAAAAAACCTAAGTTTCGAATCCTACTCCGACCTATGGCAATGGTCTGTAGATGACATCGAATCGTTTTGGGAATCTCTATGGGATTATTTTGACATTAAATCACACTCTCCTTACAAGGCAGTTCTATCCAATGACAACATGCCAGGCGCAATTTGGTTCAATGGAGCCACTCTGAATTATGCAGAGCATGCTTTAAGCCGAAGAGATGACCATCCAGCTATTATCTCTCAATCTGAAGTCGATCCTATAAGCACGATTACCTACAAAGAACTCTACCAAGAAGTTGCTGAAATAGCTGCTGGCTTACGAAATATGGGAGTGAAAAAGGGTGACAGGGTAGCATGTTTGGCTCCCAACACCCCCAACACACTAATAGCATTCTTAGCAGCATCCTCCATAGGGGCAGTATGGTCTAGTTGCTCTCCTGAATTCGGATCCCACAGTGTACTAGAGAGATTCCAACAAATCGAACCAACGATACTATTTGCTTCTGACCAATATAACTTTGGAGGGAAGCAGTACGATAAATTAGAACAAGTTAATGAAATTCAAAAGCAGCTTCCCAGTCTGAAGCACACGATTATTATCCCATGTTCAGACCAAAAACCTCGTGGCACTTTGGGCCACAACACACTTTTATGGAATGAGGCAAAGGAACCTGCTACCGAAATCATCTTTGAACCCGTGCCATTCAGCCACCCCCTATGGGTACTCTATTCTTCAGGAACTACCGGATTGCCCAAACCTATAGTCCAAAGCCATGGAGGCATTCTTCTTGAACTCCTGAAATCTTTAACTTTCCACAATAATTTGAAATCTGACGACAGATTTTTTTGGTTCACTACTACAGGGTGGATGATGTGGAACTACTTGATCAGTGGATTACTGATCAACACCACTATACTCCTATTCGACGGGAGCCCTGCTTATCCTGATATAAAAACAGTATGGAAATTTGCCGAACAATCAAAAATGACCTATTTTGGAACCAGTGCTTCCTATATTCAAGGATGCATTAAACAAGGGATAAAACCAAATGCGGAATTCGATCTCAGCTCCTTGTCCAGTCTCGGATCTACTGGATCGCCTCTAGCTCCAGAAGGATTTCAGTGGATCTACGATTACGTGAGTCCAAATTTGCTTCTAGCGTCTGTCAGTGGAGGAACTGATATTTGCACAGGGTTAGTAACTTCTTGTCCGTTGCTACCAGTACATATCGGCGAAATTCAATGCCCTGCTCTGGGAACAAAAGTGGAGGCGTTTGACGCTAATGGCAAAGCAGTAATCAATGAAGTAGGCGAACTCGTGGTAACAAAACCTATCCCTTCTATGCCTATCTACTTCTGGAACGATCTTGACGGCTCTCGATATAAGGAAAGTTATTTTGAAATGTACCCTGGTGTCTGGCGCCATGGTGATTGGATCAAGATATTACCTGATGGCTCCAGTATTATTTACGGGCGGTCAGACTCTACATTAAATAGAGGAGGAGTTAGGACTGGGACTAGTGAATTTTATCGGATAGTCGAGGATCTTCCTCAGGTGATGGATAGTCTCATTGTCGATACTGGTCATCTTGGACAAGAAGGCAAATTAATCCTTTTCATAGTCCTTGCTGAACAGAGCGAACTGGATGAATCGCTGATTGATAAAATCAGGAAAGGCCTGAGAAAAGAGCTCTCTCCTCGGCATGTTCCTGACCAGATCTATGCAGTACCTCAAATTCCAAAGACCTTAAATGGGAAAAAACTTGAAGTACCAGTCAAGAAAATCTTGGCTGGTGTGCCAATAGGTCAAGCAATCAATAAAGACGCAATGGCGGATCCTCTTGCACTAGAACACATTGAGGGTCTTTTTAAAACATAGCTTAGCGCAGAAAGCGTTAACCTATATCAAATATACGCTTCAATACGTCATTAACATGGAGACATAAATATGAAAACAAAAGCGGCAGTACTATATGAACACAACAAACCATTAGTAGTAGAAGAGGTCGATCTGGATTCTCCTAAGACCGGTGAAGTCTTGGTCAGAGTTGGAGCAGCAGGTATTTGTAGAAGCGATCTACACTTTATACATGGAGAGGAATATATCAAATTGCCGGCTGTCCTTGGACATGAGGGTGCTGGCATAGTAGAGCAAGTGGGAGAGGGAGTAACATTAGTAGAAGCAGGAGATCACGTAATTTTCTCTTTTGCACCAAACTGCGGCCAGTGCAGGTCTTGTGTATCAGGAAAAGCTAACCTCTGTGATGCCCATGGAGCGACAACGGGAACATTATTCGACGGAACAACTCGATTACATAACAAGGACACAAGAATCACCCACATGGGTAAAGTTGCTTGTTTCTCAGAGTACTCTGTTGTTCCTCAATGGGGGTGTATTCCTATCCCGAAAAATATAGGATTAGGGCAAGCTGCCTTAATAGGCTGTAGTGTCACTACTGGTGTCGGAGCCGTACTCTGTACCGCACCTGTAAAACCAGGTAGCACCGTAGCAGTTATAGGATGCGGCGGGGTCGGAATCAATGTGATCCAAGGTGCTTCCCTTGTTAGCGCAAGCAAAATTATAGCAATAGACACAGAAGAAACTGCCTTAGAATATGCATTGAAGTTTGGTGCGACCGACATTATTAACGCCAAAACAGAAGAACCAGTAGCAAAGGTCCGTGAACTGACCGGTGGGGTTGGAGTAGATTTCTCGTTTGAAGTGCGTGGTCTTCCAGAAACAGTTCGCCAATCATACGAAATGATACGAAAAGCAGGAACAGCTGTCATTGTTGGTATAGGAGAGACCGGGATAACTGCAGACATCGATTTAGTTTCTTTGGTACGACAAGAAAAAACGCTTACCGGCACCTATTACGGATCAGCAAAACCTCGGAACGATTTTAACCGAATGGTAGATCTCTACTTGAACAACAAACTTAACATTGACGATCTAATCACGAGAGAATACTCCTTAGACCAAATCAATGAGGCGTTTGAGGCTCTGGAACGAGGAGATCCTGGTAGGGGAATTATCAGATACCATCAAGACGTTTAAATTTTAATAGATAAGTTTTTTCAAAAGGGCTAATACGATGTTCATCAATAATCTTAAGCAAAAATTACTGGCTAATAACGTGGGATGGGGTGTCATGGTAACCTTTCCATCAACAGAGATCATCGAAATGATTGGAGCCCTGAAGTTTGATTGGGTCCTACTAGACAATGAGCATGGCAACATAACGCTTGATACTGCAGAAAACTGTATACGAGCATGCGAAGTTAACGGTGTAACCCCCATAGTCAGACCTGCAACAAGCAATCCAGAGACACTAAGTGGCTTTCTGGACAGAGGTGTACACGGGCTGCAAGTTCCTCATGTCACTACTAAAGAAGAAGCAGAAAAGATTGTAACTGCTACAAAGTACTATCCTGATGGGAATCGTGGGCTATTCTTTCGATCAAGAGCAAATAATTACGGCTTTAACCCGAGTAATGACCAATATTTCCTAGAAGCTAATCGGGAAACCGTGATCATAGCGATGATTGAAGACCTTGAAGGAATCAATAACATTACCGAGATTGCCAGTACAGAAGGGATCGATGCTATTTTCCTAGGATCAGGTGATTTATCCCAGAACTTGGGTTTCCCGGGCCAGCAAGATCATCCACAGGTTTTAGAGCTCCTAGACCAGGCAATTCCACAAGTTTTAAGCCAGAATAAATTTGTTGGTGTAAGCTGCCCCGAATACTTAATACCCCGCTTCGTCACTAAGGGTGTACAAATATTCCACTCATCTGTGCAACAGTTAATGCTTGCTGGCGGAAAGGCTTATTTCAAGCAAGCCAAAGAATCTGGCGATTAACTAACCGCAGTAGGGATTCCTCAAAAAAGTCTTGTCAGCTAATCAAAGGCACCACTTTTGAATAAAAGCTTTCCATAGATTTGATGATTCGGGAGTGTGACAAATTCCCACTCCAAAAATCTAAATTAAGGAGATCCAATCCTATATTATCTTTCATCCATTGAATTTTTTGTGCGCAGTGCTCTGGTGTACCAAAAATAAGATATTGGTCAACCAGCTCATCTCGCGAAGGTTCTTTGTCCATTGGAACAACCCCCACCATGCCATCTGTCACTAACTGATTCCCTAACCGCAAGCTGTTAGAAACACGAATGTTCCACAACGCTTCCTCTGATGCTTCACGGGCTTCCTGATAAGAAGATGCAACGTAAATTTTAGACTGAACCCCAAACTTTGGAATAGGTACATTAGTACCAGTAATTAAATTTTGGTCAAATAACTTACGGAATGCAATAAGGGTATCCATTGGAAATCCTGCACCACCAGTCAAAACATTCAATCCATTGATTGCAGCGTGTATTATTGATTGTTCACTTTGAGCTACCATCCAGATCGGGGGATGGGGTTTCTGGATCGGCCTAGGGAAAATTGTGGTGTTATCAAATTGATAATATTTCCCTTCATGGCAAAAAGTATCCACTGTCCATGCTTTCTTTAATATTTCAACACCCTCACTCCAACGTTCTCTGCTTTCACTTAATTTTTGATCAAAGCGTTCAAATTCATATGGTTGATAACCTCTTCCTAGTCCCACCTCCAACCTACCGTTGCTTAAGATATCAACCATTGCTGTCTCTTCAGCTACTATCAAAGGATGATGTAAAGGTAAGACAACTACACCAGTTCCAATTCGAATGTTTTCAGTTTTTGCAGCTATGTGCGACGCCATCACCAAGGGCCTAGGTACATATCCGTAATTCGAGAAATGGTGTTCCGCTATCCAAATACTATGAAAGCCTAGCTTTTCAGCTGCTAAAGCCACTTCAAGTGCCCTTGCATACACCTTGGGAGAAGATTCGCCCAACGGAGAAGGCATCAACAGAAAAACCCCATATTGAATCATATATTTTCCTCACTGGACAAAAAGTAATGAGCTTCGACTCGTGTCTATCATACATTTTCTATTGACGATTACCATATGTAATCGTAGTATTCCATGTGCACTGTGTGCTTATTGAACTTTGAGTGGTACTAAGAATAGCAACTCTAACAAAGTATCAGAAAGATATGGGTAAAAGTGAAGATTGGAGTACATTTCGGACAAGTCATTTTTAAAGGGTACGACCTGCAGCAACAATGGTTGAACCAGCTTGAAGAATTCCGTCTGGCACGGGACGTGGGATTTGATTTTTTAGGATGGGGACACCACTGGATGATAGACCCTTTCCAACACTTTCAACCAATACCAATTCTGTCACGATTTGCTGCTGAAGCAGGATCCATGGAAATGGTCACCAGTGTCTTGCTGACCCCCATCCTGAATCCAGTACAAGTAGCGGAGGAAGTTGCCACACTGGATCACATTTGTGAAGGAAAGTTTATTTTCGGTGTCGGATTAGGATACCGAAAGGAAGAATTTGAAGCAGCAGGCATGGCCCAAAAAGAACGGGCCCCTCGATTCGAGGAAAGCCTCGAACTTATGAAAAAACTCTGGACTGAAGATGTCGTGTCCCACAAAGGGGATTTTTATACCGTATCGGAAGCTCGTCCTACCGCACGTCCGTTCCAAAAACCTTACCCGAGAATATGGATTGCCGGTATGACAGAAGCCCCGATAAAAAGGGCAGGCCGTTTGGGTCATCCATATTATGCTTTAGGCCTTACACCATATGATGACCTCAAACATAATATAGGTATTTGGCATGAAGCACTGGCTTCTCACAACCAGCCTACTCCTGCCGAACTTCCACTTGTGCGCGAAGTTTTCATTGCCCCCACCAGAGAGAAGGCGATCCAAAAGGCAAAACCCAGCATCGAACAAAAATACGCAGGCTACAAGAATCATGGCCTGCCATTGGTGGGATCAGCAATAGCCGGTGGAGTAGAACCGTTGTATAAAGACCCCTTCGCAGTTGGGGATCCGGGAGATTGTCTTGAGAGCCTGGCGAAATACCGCGATCTTGGGATAACACATCTTGAACTGAGACTGTCTTGGCCTGCCACTTCTCATGAGGAAGTATTGGAAATGACGGAGCTCGTTGGTAAAACCATCTTGCCTCAACTCAAACAACTGTAAGACCACATAGCTCATGTTTTATGAGTCTATCTCTTACGTATTCAATATGTTATCTTAAGCTAGAATGAACTATGTCGACTGAAAGGATTTTAATATGGAACAACCAATCTTTTACCCGATAGGAACTCCAGTCGAAGACCTGGATACACCAGTAGCAGTAGTTGATCTCGACATAATGGAGCAAAACATCAAAACATTGCATTCATTTTTTGCAAATACAACCGCGAAAGTCCGTCCTCACATCAAAGTACACCGTTGTCCTGCAATCGCACATCAACAACTTCAAGCTGAAGGGAATACTGGGGGCATATGTACAGCCAAGATAGGTGAGGCAGAGGTGTTTGCTCAGTCTGGCTTTTCAGATATTCTCATAGCCAACCAAATAGTCACTAAACAAAAACTCCAACGTCTAGCTTCATTAGCGAAGACAAATACAATTACTGTTAACGCTGATAATCTAAAGAACGTTCAGGATCTTTCAGATGCAGCCCAAGAGGCAGACTCAATAATTAACGTTCTTGTTGAGATAAATACCCGTCTTAATCGATGCGGTGTAGAACCAGGGCAACCTGCGGTCAATCTTGCAAAAGCTATTGCAAAGGCTCCTTCACTTAATTTCGCTGGTGTCACAACATACGAAGGCGCAATTAAGCACGAGAATTATGAGGATTTAGTCACCGAAACCCACAAATATATCAGACAAGTATTGGACTCGAAAGAAGCTATCGAAAAAGCAGGAATACCTGTAGATACTGTCAGTGTAGGAGGCACGCATAACTATGAAATAGCCGGTGCGATTGAAGGAGTAACTGAAATCCAAGCAGCTAGTTACGTCCTCATGGAATGGAACTACGTTCCTTTTCGCCCTATGTTTAAACCTGCATTCAAAGTTATGGCCACTATAACAAGTAGGCCGGCCCCAAATGCTGCAACAGCTGACTGCGGACATAAAACCCTTGGTCCTGATAAAGGTCTGCCTATGACAGACACGCTCCCAGGACTGACTATAACGAGGGTAAGTGCTGAACATACTAAAATCACATGGGATGAAAACGAGCCTGACAAACTAAATGTTGGAGACAAAGTTTGGGTCACGCCACATACACTGGAAATTTGCGTAAACTTGTTTGACTACATGTTTGCCATCAGGAAAGGCAAACTCGAAGCAATATGGGAAATCAGTGCGAGGGGAAGATACGACTAAGACACAGGATTCCCAAAATCTTTACAGTTTAACCATGAAGAGGAGAAACAAATGAGACAACCATTACCTGCGAGACCTGGTACTCACATATCTATGCTCGATACACCATGTCTAATACTCGATCTCGATGCTCTCGAACATAATATTAACTACCTTGCAACTTATTACAAAGATAGTGATTGCAAACTTCGGCCACACGTGAAAAACCATCGATCGCCTGATATAGCATGGATGCAACTTAGGGCTGGTGGCACAGTGAACGGTGTCTGCGCTTCCAAAGTATCAGAAGCAGCAGTAATGGTACAAGCTGGAATTCCTCAAGTGTTAATCGCTAACCAAGTTATTACGAAGGCAAAAATTGATCGTCTCTGCTCCCTATGCAGATCAGCAGACATGATTGTAGCAGTAGATAATGAACAGAACGTACATGATTTGGATGAGGCCGCACAGAGCCATGGGGTAAATCTGGGTATCATCTTGGAAATTGACACGAATATTCACCGCTCAGGTATTCAGTCTACTCAAGACGCTATCAACTTGGCAAGGAAAGCCAGTCAAGCACAAGGACTGACTTTTCGAGGGATCATGAGCCATCAATCGATTGACCCAAGTAAAGCTGGGGATCGCAACGACAGGCAAAACGAAGCAAAATGGACAATTAAACATTGTCTAGATGTTAAAGATGCCGTAGAAAATTCAGGGTTCCCGTGTGAAATAGTTTCAACAGGCGAGACTTGGAGTTACGACGTAGCCAGAGATTCAATAGGTGTAACAGAAATCCAGGGAGGTTCTTATATTACTAAAGATTCCTCGCATTATTTCTTTCCAGAGTTTCAGCAAGCTATTAAAGTTCTCGGGACTATAGTGAGTACACCTCGTTCAAAAACAGCTATAGGAGACATCGGAGTAAAGGCAGCCACCTTAATCAAAGGAGTTCCTGAAGTAGAGGGTCATCCCAATGTTACTGTTACTACTTTGCAGGCGGAACATACTCTTTTAGAGGATCCCAACGAGGAATTCAAGGTTGGTGACCAATTCCAGCTAGTTGTAGCTATGCAAGATGCCTTAGTAAACAGATGGGACCGCTACGTCGGCATCAGAAACAACGTCGTCGAACGAGTTATCGAAATAGCAGCACGGGGAAGACACAACTAAAACTCATACTTTGGCCACCATCATTGGACTGCAGCAGCTGGAGCTCCCCCACGTTCATTCACAAGTTTACCTTCTTTAAATCTCGTAATCGCGAACGGACGAATGATATCAGGAGCCTTGTCTGTTGCAATTAACTTAGCGATGTTCATCCCTGCAGCAGGAGCTGCTTTGAAACCCCAAGTCCCCCATCCACAGTTTAATATAAACCCGCCAAGATCCGGATGTTCACCCATAACTGGGGCGTAATCAGGGGTCATGTCGCATAACCCTCCCCATTGCCTCAATATATTGACATTTGCTAAGCATGGAAATAATTCAAGCGTATGTGCCGCTAATGTTTCCAACATTGGGAGAGTAGAGGCTTGACTGTACGTCGGATAAGGATCAACAGCCCCTCCGATGACCACTTCTCCTCGATCAGTTTGATAAACATACACATGTAAATTAGCAGAGGACACAGTTTTATGAAGAAACGGTTTCAGGGGTTCAGTAACACATGCTTGTAGAGGCATCGTAACTATGGGTAAGTCAATATTAACCATTTGCGCGATAGTTGAACACCATCCCGCCGTGGAATTCACCACTATATCGCAATCAATATTCCCTTTGGTCGTTTCAACCCCTGATACTCGTCCTCTGTCAACACGGATACCCGTAACTTCAGTATGCGGATGCAACTCAGCACCAGATCGAGCAGCCCCTCGGCCATAAGCCCAAACCACTGCATCATGCCTAATAACTCCACCCGGCGGGTGATAGAGCCCGCCCAAAACAGGAAACGTTTTACCAACCCTCATATCTATGGCAGGTATCATTTGTTTTACTGTTTCAGGGCCTATCTCCAGACTATTAACTCCCATAGCTCTGTTAGCCTCAGAGCGAATTCTCAATGCATACAGAGCTGACTCAGTATGTCCAAGCTCAACTCTACCGAATTGACTGAACAACAAATTATAGTCGAGCTCCTGGGATAAGTCTTGATACAGTTTGAGACTCTGATGAAAAAACGGTATTCCATCCTTAGTAACATAGTTGGCCCTAATAATAGCGGTGCTTCTGGCACTACCTCCTCCACCAAGGTATGATCGATCAAGTACTGCTACGTCAGATATTCCATGTTTGCCCAAATAGTAGGCTATGGACAGGCCATGGACTCCTCCTCCTATTATTACAATTCTGTAGCGATCCTTGAGTGGTTTCCTGTCCCACATCGCTTCTTTGCTAAACAACTGCATTAATTACGCTCCCTAACTTATAAGTCTACCTAACACTTCAACTCCAAAGGGCAACAGACCAATATCACTTCCTCTTTCTGACATGCCAGTCCAAAGGTATTGTCCAAAATCACGAGTTACATAGATCTCGTAGGCTGTCATTGACTTTCTGTCGTTGCGAATCACTATACAGTGAACATCAGCTACTCTCCCTTGAACACAGCTCATATTGGAAAAACTGGACTCTCGTAAATCAATATTGGTAAGCGTCTCCAAAAGTACTCTGCTCTGGGGACCGCAAACCAATATTCCAGTATAAAGAGATGTTAAGTCAGTTAAGTGTAAACATCCAGACAGTTCTGGTGTAAGGGTATTTGTCATTGGACCTATATTCTCCGGGGAAGTAAAAACGAGTAGCTGATTCGCAGACAATCTGCAAAGAACCATTTTACCTTCAGCCACACTATGAGGCACAATATCACCCCGTTTGACGCTAGTTTTGTAACCGATCTTGTTACAAAACCTATCAAGTTTTTGTCCTTCTATAAACAATTTACCTACTGGGCTAATGTCGCAAATTCCAACGGTTTCAGTAATTTGAGCCATTTCTTTGTCAGGATCAATATACCAATTTGGACGCTCCCAACGAGATTCTTCTATCATTGATGCATTTAACTCTAAATGAATAGAATGCAAACTACTGCGTTTAACTATATCCAGTTGTGACATATCAACTCCTTCACCCACGAAGACGAAGACCTTCGGGATCATAAAAAGCCTGGTCAACAATCACGGCCAATGATTCAAGCCCGTTAACAGCTATAATGAAATCACTTTGCTGTACCGCCAAATAATCAGGCAGATAGGCAAGCCCAAATCCTCTCCCTACATGGGGACTGTAACGAGCACTAGTAACTCGCCCCACAGCCACTCCTTTATCAATCACAGGATCTCCATCTCGAGGAACTGTGCCATCCTTCATAACAAATCCAACTAGTTTATTACTCCGAGGTAATCCTTTGATTTTACGAAGACCCCCCCGACCAACGAAGTCTTCTTTTTCTAGTTTTACGGCCCAAGCCATATTGGCTTCGTACGGGTTTGTCAGAGCGTCAGTATCCTGTCCAATAATCACATGTTTCTTTTCGAGTCTTAGAATCCTTTGTGCTTCCACTCCAAAAGGTCTGATACCAAATTCTTGGCCAGCCTGAATAATGGAGTCCCAAAGATACTCACCGTATTCAGATGGAAAATGGATTTCCCATCCGGTCTCACCCACAAAACCAATTCTCATCAAAGTTGCAGGCACGCCTGCAACCAGGCCAGACACATTACCCATATATCCAAACACCTCATTGGAAAGGTCTATCGGGCTCAGTTTTGACAACACATCTCTGGCAAATGGTCCCGCTAGATTAACTGCACCCATACCAGCAGTGATATTGGTGATATGGACACAATCATTTGTAGATGCGCTCCACCATTTGAACCAACTTTCCATAGACTCGGTATTGCCAGTCGTTGTCGTAACAAAAAAGTGATCCTCTGCCAGGCGTGAGATCGTACCATCGTCTAAAATAACTCCTGTTTCTGAACAAACGACCCCGTAGCGTGTTCGTCCTACCTTCAAATTTCCTATCCGATTAACGTATAACCTATCCAGCAATGGCGCCGCTTCATCCCCTTTTAAATCAAGTTTCCCGAGGGTACTCACGTCAATAACTCCTACACGCTCCCTAACAGCTTGATATTCTGACCAAACATTCCCGTAAGAATGAGGCCTTAACCATTCCCCAACTTGAACCATTTTTGCCCCTAAATTAACGTGCCTGTTATGCATAGGGGTTCTTTTTAAGGGAGTATGCACTGAACCAGCCAAAACTCCCAAAGAAACCGGTTCTAACGGTGGTCGAGAGGTAGTAGTCCCAATCTGGCTTATATCCGTTCCTGTAGCTCTAGCACATATATCAATCGCAGCAGCGCTACACATCTTTCCCTGACAAGGCCCCATAGTCACGGTACTATATCTTTTAAGTATTTGGATATCTCGGAATCCTTCTTCTATCGCCTGATTCAAGTCTTTTTCCAAAACATCTTCGCAATAGCAAACGATCCTCTTGTCGCTAATACCAGGTACTGTCTGGCTACAGTGAACACGTGGCAGACTTCTACTAGTTATTTCAAGTTGCTCTAGCTCATCAATAAGACTTTCTAATTGCTTCTTCCTACGCAATATTCCAAGATTCTGACATGACTTCAGTGCTGCAACTTTAGCCTGCAAAACATTAAGGTTCTTATCATGAATTCCTGTAACCTCGCCAGCCGCAAAGACACCTGCGGGAGTATTTTTGACTAATGGCTGTGCTGTATGTTTGTCATACTCGATTGTTGCTCCCGTTTGATGCAATAAACTATTTGCTGGCTGAGAATTGGTGCTGATACATATCAAATCACACTTTAATTTCAGCGGAGCTTGGTATTCCGACGCCTCTTTTGACGTCACAATCTCTATCCCTCTAACATGTTTTTTCCCTAACGCTCGACTAATAGAGGTGTCCCAAAAAACAGGTACCCGAGGATTCTCTAAAACCCCTGAGTGATCAATATCAGGTTTTGGTCGATTATCAGCTATCGCAATAACCTCAACACCTGCTTCAGCCAAATCTTTGGCCAAACCGTGACCGTTATCATCGGATGTAACGACAACAGCCTTATTCCCTGGACTAACTCCGTAGTAATGAATCAATTTTCTAACAGCATCTCCCAGCATCACTCCCGGCAAATCGTTATTGTCAAAAACCAAGGGAATTTGATACGACCCAGTCGTAATAATAACTTGTTTAGCTCTAATCTTAACTAGTTCATTTCCTTGACGCACTCCCAAGTAATTACCTTCGTATAATCCTATAGCACTCGCGTTTGTCATAACTGAAACACTAGAACTGGATACGACAGTCTCAGCCAATTTATCAGCAACTTCTTGGGCAGATAAACCAGGTAATTCAGGGAAGTCAATATCTTGCACCCTATGACGTAAAGTTCCTCCCAAACAAGGCTGTTCTTCCACCAAAATAATATCAGCGTCAGCTTTGATAGCTTCTACCGTGGCAGTTAGACCTGCGAGTCCACCCCCCACAATGGCAATGTCTGTATGCAAGAATCGGTGATTATATTCGTCACCATGTTCTAACTTTAAGTTGACCTTACCTAATCCAGCCATTCTCCGAATAAACGGCTCGGCAATTTTCCACAATAGCTTAGGCCGTATTAAGCTTTTATAGTAAAAACCAACCGGCAGAAATTTACCTAACCTATCGATCATGCCAAATATATCGTGTTCCAACGAAGGCCAAGCATTTTGATGCTCTACTTGCATTCCCTGACTGAGAGGTTGAATGCAGGAACGCACGTTAGGAACTCCGTCTACAGTCATAAGGCAATTAGGACACTGTCCAGATACGCATGTGAGTCCTCGAGGACGATGATATTTAAAACTTCTGCTGAAAATACGCTTCCCTGCAGCAAATAGAGCTGAAGCAACGGTATCTCCCTTATATCCCTGATACCAACGCCCGTTGTACGAGAATTTTATCTCACGGGAACAGTCAATCCTATTACCCTGTCGAACTGGCGACTGTGTAAGGTTTTTTCTTTTAGCCAAAACTACAACATCCTCTTGTAATCACTTATTTTCCCCTGGCCAATAAGTAACATGTACTTGATTAGTGGTACTATCCCGTTCTGCTATAAACCATTGCTTACAACCCATTCTGTGATACCACCATTCTTTCTCCATTCCTGCTCTATTGACCCGCAAATAAAAATAAGAGTCCCACAGTTCAGGATCATCGTTATACCCTGGTCTTTTTAAAACAGACCCACCGTATCGATAATCATCGACACCTCTGTCTCCACAACCTGGACAAGATATCAGATAAGTCATATTAAAAACCTAGTCCGCCTATATTTAAAATCTCTTCTATTTCCATTCATTCAACTCTAGAAAAAAGTAAGGTATCGGTCCACTTCCCATTGACTAACCAAGCGATGGTATTCTAACCATTCTAAACGCTTAAGCTCGATAAAATCCTTGGCCAATGGTCCTAGCGTACTCAAAACAATCTCATCTTGCTCTAGACAGTTTAAAGCTTCCTCTAAGCTTTGTGGCAAAACTCCAATAGAACGAGCTTTCAAATCTTCTATAGTTTTTTCATACATATTTTCCTTATTTGGCTCACCAGGGAGTAATTGTCTTTTTATTCCATCTAAGCCGGCAGCAACATACGCTCCGAAGCTCAAATAAGGATTACATGCCGATGATATAGTTCGGTCTTCAAGATGGCCGGGTCCTGCCGTTCTAATCATTTGTGTACGATTATTATCACCGTAAGTAATAAAGGCCGGTGTCCACAAGAAACCTGATCGGGAACCATAAAGCGCAGACCCTATCTGCAATCTTTTATAGCAGTTGACCGTAGGGGAACTAATTGCACACAAGGCGCGAGCATGGGCTAATATGCCGCCTATGAAGTGATAAGCCAATTTGGATAAACCTAAGCCTCTTTTATCATCGTTATCTAAGAACACATTTTCACCTGTAGCAGCATCAGCCAAATGATAGTGAATATGAGCTCCACTACCAGTTCTATCCGAAAAAGGTTTAGGCATAAACGTTGCAATAGCCCCGTATTTACCAGCTACTTGACTAGCCATCATTTTGAAAAACGTAAACCGATCTGCGGTGATCAATGCATCATTGTAATCAAAGTTAATCTCATATTGACCATTAGCATCTTCATGATCTGATTGGTAACAACCCCATCCCAATTGGTTCATCGAACCCATCATATCTTGTAAATAATCAACCGCGTTACCAATACCCTTAAAGTCATAGCATGGCTTAGCCAATGTATCAACGGCATGAGGATCCCAAGGCCTTATTGTTCCGTCACCATCACGACTGACTAGGAAATGCTCTGGTTCAATCCCCACGTTAAAAATAAACCCTTGCTCTTTCAACTCTGATAAGATCTTCTTTAAGTTCAACCGAGGGCAATTGCCGTACGGTTCATCATCCACATATAAGTCGCTTGCGAATCTTGCAAAACCAGACTTCCACGGAAGAGGGGTATAGGTTTCAATATCGATTCGAGCCATCATGTCATGATCATGTGGTCCTTGTCCTAGTCCTGAAACGGCACCGCCTGCAAAACCTGCCCCCTGGTCAATCATGCCAGGAAATGCTTCGACTGGAACCATTTTCAGTTTAGCTGAGCCATGAATGTCAACAAATTGAACCAGAATATATCGGATACCATCCTGACTCAGTTTCTTGGCAATTTCTTCACGCGTAACCATCATTAGTACTCCTTATAGAGAAAATGATCATGTCCTTATATCAGTGAAGGCTCAATAGACCTTGTTGCTTCCTGCAAGAGGTATTTGGGCCATAGCCGAAGCTTCCATAGTAAGAGCAACCAAATCTTCAGGTTCAAGACTACGCACGTCTCCTTTACCTAATGATCTGGTAATCAAAGCTAGTTCCATACTTGTTGCATTGATAAAATTCGCTACCCTATTTGCCGCTTGCTCAAAATCAAGCCGCTGTTCCAAATCAGGATCCTGGGTAGTGATCCCGACAGGGCATTTCCCGGTGTGACAATGACGACAATAGCCAGCTGGTACACCTATTTCTTGCTCATAATTGGCTTCAGGAATTTCCTTATTGCAATTTAAGGCTATTAAAGCTGCTAACCCAATGGCTACTGCATCAGCTCCTAATGCCAAAGCTTTTGCAACATCTGCCCCATTCCTGATCCCTCCTGATGCTATAAGACTTACCTCCCCATCTAACCCAAGCTCAGACAAAGCTTTGCGAGCTAAAGGAATAGCGGCTATCGTTGGTATCCCACTTTGATCCAGCATAATATCCGCGGATGCCCCAGTCCCAGCCAACATACTGTCAATAACAATAGCGTCTGCACCAGCTTTTGCGGCAAGTTTGACATCGTCCACCACACGACATGCGGGTAATTTTACATGTATAGGAACCCTACCTTCAGTAGCTTCACGTAATTCTTCTATTTTAATTGACAAGTCATCAGGTCCTAACCAATCTGGATGCCGTGTAGGACTCCTTTGATCAATACCACTGGGCAAATCTCTCATTTCCGCAACGTCGCCCAGTACTTTGACTCCCATGAGTAAACCCCCTGTACCTGGCTTCGCTCCTTGACCTACCACAATTTCAATGGCATCAGACTGCATTAAATCAGCAGGACTTGAACCATATCTACTTGGCAATACTTGATAAATCAACTTATCAGCATTCTTCCTTTCTGATGGCAACATACCACCATCGCCAGTACATGTAGCAACACCAACCATACTTGAGGCCCGAGCCAAAGCATTTTTAGCGGTCTGGGAGAGAGCTCCATAACTCATGCCAGTGATGTAAATTGGGGTGGCTAACTCCAAAGGCTGACTAGCGTATCGATGCCCAATAACCACCTTAGTATTACATTTCTCTTTGTAGCCTTCTAAAGGAAATCTCGTAAGTCCCGTAGATAAAAATACCAAATCGTCAAAATGTGGTACTTTTTGAAAAGAACTGAACCCTCGGATGCGATACCGACCCAGTTCAGCTTTCTCATGTACGTCCTCTATTGCCTCAGGCGTCCAAATTTGGCTACTCGGCTTTACCATCTATATTCTAATACTCCTAGATTACGTTTTTTTCTAAGCGTTCCAAACTATCAAAGTGATAGAGTTTTTTAGCAGATACAATTTTCTTAAACTTAGGTCGTTCTGCAATCCCTTCTTTCGCCAACATCTCCCACACTTCAATCAATTCATCCTCAGAAGCATCCTGCACAATAGCATCACTCCCTAGGGATCCGATCGTCCCACCTACAAATATTTCTCCTTCATACATGGAATCTCCTACTGCTTCGCCCACGTTTCCACATACAACAATACGTCCTTTCTGCATCATAAATCCAGTCATAAAACCTGAGTCTCCTCCAACCACTAAGTGGCCACCCTTCATGGAGATCCCCGTTCTGGCACCACTATTCCCACGAACGAAAAGACTACCTCCTCGCATGGTACTCCCTGCTGAAGCACCTGCGTTGCCTTCGACAGCAATAGATCCACTCATTAAATTGTCCCCTACAGCCCAACCTGCATTGCCTTGGATTACAATCTGGCATTGGCTTGACAAACCGCCACAAAAATAACCTACATTGCCCTCAAACTTTATTTCGGTGTTTGAAGAAAGACCTACACCCAAATTATGTCTACCTTGCGAATTTTTTACCGTTATACCGTTATTGCTAAAACTGTTAGACTTCAGCCTCAGATTAATATCTCGTGTCGTCATTTGGGAGGCGTCTATATCGACCAAGTCATTACCTCGTTTTCCTGCGGTTCAATTCGCTGCGATTCACCTAACCCTAAAGTATCCAGAGCCACTTCTTCAGAAGCAATCGCTACAACGTGTTTATCTTCTCGTATGACCAAAGGTTTAGCTGCCCAACGGTCTTTTGCATATCCAATACTGTCAGAAGTAGCAACTAAAAACGTGAATGTGCCATCTAAATCACCCAACGCTCCACTCAGAGAGTCATGTAAACTTAAACCCCTCGATAGTTTGTCTGCCAAGTAAACAGCAATTAACTCAGAATCATTTCCTGTTAAGAATTTATGGCCACCAGCTTCGTATTTTCTTCGTAATTTATGGTAATTGGTTAACTGGCCATTATGCACTACGGTCACGTCTGCGAAAGGATATGCCCAAAACGGGTGAGAATGGGTTATATCAACACGACTTTCTGTAGCCAGACGAACATGGCCAATCCCATGAGATCCAGACATGGCCCTTATACTATGTCTTAGATCTAAATCCTCTGCAGTTCCAGTGTCCTTGATCACCTCAGAAACATTACCAATGCTATGGAGTGTGACTCCTTCAACTTGATTGAAAAACGTAGATAATGTTTTTACCTGGTCAGCAATATCCTGATCCTGATTGACTTTTACGAGCACACGAATAAAGTTTCCATTCATTCTGTCAATAACCGGGGTAATATTGTGAACAGCAGCGGCTTCTCCTATGTGTTGCTTTGCTCCGTGCACATCTTCTGCCCAAAGGCGAACGATGAAATCAGTTTTTTCGCTGTGATTAGCGACCGTTATACCAGTAGAATCTTCCCCTCGGTGAGCCATCGTAGCCAACATTTCTGTCAACGCTACACCCACCGGAGCAGATTTCTCTCCGTTTTTTGTTTTGTACAGAACGCCACATACACCGCACATAAATTACTATCCTCAAAACCAATAATGACTTAGATGTATATCATAGTGATTTAGCCTTATCAAGACACTAGTGGAAACTACACCTACTACCGAACTTTCCCCCATGGGACAAGCAACGCAAATATCCCACTGATTAAAGCGATGCAACCTGCGAAAAAGAATACGCTTTTGACGCCTTCAGTATCAGCCAAAAAACCAGCGACCAAAGGGAAAATGCCCGCAAAAATCACAAACGATGAAAAAACCAGTGAAATCGTTGTGCCGTGAAGCTTTGGATCTACCACATCTGCGCACGCAGCCAGACAAATTGCCATGAGAGAAAAGTTCACGAGACCTGTAGCAATCACAATAGCTACAAAAGCAGGTCCTGACGACATTACAAAAAGCAAAATGTATAGCACTCCCATTAGCAAAAGACTAGGAACAATAACTGACTTCCGGCTGAAACGATCAGAAAAGTATCCCATAGCAGGCTGCGATAGAATACCAATCGCTTGAGCTGCAGTTAAGTAAGTACCTAAAACTACCGCAGACTGACCAAGATCTTCTCGAACATAGATGGGGAGAAACGTAATAACAATACTTTGAGCAGATGCATAGCCACCCGTGAAAACCAATACCAACAAAAGCTTTTTGTTGCGAAAGAGGTTGATAAATGCCGCAATATACAAGCGGACAGTTAAGTCCTGAGATTCTATGCGAATAGAGCGCAATGTTACAAAAACCATCACTGAGGTCAATAATGCAGGCACTAACCCCCAATGAAGTATCGATTGCCAAACCGTAAAACTCAAAAGGGCACCAACAAATATTGGTCCGATAGTCTCACCTATACTAGCTCCGATACCATGAATAGAAATTGCAAACCCACGTTTCTCAGCAAATACCCTGGAAAGTGATCCAATAGCTGCTGGATGCCATGATCCTATTGCAATATGACTAATCGCGGCCATAGCAAAAGCCTGCCAATAAGACGTTACAAAACCGAATACAGAATGAGTGATCCCAATTAGAATCATACCAACTGCCAAAATAGTAACAAATTGATGACTAAATCTGTCAGATAGAAATCCCCAGGGGAAATTCCCTATCCCACCTGAGATATTCCTACCCATAGAAATCGTTCCAACCCCCGCGTTAGTTAACTGCAAACTTTGTTTAAGCTCTGGCAAAATGATAAAGAAGCCAGCATTATAAATGTGTTTTACAGAATGGCCTAAACAAGTTATAACTAGTAACCAAAGCCGTTGCCTTTGGGTTACATTATCTCTCTTTATATTCATATATAAATTCTCTATTCACCTTAAAACATGTAGCTTATACAACGTCAGTCTTTTATCAATGTTGACATAGCCTATGGAGTCCATCCAACGGAGCGGCATTGAACCAATCGAGTATTTTCTTGTAGGATAGATACCTATGCCCGATAGTGTAGCGGTAGCACGTCAGCCTTTGGAGCTGAAATCCCTGGTTCGAATCCAGGTCGGGCAGCCATCTTCCCAGATTTGAAACGGGGATCCCACAAAGCCACCCTTATCCGACTGCACTATAGTATTAACCTAAGAGTCAGAGGCTAACACTCCTCCGTGAGCCATATTTGACTTAGGAACATCGTAAAAAATTATGTGAGTAGACTCAGGAGTTGATTTTGCTATATCAACAATGGCCTTTGTGATAGCCTTAGCAAGCTCCGCTTTTTGCTCTTTTGTTCTTCCTTCATACATTTCTACATGAATGGTTGGCATAAGCCACCTCCTAAAAATAAATTAGGGATCCGAACAATCCCTAATATTGCCGCAGGACCTGCAAACTATTTTGCAATGCACTACCTCTGTCGCGTTACCACAAACATCACATCGCGTATCATCCACCTCTATCAATTCGTCGAGGATCCGATCCCAATCAAACGTCCCTTGAACCATCACACCTACCTTTTTGCGACTCCGATTAGTCATCATACATTGTCTGTTAGCCACACCATTATACCAGAGCAGGTAATTACTGACTCTGTATCAACACTTATACCCTGACAGTTATTCCACACCATTAATGGAAATAATGAGTTATCATTGATACCACTATCCAATTCTTGCCTTTAAAGCAGTTGCCGCGTAGTTCTGTTGAAGTACTTATCATTTTCCACATATAATGTGGAAAATGATGTAAACAGGATACGCTCTACAGATCCAACAGCTCTGGAGACTTTTGATCAGAAGGACAGTTAGCCTATGACAACGAGACAAAAAGTAGCACTGATAACCGGAGCAGGCTCTGGAATTGGCAAGCACTGTGCAATAGCTTTGCTGAACAACGGATACTCCGTATCTCTAGCAGGAAGGCGTGAAGACGCTCTAGCAAAAACAGCTGCCGAATCCGGTGCGGACTACAAAAATATCCTAATACAATCTACCGACATCGCTGATCACAGCTCAGTTCAACAGTTATTCGCTAAAACCAAAGAAAAGTTTGGTAGGCTCGATGTTCTCTTTAACAATGCAGGAGCTGGAAACGCTTCGATACCTATGGAAGATCTCACCTTATCGCAATGGAAAACGGTGGTGGATACAAACCTGACAGGAACTTTTCTGTGTACACAAGAAGCCATCAAGATTATGAAGAGCCAAAGTCCGATGGGTGGGAGAATCATAAATAACGGATCAATATCAGCGAGTACACCTCGAGTACACTCAGCCCCATACACGGCATCGAAGCACGGTATAACTGGCCTCACCAAATCAACCGCACTAGATGGCCGTAAATACAGTATAGCTTGCAGCCAAATCGATATAGGCAATGCGTCTACTGATATGACGCAAAGACACAAGACAGGAACTCCGCAGCCTAGTGGAGATTCTCAGTCAGAACCTACCTTCGATGTACAACACGTCGCAGATTCAGTGCTTTATATTGCGAATCTCCCACTGGATACAAATATCTTATTTATGACTATAATGGCTACAACGATGCCTTTTGTTGGGAGGGGTTAATCTCAAATTTCAGGCTTATGCTGTGTAGGCTGATGCTTTGAGAAGAGATTAATACCCTAACCTTTGAGATAAAAAGCCCCACAATGTTTGATAGACTGTCGCCAAAGTGATAGTATCCTTCAAGCTTAGGAAATAGGAAGCAACCAAAACCATGATGCCGAGAAATCGTAAACCTCAATCCCAACTAGAAAGAGATCTCTTGACCTTGTTCACAAGAATCAGAGATTTGATTGAACCTCCCTTCAGCAAAATTGGTGGATTTAAGTTTAACTCGCTTTTTTTTGTTGGGTTAATTGCCATTGGTATAGTCTGGTTTCTCTCAGGGTTTTACCAAGTACAGCCTTCTGAACTAGCCGCCCGAAAACTTTTTGGCAAATTTTACCCACCACTTCAAAGCGCAGGTCTTCATTGGCACTGGCCAGCCCCTGTAGGAGAAACAATTAGAGAAACCGTTGAAGAAGCACGCAGATTGGAATTGGGTTTTAGAACCCAGGGTAATCAAATCAGTGATGTTTCAGCTGAAGCCCTTATGATCACAGGAGACCTGAATATTGTCGACGTGCAGATGATAGTTCAGTATCGGATTAACGATTTGACCAATTTTCTATTCCAGGTTGATGATCCGGGAGACGTTGACAGAGGTGTGGGACAAGGTTCCCCTGACGGTATGACGCTCAAGGATGCTACGGAAGCTGCCCTTCGACAGGTAGTTGGTAAAAGTAGCATTGATGATATTCTCACTGTTAATAAAGACCAGGTCCAACTAGAGACCCTTCATCTTCTACGGAGAATACTGGATGACTACTCAAGTGGAATTGAAGTCCTTGAAGTAAGGCTACAAAACGTCCGTCCGCCTGATGACGTTCGAGATGCATTTGACGATGTAGTCAGAGCTCGGGTGGACAAAGAAGCCAGGATCAATGAGGCACTAGCCTATCAGCAAGACCAATTGCCAAGGGCAAGAGGTGATGCGGAGAAAATCATCAATGCAGCCGCAGCATTTAAAGAAGAACGCATACTCAAAGCCAAGGGAGAATCTGCACGGTTTTTATCGGTCTTAGAAGAATATCAAAAAGCCAAAGAAGTGACGAGAACGAGACTTTACTTAGAAAAAATGGAATCAGTGTTACCAAAGGTTCCAAAATATGTCATTGAACCGGAATCTGGGGGCAGTTTATTGCAGTTTCTACCACTAGGGGAGAGTAAGTAACATGAGATTTATACTTATTATTCCGCTAGCTCTCGCTATACTATTAACTTCACAGGTGTTTTTCGGGGTAGATGAAACTAAATTCGCCGTTGTAACGAGGTTTGGTGAAATACAAAGGGTCATTAAAAACCCTGGGCTGCAAACGAAAATCCCGTTCATGGATCAAGTAAACCTTTTTGATAATAGACTACTTCGTATCGATGTTCGAACTGAATCTATGCCAGACAAAGATCAACAATTCTTGGAAATAGATGCTTATGTCCGGTATAAAATCCTAGATCCAGAAAGATTCTTACTCCGTCTCAAAGATGAATTCACTGCACAAAACAGAATAGGTAATATAGTAATATCTGAGCTAAGAAGAGTAGTGGCTGCTAGTGACCGGGCAGATATTATCGGGGGAACTGCCGAAACTCAAGCAGACGGTACGATCATTGTTGTCCCGACAATCACAGACGATCAAGAAGAAACAAGAGAAGCCCTAACTCGCAAGGTGATTGAGGGAGCTAATCGAGCAGTGGAATCTGTAGACAACGACTTCGGCGTCAAAGTTATAGACGTCCGCATTAAAGCAGCTGACTTTCCTACTACTGTTGAACTAACGGTTTTCAACAGGATGAGAACTGAACGAAATGTACAAGCACAAAAATTACGAGCCGAAGGCGAAGAACAAAATTTAAAGATAACTTCTGACGTGGATAGAGAAGTAGCAATAATTAGAGCAGAGGCTGAAAAAATTTCTAACACTCTGAGAGGCGAAGGTGAAGGACAAGCTATTGCCTTATTCGCAGAAGCACTCGAACAAGATCCTGAATTTTACGCATTCACTCGTAGTTTAGAAGCGTACGAAACCATCATAACCGAGAACGACATACTGGTTTTGTCTTCCAAAGATGAACTTTTCAAGTATTTAGAAACCTCCTCTGCCGATAGCTCTCTCACTGAAAATTCTGACAACTAGCGATATAAGAACACCCTTCTCTTTTGCTGAGCTCATCTTCTCAACTCCCGAACATTGTTTGCGGTAGCCACAAGACAATTTGGGGAAACAGCGTTATTATCCCTATCATTGCTAGCATGCACAGTACGAAGGGTAGGGCCCCGACTATGACATCGTTTATTGATCCTCTCGTTTGGCGAAGCCCATGAATCACATAAAGGTTTAATCCAACGGGGGGCGTAATCAACGCCATTTCAAGAAGTATTACGAACAACACTCCTAGCAGAACAGGATCCTTCCCAGTAGCAAACAAGAGTGGTGCTAGCATAGGAACAGTGGTAACTACAATAGTAAAACTCTCCATAAACATGCCTAAAAAAATGTACAACAGTATGATAACTACTAAAAGTACCCATTGAGATAACCCAAGACCTCCGACAGCAGAGGCAATTTGTTGCGGCACATCCAGAATAACTAAAGCGTAATTAAAAAGATTCCCAGCTATAACAATCATCAGAATAAAGGAAGAGGTTCGAATGGTCGATGTAACAGCCTCAGAAAGCATCCTGTAATTAACACTTCTATAGCATAATCCCAACAAAAACGCTCCAGTAACGCCATAAGCTGCAGCTTCAGTAGGAGTAGCAACACCCCTGTAAATGCTCCCTAAAACAATGACAATAAGCACGCAAGTAGGAACAAAATCCTTCAAGCTTCTCAAACGAACTGTCCATGAAACTCTGTTTTCAATCCCGGTCCAGTTGGGACTCAGGATTGATGCCCCAAAAATAAGTAACATAAACAACAACATAAGAACCAATCCAGGCATAAAGCCAGCCATAAATAGTTTTCCTATAGATGTTCCCGTGAAATATCCGTAAAGGATCAGATGAATACTGGGAGGGATAAGAATACCTAAAGTTCCGCCAGCTGCAAGAGATCCCAAGACCAATCTTTCGTTATAACCCCGAGAGGCAAAGTTTGGGATTGCAACAGTACCTATAGTCGCAGCAGTAGCAACACTGGAACCTGAAACTGCAGAAAAAATACCACAGGCAACAATATTGCTGTAAAGAAGGCCCCCAGGAATACCTATCAACCAGTAGGAAATTGCTCGATAAAGGCGATCTGCAATACCCGCTCGCAATATTAACTCTCCCATCAATACAAATAGTGGTATTGATAAAAGAAGCCAGTTAGTACTTGCTGGCCACAACAACATTCCTGTCAAGACATGCCATTTCGCGGGAATAAATACCCAAAACAGGATAAGTGCTACTGTACCGAGACTGGCAAAGACATATACCCCCATTGACAGAAAAATAATTAATAGCCCAAAACTGGTACCCAGTACTATTGCTGACATCCAATTAATCCACTACGTTTCTGTAAAAACTTATGTCTACTTCATTCAATACAAAATCCCTGTATACATACCAGTCTATGCTTCCTCAATGCTTGAATTAGTGCCCAAATACGGCTTTGGCTGTCCACTCTCAGATGCTAAGATTGAAGCTCTTCCTAGTCCTATTTCAAATATGCCAACGATCAACTGCAATAGGGCATATAACCACAACCAAAATAATCCAAAAACCCACAACGTTTGAGGGATTTTGAGGGGAGTACGAAGGATAGTGGCTGCCTTAGCATTCATGCTAAAAGTATAGGGTAAAAAGTCAGTCAATAGATACCATAGTATCGCTGAAAGAAAAATGCATACCAAAGCAATAGAGAGAAGATTAAGATATCCTTGTAACCACTTAGGCATAAGGATCAATAAAGTATCAATCCTTATATGCGCCCTCTTACTTAAGGCGTAGCCAGCCCCCCAAGTTACTGCAACTGCTAAGACATACTGTCCAATCTCTGTATGTCCTTTGGACGACCAGGTAGTGTACTTCCGGAGCACTGTGTCAATAGTGATGTAAAAACCAAGAAAAAGAAAGGCCCAGCCTGCTATATGACCCATCAAAGCAGAGAGCTTTTCAACCAAATGTAGGCAATAATAACAACCGAGGAGAATTTTTTCTGCAACAACTCTGTAATGAAACGGCATAGACCAGTTAACGTAATTCACACCAGATGCACTGCAAATGGCAGGAGTGGGAGGATTCGAACCCCCGACCTGCGGTTTTGGAGACCGCTGCTCTTCCATCTGAGCTACACTCCTGTATTTTACCGCTTTCGCAAGCGATGAGGCATATTTTACCTTGATAATGATGTGTGGTAAAGGGGGGCTCCATTGAGCATAAAAGATCTGATATGATTTCTATTGATTTCTGATATTAGGAAATTTCTGTATGTAAATCGAATAGTGTAAACTGATGAAAAAGATACTTGCATTTATAGCTACAGCTAAAGACAATCAATTTTTTTGGATATTATGGAGGTTATCAGTTGTCATTGTTTGTACGTTGGTTGTGTATAACTGTATAGGTTATAGATTTGTATAATATTATGGAGGTTGTATCCTATGAATGATTACATACCTAGCACTACCAAATGGGTAGCTGAGCAAGTCGAGCTGTATGAATCTAGTAACGGTGAAGAGGGGACTACCCTTAGGGGATTGCCGGTCATAATAGTCACAAACACTGGTAGAATAACCGGTTCTATAAGGAAAACTCCCCTGATGAGGGTTTCGGATGGCAATAAATATGTGCTTGTTGCCTCCCAGGGTGGTTCAGAGAAGAATCCTTATTGGTATTATAACCTGAAGGCTGATCCACGAGTTATGATAAGAGATAGGTCTGACGTATATGAGATGGTAGTAAGGGAAGTCGAAGATGTCGAACAGAGATCTAGGTTGTGGTCTCTGGCGGTCCAGGCTTATCCTCCATACGAGGATTATCAGAGTAAAACTACTAGAATAATACCTGTGTTTCTGGCAGAAGTAAATTCTCGGTAAGCTAATAAGCAGGGGTAGGAGTGTATTTGGGGATTGTGGTCTTAGTGTATTGAGAGTTACTTTGCGTTGATTTGTAGAGTTCCTTCAATTGCCTTTATCCTAGCATCTATTTCGGCGAGGCTAGTCGAAATATCTTTATCCAAGGGTTGTGGGTATATTATATCAAGGTGTTGTTGTCTATTAGATTCTAATTCAATAATTTTCTGCTCCAGTTGATTGCTTTGACTGTATAGGTACACTAGCGCAACTATATTTAACAGTAACACTAAGAGTGAACTGGCTAGAACTAAATTCCTGTTAATCATTAGTTATCCTCATATTGTGGAGTGGGTGACGAAAAATTAGATATTCTTTTTCTATAGCTATGGGGAGTTTCAAGAGTGTTTGTGATCATCCATATGTCTTTGGATTTCTTCTGCTATATCGTCATCGGTTATCTCACCAGCTCTATCAACGATAGGTATTCTGTCCGGTTCGGTGTGTATAAGATGGATGCCAATATATGCCTTAATGTCGATGTATACACTATATATTAGGCATAATACTGATATTCCTGCCAAAAGGATATAGAAGTTAGTTTGTGTGTCTAGGTCTTGATTTAAAACAATAGCAACTAAGGAACCGACAAAAGAGCCTATGCTCACAAGCATCAGCGACCGGGTTTTGTTCATATTGATATCTGTTTGTTAAATTTAAATTTGTATTATCTGGGATGTACTTGCGGATACAATTGTAATATCTTATCTATCACCTATTCAAGTTTCATAATTCCACAAGATACTTATTCTGAAATTACTCGTGTCTCAATTGCCTAATCTTTGAGAGATATCCAGAAACCATTCATCTTGATTATTGAGCTTAAATAGATTCAACGTGTTACAATGCTGTCCATAATTAACTAAGGAGATATGAATGGAAGTATATTGTCATCTACGTAGTGGCGATCAAGAGGATTTAAGGTTAATTCCGAAGATAGCTCAGACTGCAGAGGAGCTTGGTTTCGACGGCATATCTTTCTCAGAATTAGCACACGATCCTTTCTTTCCTTCTATAATGGCCATTGAGCATACAGAGAAAATAAGAGTAGCAACTTCAATAGCGATAGCGTTTGCTCGTAGTCCTATGCTATCTGCCTATATGGCTTGGGATCTTCAAAAGATGTCGGATGGGAGATTCGAATTAGGTCTAGGCACACAGGTTAAAGGTCACAATGAAAGGCGCTTTAGCGTTCCTTGGTACGCTCCCGCACCTAGAATGAAAGAGTATGTTGAGTCCATCAAAAGCATTTGGGATTGTTGGCAAAATGGTGCAGAACTTAACTATCAAGGCAAACACTATTCGATTGACCTGATGACCCCAGAATTTAATCCCGGGAAGTTGGATTGCGATATGCCAACCATATCAATTGCTGCTGTAGGACCAGTAATGTCGAAGGTAGCTGGCAGTGTCTGCGACGGAATTATATTACATAGTTTTAATAATAACCGTTATGTAGAGGAGGTAGTTCTCCCAAATGTAGAGATCGGGGCAAAGTCCAACGGCAGGACTATGGATGACATATCGATAGTAGCTGGTGGGATGATTGCAACTGGTGGGGATGAGGAAGAAGTAATGCTCCAAAGGGAAGTTTGCAGGAAAAGAATATCATTCTATGGTTCTACAAGAAGTTACAAGTCAGTTATGGATATGCATGAATGGGGAGATACATGTCTTGAGCTGCATGAAATGTCTAAACAGGGAAAATGGCAGGAAATGCCCTCACTTATAAATGAATCCATATTGGATACATTTAGCGTTTCAGGTGCCTACAAAGATATAGGACCTGCATTGAAAGAACGATATGGAGCCTACTCATCAAGGATTTCTCTCGGGTTCCCATCAGATGAATCGAGTCATAGTGATCTAGCTAATCTATTAAGATACCTTCATGAATAAGATATCATTGATATAGTGGATGGTACCCCTGCCCGGACTCGAACCGGGGCGCGCGGTTTAGGAAACCGCTGCTCTGTCCGCCTGAGCTACAGGGGCATAATTTCATTATCGTAGACTAGGTGATGTAATTGCAATGATAGTTAAAATAGACCACTGGCGCAATGCTTGTTTGGTTATACTTTAGTGGCATCTTAGGCTTCAGTGATTTCAAAAAAGTCCTCCCAAGATTCCCTGGTCAATTCCATTAATAGAAAGTTATAGCCACGCCTTGTGACCTCTCTTACAGCATAAAAGCCAGATTTCGCAAAAGACTTTTGTGCCCTTATATTCCATATTAGTGTATGCAAATAGACTCTGTTTATTCTTGTTGTGCTGAATATGTGTTGCACAAGTGTATTTACCACATCTGTACCAAATCCGTGGTTCCAGTATTCCTTATCTCCTATCATTATTCCCAACTCAGTCTGTTGACGCATAAGATCTATATCATAGTACATGCAGTTTCCAATAGTTTTGTTATCATATGTTTCTACAGCAAATCTCTTTGACCAGGATACAGGATAGCTAAGTTCGTCCTCATATACTCTTAGATATTGGCTATATGACATTCTTATAGGCACAGTGGCGTCCAGATCGGACAACTCTTCATCTAATCTCCATGAATAATCTAATGGAGCGTCTTCCAATCGTTTTTCCCGGAGAAAGATGGTTTGTCCCTTTATAACTATCTTATTGGTCATGGCTAGTCGTCTCTTATGATCCTAATTGATTTTTCGACTATAGATTTTTCTGCTTCGTGGGTTAATTTCGTCAATGAAGTTATGGCATCTATCCATTCTACTACGTCGAATTCGGAGTCATGATTTTCTATTGATCCACCTACAGTGGTCATTAGATAGAAATATACTGTTTTATAGCATCTTACTTGATCAGCGTTACGCAGGAACCAGTAGTTGACGGAGTCAATTCTCTTGGACAGACTCACTTCTAATCCAGTTTCCTCTAGTACTTCTCGGAGTGCGGTGTTAGGGAGAGACTCACCAGCTTCTGGAGTACCCTTTGGTAATGCCCACAACCATCCACCTGCTTGATGCCTGCCACATATTAATATCTCCGGCGTATTCTCTTGAAGTCTATATACCACACCACCAGCAGATATGGGGAATGCAAGTTTTGCTTTGTCAGTCACTTATATAATGGACCTTTTCGTTATTTGATTTGATTGTATTTCGCTCACAAATTTGAAGTCAAGAGGATATGTTCATGGATCCTCATTTTTGCTTATGTTTGAAAGTTTTTGTATCACAAACAACAGGGCCCCAAACACTACTATACTTGCATAGCTTATTGAGCGGTCCAATAGAGCTATAGATAGAGCTTCTGTCGCAGGTATACTCAACGTTAGAAGTCCTATTATGCCTGGTTCAACTATTCCTACTCCGCCGGGAGTTAAAGGTATTGTGGTCAATATGGCATTTGCGAGGGTTACAAATACTATCAATGGCAATACTATGTTGGTGTCTCCAAGGGCTTGGATTACGAAATATAATCTGCCAATTTCAGTTAGCCAAGATATAAAACTTAACGTTAATAGAGTTGGTATTCTATCTAGGCTATCTATAGTGCCCGCATGAAATCTTAGATAAGGCAAAGCTAAAGCATTTGGTAGAAGATTTGCTATTTTAACCCCAAATTGTTTCAATCCAATAAAAGATAAACTAGCAATTAATGCTAAAAGTGCTGACATGCCGATAAATAAAATGAGTAAATCCGTGTCGGCACCTTTATATAATGTTATAGATGCTATTATCAAGAGTATAAATACCATTGCAATATCCAGAATACGTTCTGAAACTACGGTGCCTATTGTCTTTGGGAAACTATAGCCATAGTCTGCTGTTAGCGAATACGCTCTATATGCGTCACCTAATCTGAACCATGTTATGGCATTAGCAAACCAACCTATGAATACATACCTGGCACATTTGAGCGGAGAGGGCAGGGGTTTCGAAGACGGATCGACTATATCTGCATTCGAGAGCATAATACGCCATCTAAGCCCACGAATATAGAATCCAAAGTAATATGATCCGAAAGCCACACCATATAGAGCAACATTACATTCGGCCAAGGTCTCAAACGTGCTATACCAATCTATATCAAAGCGAGTCACCAACACTATCAGAAGTGATATGGCTATCATAATGGAAAACAGGCTGCTCTTCGATAAGAAACGTGAGCTTAGAGATAGGTTATTGATGTTAACGCCTTTCGATTATCATTGGTTAAGCCAGAGGGTTTTTTCGGGGAACTCCTGACCGTCTAGGGTAGATTTTAGGTGATTTTCTTACTTTTTTGTATAAAACTAAAGTAGATGGGTCTAGGATATCTTTGATGTATACCTCTTGCACACTGTTAAGTTCACCACCCAGTAGATCAGAAGCCTTGTTAGCCTGCATAATTTCGGACTCGATTCTTGTGGATTTATGGGCTATAAATAATCCTCCGACTCTCACAAGTGGTAGGGCCAATTCTAGTAAGGTGCCGAGTTGAGCCACAGCCCTGGATATTACTACATCGAAAGACTCTCTGTAGCCAGTATCGTTCGCTATTTGTTCTGCTCTATCAGGAACTATAGTCACATCATTAAGCCTAAGCTTCGAAGATATATATGTTAAGAAATTAGCCTTCTTCTTGATAGATTCAACAAGACATAGATCTATATTGGGATCGATTATCTTTAGGGGTATTCCTGGGAATCCTGCCCCGCTGCCTAGGTCTAATAAAGATAGCCTGTCCGGGTAGATATCTTTAATAAGATTGTATGAAGATATTGATTCTAGGAAATGCTTAGATTGAACTAGGTTTGTATCTTTTATTGAGGTTAGGTTTATATTCTCATTCCAAGCTAGCAATTCCTCTTGAAACAACTTGAATGTTTCAATTTGTTTTGTACTTAGACTTACCCCAAACTCCTTTGCTCCTTTTAGAAGTATCTCCAATTATCAGCGCTTCTTTCTTCTGGCATTGTGGTAAGACTTTGCATTAGATAATCTAATATAGTTCTATCTATCTGAATTATATTAGACTGCTACTGATGGCAGGTTTGACTGACCAGAGAGGTACTTATCTATGCCGTGAGCTACTTGCCTACCCTCGGCTATTGCCCATACTACAAGTGAAGCACCTCTAACAGAATCTCCACCAGCAAAAATCCCAGGGATACTAGTCATTCGGTCAGAATTTGTACTTATATTGCCGCGATCGTCCAAATCTATTCCTAGGTCCTTTATAAGCCCTTCATGTTCAGGGTGTATGAATCCCATTGCCAGTAGCACTAAATCGACTTCTATGGAAAATGCACTGTCAGGAATTTCACTCATTACAGGCCGGCCAGACTCATCTGGCTTACCCCATTCAACTCTCACTGCATCTAGCCTTTCGACTTTGCCTTGGCTACCAGAGAATCCTTTAGTCAATATGTTGTAGTCCCTTGAACCGCCTTCTTCATGTGCCGATGAGGTCCTAAGTATAAGTGGCCACTGAGGCCAGGGATTATTAGATCCTCTAGTTTCTGGTGGCTTTGGTAGAAGCTCCAGTTGGTAAACTATCTCTGCACCTTGTCTATGGGCAGTCCCCAGACAGTCTGCGCCAGTATCTCCTCCTCCGAGGATAACAACTCTCTTGCCTTCAGCGGATATAGATTCTGATGGGTCTATTTTGTGACCGGCTATTCGTCTGTTTTGTTGTGGAAGATAGTCCATTGCTAAATGGACTCCATATAAGTCCCTGCCTTCCACTGCTAATTCTCTTGGTTCACAGGCACCTATTGTAATACATATCGCATCAAATTCTTTATTAATGTCTTCGACTGATATATCTACTCCAACTTCGGTGTTTGGTTTGAAGATGACTCCCTCTTCGGCCATAAGGTCAACGCGTCTTTGAACGATATTCTTATCTAGTTTAAAATCTGGTATACCTAATCTCAAGAGTCCACCAATGTATTCATCTCTTTCGAATAAAGTTACCGTATGTCCGGCTCTATTTAGTTGTTGTGATGCTGCTAATCCTGCCGGTCCAGAACCTATGACGGCGACATTTTTCCCTGTCCTAGTTTTTGGTGGTTCTGGTTTTATCCAACCTTCTTCAAACCCTTTGTCTACTATTGCCTTCTCTATATATTCTATAGTTACAGGATCTTGATTTATAGAAAGGACACATGCTGGTTCGCATGGGGCTGGACATATTCTACCTGTGAATTCTGGGAAATTATTCGTTGAATGGAGTCTGACTAGAGCTGATTCCCATTGACCTGTGTAGACCAGATGGTTCCATTCTGGGATTAGGTTTCCGAGCGGGCATCCTGTGTGACAAAATGGTACGGCACAGTTCATACAACGGGCACCCTGATCCTTAATATCCTTCTCAGGCCACGTGTTGTATAGTTCTTTCGAATCCCTGAGTCTTTCAGCTATTGCGCGCTTCTCTGGAGTTCTCCTCTGGAATTCCATGAAACCTGTTGATTTACCCAATGCTCACCTTTCCTTCAGCTTTTCTCTCTTCTAATACCCTCTTATAGTCGTTGGGTATTATCTTAACAAATTTATCCTTCATTTTATTCCAAGATGCAAGTATGCTCTTTGCATTTGCACTATCTGTGTAGTCCTTGTGCTCTTGTATAAGTTTCTTAAGTATTATTTCGTCTTCTGCTGCTAGGTTCTCAAGTCCTACCATGTCCAGATTGCAACGACTCTCGAAGTCTCCAGATTCGTCAAATACGTATGATATACCACCACTCATACCTGCCGCGAAATTTCTACCAGTATCGCCGAGGACTACTACTGTTCCTCCTGTCATATATTCGCAGCAATGATCTCCAACTCCTTCAACGACTACACTGGCTCCACTGTTCCTTACCCCGAATCTTTCTCCAGCTAAGCCGTTTATAAATACTTTACCTCCTGTAGCACCATATAGCACTACGTTACCTACTATGGTAGTTTCTTCTGGAGTGAATGACGATTCTTGCGGAGGTCTTAATACTATTCTACCCCCAGACATGCCTTTTGCAAAATAATCGTTGGCGTCTCCTAACAAGTTTAACGTAACACCAGTTGTTAAGAATGCTCCAAAACTTTGGCCAGCTGAACCGCGGAATATGCATGTTATTGTGTCTTCAGGAAGGCCCTCATCCCCATGTTTTTCTGCAATCCTTCCGCTTAGCATCGCACCAACTACTCTGTTAGAGTTATTGATGGGCAGATCAATGGTTACCGGTGAACTATTCTCGATCGCTGTTTCAGACAATGATATGAGTTTATGGTCAAGAGAATTTTCTAGGCCGTGGTCCTGTTCGCTGTTGCAGAACCGGCTTGTTCCCTGTGGCACGTCAGGGAGGGTTAGCATTGGAGATAGATCCAATCCTTTCTCTTTCCAATGTTCTACTGCCATGTTTGGTTCTAACATATCCATTCTGCCAACCATTTCATTCACGGTCTTGAAACCAAGTTTTGCCATTATTTCTCTCAAATGCTCTGCGATGAAGTAGAAATAGTTTATTACATATTCTGGTTTACCCGCGAACTTCTTTCTGAGTTCTGGGTCTTGAGTTGCAATACCAACAGAGCAAGTGTTTAGGTGGCATTTCCTTAGCATTATGCAGCCGAGAGTTACCAGAGGGCCGGTTGCGAAACCAAATTCCTCTGCCCCAAGAAGGCATGCAATAGCCACATCTCTACCAGTTTTTAACTGGCCATCGGTTTGGACTACAATCCTTCCCCTGAGGTCGTTCATCAATAGTACCTGTTGAGTTTCTGCCAATCCCAGTTCCCATGGCAACCCAGCGTGTTTCACAGAAGATTCTGGAGAAGCTCCAGTTCCACCGCTGTCACCACTTATAAGTACGACGTCTGCGTGACCCTTGGAAACTCCAGCGGCGATTGTACCAACTCCTACTTCCGCGACTAATTTAACATGTATTCTCGCCTTGGGATTAACGTTTTTAAGATCATGTATTAGTTGAGCCAAATCTTCGATTGAGTATATATCGTGATGAGGCGGTGGAGAGATCAATTCTACTCCTGGTGTAGTATGTCTTATCTTACCAATATATTCGTCTACCTTATGTCCAGGCAATTGACCCCCCTCACCTGGTTTGGACCCTTGGGCCATCTTGATCTGTAGGTCCGTAGCATTTACAAGATAATTAGTTGTGACTCCAAATCTTCCTGAGGCCACTTGCTTAATAGCACTATTGCGAGAATCTCCGTTTGAATCTAAAGTGAACCTGACCGGATCCTCCCCACCTTCTCCAGTATTACTTTTGGCACCTATTCTATTGGCTGCTATTGCTAGAGTTTCATGAGCTTCTCGACTAATGGCTCCAAGTGATATAGCGCCTGTTGCAAATCTTTTTACTATTTCCGATACAGGTTCCACTTCATCTATAGATATCGGTTCTGTGTCAGACTTAAATTCCATTAACCCTCTTAGGGTCTTGGCTTGTCTATCTTGTTGATCTATAGCCGTAGCAAATTTTCGATATGTGTCGTAGTCATTAGTTCGAGTGGACTGTTGTAGTAGTGAAATTGACTCAGGATTGTACATGTGATATTCACCATCACGTCTCCACTGGTATATGCCACCTTGATCCAATTCTAGTGTTCCAAGTACAGGTGAGTGGATATAAGCAGATTCATGTCGTAATCTAGAATCAATTTCTATATGAGATATATCTATACCTCCTACTCTCGAAGGTGTCCATGTGAAGTATTTGTCGATTAAGTTCTGATTCAGCCCAATTGCTTCAAATATCTGAGCCCCTCGGTAACTTTGTACAGTTGAAATCCCCATCTTGGACATTATTTTCAATACCCCTTTACCTATTGCCTTGATAAAGTTTTTTTGACCTGTGTATACGTCCACGGCTCCGAGTAGAGTGCCGTCTGATATATTTTCATCCAATGTATCTAGGGCCAAGTATGGGTTTATTGCACCTGCTCCATATCCAATCAGTAGGGCAAAGTGCATTACTTCCCTGGGCTCCCCTGACTCTACCACTAACCCAACTTTGGTCCTCTTACCCTGTCTTATCAGGTGATGGTGAACTGCTGATGTTGCTAGAAGGCTAGGTATAGGAGCGAATCTATCGTTTACACCCAAGTCGGATAGGATGATTATGGTATTACCAGCGTCTACTGCGTCTGACGCATCGTCGCAAAGTTGCTTTACTGCAATCTCTAATGATCCGCTTCCAGAAGTTGTATCAAATAATGTACTACAGGTAGACACTTTCATAAGATTGTCAGGCATGTGTTTTATCTTATTAAGTTCATCGTTTGTGAGTATCGGTTGGTGTAATCTCAGCTGCTTGCAATGTTCAGGAGTTTCTTCGAACAGGTTTTGTTCTGAACCGATGAATGCTTCTAGTGACGTTACAAGTTCTTCTCTGATTGCATCCAATGGTGGGTTGGAAACCTGAGCAAATAGCTGCTTGAAGTAGTTGAACATCAATTGGGTCTTATCTGAGAGCACTGCCAGAGGCGTATCATTCCCCATAGACCCAATAGGCTCAGACCCGTTCAATGCCATAGGATCAAGAATTATTTGCATATCTTCTAGTGTATAGCCAAAGGTTTTCTGGAGGGCATTTAAATCCTTAGATTTACTCGTCGTAGTTGTGATATCTGGTAGGTCTTCTATGTTTAGACTGTTGGCCTTGAGCCATGTGCCATATGGTTGTTTGTTCGCTAATGTAGTCTTTAACTCTTCATCTTCGATTATTCTCGCCTCTTTGGTATCCAGTAAAAACATGCGTCCAGGCCTGATTCTGTCCTTTATAACTATATCTTCCGGAGGGATATCAAGTACGCCTACTTCTGATGCCATGACAAGTAAGTTATCTTTAGTTACTACGTATCTGAATGGGCGTAATCCGTTTCTATCGAGTACTACTCCTATACTAGTACCGTCAGTCGCAGCTATAAGTGCTGGTCCATCCCAAGGTTCCATAAGGCACGAATGATAATCGTAGAAATGTTTCTTTTCGAGAGGCATTTCCACATTTTCTCCAGTTGCCTCTGGTATCATCATCATTAGAGCATGTGGTAGAGACCTGCCTGTAGCTAATAATAATTCCAAGGTGTTGTCGAAAGAAGCGGTATCACTTGCACCTGGAGTAATTATGGGGAACAATTTATTTATATCGTCTCCGAAGAATTCGGATGAGAACATAGATTCTCTAGCTGTCATCCAATTTATATTCCCTCTTACGGTATTTATTTCTCCGTTATGACATACTAACCTGTATGGATGTGCTAGGCGCCATGATCCCATGGTATTAGTGCTAAATCTGGAGTGCACTATTGCAAATGCACTTGTCATCGCTAGATCGGATAAATCTGGGTAGAATCCCCTCAATTGGGTGCTAACAAGGAGTCCTTTATACACTATGCGGTTTGAAGAAAGGCTAGCTATATACAAATGGCTCTGGACTTCTTCAGATAGGTCGGCAGATCTATTTTCTATGACTTTTCTTATTATATAAAGCTTTCTTTCTAGGTCTGTCTCATTCGTGATATTATCGCTGCGGCGTATGAATACCTGTTTGATAGAAGGCTGAGAATTTCGAGCTATATATCCAATTTCCGAGTCGTTTGTTGGAACGTCTCTCCATCCGATCAGGTATTGTCCTTCTTCAGTGATGATATCTTCGATTAGTTTTATGCAAAGTGCTTGATCTTCAGATTTAGGCGGGAGGAAGACCATGCCTACGCCATATTTGTCTGCTTCGGGTAGGTCAATATTATACTTCTTGCATTCTCTCACGAAAAAATCATGAGGCTTTTGGATTAGTATACCTGCACCATCTCCAGTTAGAGGGTCACACCCGCAAGCTCCTCTGTGAGCCAGATTATCTAGTATTTCTAGGCCATTGTTTACTATTTGGTGTGTTCTATCCCCAGTGATATTAGCGGCCAGACCAACACCACAGGCGTCGTGTTCGAAATTAGGATCGTATAGGCCGTTTTTATGATAATTCAACAATTCATTCTCCCTTGGTGATGCTCTTTATTATGAGTAAGCTCCATTATAGATTGGGCAGGTATTTCTCCAGTTCATATTCAGTGACCTGTGCTCGATACATATCCCATTCTATTCTTTTGTTTCTTATGAAGCTTTCGAATATATGATCGCCTAAGGCCTTCCTGACAACAGTACTATTTTCAGCCAATGCTATGGCTTCAGATAGACTGCTAGGCAGAGTCTCAATACCTTTAGTCCTGCGTTGTTGATCTGTCATATCGTAGATATTCTCCTCAACCGGTTCAGGTACTGGATATCCATTTTCTATTCCTTCTAGGCCAGCAGTAAGCATTACTGAGAATGCAAGATATGGATTGCATGCCGGATCAGGTGCCCTGTATTCAAGCCTCACAGATTCTTCGCGCCCATTGTAAGCAGGAATTCTTATGAGATCAGATCTATTTATACTTGCCCAGGATATATATATCGGTGCTTCGTATCCTTGTACCAATCGTTTATACGAGTTTACCCATTGATTGGTAACTGCTGTAATCTCCTTTGCATGGTACATCAGTCCAGCTATATATGACTTGGCGATATCGGAGAGATGAAAAGGGCCATCAGCTTTAAAGAATGCGTTTTCATTTCCTTTGAAGAGAGACTGATGTACATGCATTCCACTGCCATTTATATTTGAAACTGGTTTTGGCATAAAGGTCGCATAGACTCCATGGCTAGCTGCTATTTCCTTTATTATGAGCCTATGAGTCATTACATTGTCTGCCATTGTTAGGGCGTCTGTGTATCGCAGGTCTATCTCATGTTGACTCGGGGAGACTTCGTGGTGACTGTATTCAACTGGTATCCCCATATCTTCCAATGTCAAAACTGATTCTCGCCTAAGATCTGTGGCCATGTCCGTAGGAGTTTGGTCAAAATACCCTCCGGAATCTAAGAATTTGGTAGAAGTTGCATCTTTGAAATAGAAGTATTCTAATTCCGGCCCAACATAAAATGTAAAGCCCATTTTTGCAGCTCTGTCCAAATTATTCTTGAGTATATATCGAGGGTCTCCAGGAAAGGGCTTTCCTTCAGGGGTGAGTATATCGCAGAACATTCTTGCCACAGCATTTTGGCGTGGCCGCCAAGGCAGTATACGGAACGTTGAAGGGTCGGGCATTGCTATCATATCGCTTTCATCTATGCGAGCGAATCCCTGAATAGAAGATCCATCGAAGCTTGCACCATGCTCTAAGGCGTCTTCTAATTCCTGGGCGTTTATAGCAAAGCCCTTCAGGGCTCCCAGAATATCCGTGAACCATAGCCTTATGAATTTTACATCATTTTCTCTGACTGTTCTTAGGACATATGATTTAGATTCATCCGTGTACTGCAAATCCTCACCTATTTAAGTGGCTGTATTAATAAGAAGACACACTATATGAGATTGTGAAGTTTGTGTCAATCTCAGCCATAAAAAGTAATTTTATCCTCTTAGGTGCCTAATTGTAAAGAAGCGGATATCCATAGTGTAGCTGCTTGTTATGGAAAAGCTAATAAAACGTAAGTATGTGGCTTCGAAAATACGGAAAGAGTCATATGTGGGCCATATATAACGATAATAATGCATATGGTTTTTGAGTGCGAATGTTGTCATTGTCCATTCTGCTATAAGGGACGGCCGGGCATTAAGCCCGGCCGTCCCTCGTGAGGCTAATTAGAAGCTGTTGGCTTATTTCTTTATAGCACCGCAGACGGTTTCGATTATTAATCGGGTAGATACGTATGGGTCTACGTTTGCATTTGGCCTTCTATCTTCAATATATCCTTTTTGGTCTCTAGCAACTTGCCATGGGATTCGGATAGAAGCTCCTCTGTCAGATACTCCATATGAGAAATCCTTATAGCTAGCGGTTTCGTGTTTTCCAGTAAGGCGCTGCTCAATGCCTGCTCCGTAGTTGGCAATGTGTTCAGCGGCATTCGTTCCCAGGGCCTCCGCTGCAGCAACACATGCTTCATAGTTTTCCCTCATTTGATTAGTAGAAAAGTTTGTGTGTGCCCCGGCTCCATTCCAGTCACCTTGTACTGGTTTAGCGTCTAAGGAGACTGTAACATCAAAATCCTCTGCTATCCTAGACAGTAGCCATCTTGCTATCCAAAGTTCATCAGCGACTTGAGGGGTGTTAATGGGTCCAATTTGGAATTCCCATTGACCAGGCATCACTTCTGCATTGATACCTGCTATATGTAGTCCGGCTGCTATACAGGCATCCATATGCTCTTCTACAATATCTCTACCGAAAATCACATCCGCCCCTACACCACAGTAGTAGTCACCTTGTGGGGCAGGGTAACCGTTGGACGGCCAGCCCAGAGGTGAGGATCCTTGGAAGAATGTGTATTCCTGTTCTATGCCAAACCATGTGTCTAGACTAGCAAACTTGTTAGACGCCGCTGCGCATGCTGCCCTAGTATTGGTTGGGTGTGGAGTCATATCGGTTAGCAGGGTTTCTGTCATTACTATAACGTTGTTACCGCCACGTATTGGATCTGGTACGGTTAGCACAGGATTGAGTACTACATCCGAATTATCTCCTGAGGCTTGTTGGGTACTGGATCCATCGAATCCCCATACTGGGGGAAGCTCGCCGTCAGCTATTACTTTTGTTTTTGACCTGAGCCTAGCTGAGGGAGTAGTACCATCTAACCATAAGTATTCTGCCTTGTACACCATTAGATCACCTCCATTTAAGTTCTATGTATTTTGGTAGTTTATCCATTAGCTTTTCTCCGCCCAGGTTATGCCTGTCCATATTTCTCATATGGGAATGTCGAACCCAGATTTATGGAGAGCTATCTCTAGTTATAATAACATCTCATCGGTAGTACGTCCGTGATGTGGTGTTACATATATGTTAAATCTATCCAGTATATATTCATATATTCAAATAAGAGACGGTAGGTAGACCCCTATTTTATTGGGTGATTGAATCGGTAACCAACGTTTCTTATCGTATCTATGAATATACTACCTTTGTTTTCTATCTTACTACGCAATCTTCTTATGTGTACATCCACCGTTCTAGTTCCGCCAAAATAATCATATCCCCAAACGCTGCTTAGAAGTGCCTCACGTGAGTAGACCCTGCCAGGGGTGTTCGCCATGAGGCAGAGTAACTGGAACTCTTTATATGTTAATATCACTTTATCACCGGATATCGTAACTTCATAGCTGTCCAGGTCTATTCTCATAGACCCTACTCTTATAATGCTAGACTCATTTACGCTTGTTTGTCTGGAAATTAATCTTTGAATACGAGTCTTGAATTCTCTCTGAGTGAATGGGCAAAATATAAAGTCCGAAAGATTTAGAGACGTTATCAAATCCAGATCAAAGTCTTCGGGTAATATTCCTAGCACTGGGATCTGATATTCGTAACATTTCTGAATAATAGCTGTGCATTGATATGCCCAGAAAGCTCCCAAATCTATAACTACCAGCGATGGACGGTTATTATCGATAGATATATCTACAGAGTTGGCGTCATCAGAGAATTCAAGCATTAATCCATCCCCTTCCGGGTTTTCTAGATTAATCCTTCTATCTTTGGGGGCTAATAGGGTTATCTGTCTTAAGGAGTTCATATTACGGTATCCCACTCCCGTTGAGTTCTTTTTGAGTCCATAATATTACTGAAAAGTATGGTTGTATTTCAAGTCACCCGTCAATTTGAGAGTAAAGCTACCAAGCTTCTCTTCTTATATTACTCTGTAAAACCCCTAGATCAATTAGATTAGATTCAACATATTCTTGCATTGCATCAGGACCGCTTATCAGGAATAGATGCGAATTGTCAGAAGTGAAACCGGAAAGTAGTGATTTATCTATTCTACCTGTCCTTCCATTCCACTTACTCATGCTTTGATCAGGTTGAGTTATAGTAAATATTGATTCGACATTAGGATTCAGTTTTGAGATTTGAGATATTTCTTTCTTGAATATCAGCTCTGATGGGATCTTAGCACTGTGTATTAGTACAATGGGCAAAGTTGGGTTCGTCTTGTTTATGTATTTTGTCATGCTAATGAATGGAGTTATACCTATCCCACCTGCTATTAGTACAACAGGCTTCTTATTGTCTTTGTCGTAGTAGAAATCGCCGCCGGGGCCTTGCAATTGGAATACATCTCCGATATTTGTTTTATCGTGGAGTTGTATCGTTGCGAGTGCACCATCGATTTTCTTAACAGCAATACTGATATTATTATTGTTATCTATAGGCGACGAAGTTATAGAATATCCGCCTACCACAATGCCGGTAGGTGTATCCACAAAAAGGTCTATATACTGACCTGGGAAAAAGTCGAAATTAGGACCACTCAATGACATGCCGAAAGATTTTACCGATGGGGATTCATCGACTATTGAAGTTATTGTTGCTTCATAGCTTTGATAATCCATATTAACTTATGCCTGTTATCCATAGATCTATGCATGGAGCGACGAAGATTAGAAGCAGGAAAGGAAAAGCCGATACTCTGAAAGCTCTATATGCAGCATCCTTGTCTTTGGATTGCATCATATTGAAAGTCGCCCAAACCATCATAGAGCATCCAATCAGTGAGCATATTAGGTAGACTGTTCCAAATTCCCCAGCTACGTATAAGAGCATACATGTAGCAAACAGGATTATTGATAGTATTAGCGATACTTTAGCAGTCAAATCCACGCCTTGGTTGAGTGGGAATATATCTACGCCAGCACTAAGGTAGTCATCTCTAGCAGCTATCATAAGGTTCCATACATGGATTGGTAGCCAGAGTAATATTATGAGACATAGGAGTAATATCGTCGGACTTACATCAGGGTTTATGGCGAACCATCCTACTATCAGTGGACCGCAAGAAGATAGTATTCCCAGGAAGTGGGTCGCCCATGTTTTACGGAACATTAGCCCTGCCGTCACTCCTGATATGCCGGCTATGAATGCATACGGGTGTAGGTATAATGCCAGTGCTAGTCCAATTATCACTAAGCTGCCTGCCCATATAAGAGCTTTTTCAGGAGTGATAAGTCCAGATGGTATAACCCTATGACGGGTTCTCTTCATCATCGCATCTACATTCCTATCGAGATAGTTAGTTAGACCGTTGGTTCCACCACTTCCAATTATTATAGTTACCGCTGCTAGTAAGAATCTGTCCATGGGCGGGGATCCCTCCCCTGCAATGATCGCTGTGCATAATCCTATAATAGCGAGCAGCAACGTCTCTCTGGGTTTAAGTAGCCTTATATATATCACAGCAGTATTCATATATTATTCCAGACTCCTGTTCATGTACGGAGTGAGTATACGGTCTCTTTCACCAGCTCTTCAGGTACATTAGTATGTATAGAAGTTTTGCTAATATCTTCAAGTAGTACCCAGCTTATTTTCTTCGAAGTAACTTTCTTGTCAAGTCGGATCGCTTTGAGTATATCTTCTGGGTCTATATTATTGTAGGTGACAGGCAGGTTGAAGTTTTGCAAGACTGATCTTTGCCTATCCAAAATACTTTGTGATAGTAGTCCCATATGGTAGCTTATCATGGCTGCTCCCATCATCCCGATTGATACGGCTTCACCGTGCAAAAGCGTCCCGTATTGGGATGCTGCCTCTAGTCCATGACCTATAGTATGACCATAATTTAGTATCATCCTTTTTCCAGTGATCTCCCGTTCATCTTGCTCGATCACTCTAGCTTTGATTTCCATGCTTCTGCTGATTATATCTTCGGATATATCTGGATCTAGCGAGTTTATATCTTGAGCTTTAGTTTCGAATAGATGGAACAGATCTCTGTCTAAGATTAATCCATGTTTGATGGCCTCAGCCCAGCCAGATGCGAGCTCTCTATCAGAAAGTGTTTTGAGTGTTTCTAAATCAGCGAGAACTGCTATAGGTTGGTGAAAAGCCCCAACTAAATTCTTACCTTGGGGAAGGTTCACTGCTGTTTTCCCACCAATAGATGCGTCTACCATAGCAGCTAGTGATGTCGGGACTTGTATAACTTTCACTCCTCGCAGGAATGTAGAAGCTACAAAACCGGTGAGATCTCCTATTACACCTCCACCAAACGCTAACAAGATGCTAGATCGTTCCGCTTTATTCTCAGTTAGCCAGTTGTATATTTCTTGGGCTTTGTTAATCGTCTTATTTTGCTCTCCAGATGGAACCAAGAATGTCTTTACATCAATATTGGATATTGACAGAGAGTTCAACAGAGTAACTAGATGTGTATCTTTTAGGACTTCGTCTGATATGACAAAAACTTGACCTGATAGTTGAGGGGTGTCTAAAAATTCTGATGCCTGACATAGAATTCCGTTACCGACGAAAACGGGATATGACAGAGATTCAGTAGATACTTTGAACGAAGGTTTCTTTGAGGAGTGATTATAGCGCTCCTCGTATTCTGAAGAGTCCCTGTTGATCTCCCATGCTCTTACTACTTCTCTTGCAACTTCTAAGGGCGTTAGGTTATCTGTATGGATAGTCCAGTCAGCCATTGAATATTTGTACTGTCTTTGGGATTTGAGTCGAGGTATATTCTGATTCGTATCTCCCTGTGCTAGAAGCGGCCTACTACTACTCTTGTCGTTTAGTTGATGGCTAATCCTAGTGTTTATCGTCTCAGCCTTTGCCTCTAAGCATATTATGAATCCAGTTTTTCTCATATTATAGAGGTTCTCTTCGTCAATTATGGCCCCACCACCTGTAGAGATAACAGATTCAGAAAATTTCAAAGTTTCTGCAATAACACTTTTTTCGAGTCTACGAAACTCAGCTTCTCCGCGTTTTTCGAATATGTCAGGTATAGCCATTGAGGCTCTTTTCTCTATTTCCTGATCTGTGTCCAAGAAGGTCCAATTCATGATTTGGGAGACAATATATCCCACATCGGATTTTCCGGTTCCAGAGAAGCCAGTAAGTATTATATTGTTTCTCATGATGTTAAACCTTCATCTCAGAGTATATAATTTGTATCGTCTAATAGGATATACACGGAATCTCTTTGTAAATTAGATTCTAGCACTCGGGAAGTTTCCGAGGGAATATTTCGCTAGTTTACCTTGAATAGGGTGTATAAGCCAAATCATTCACCCATATAACGGCATTCTATATTAATACTAACTCTAGCTTTGGACGAATGGAGGAGAAATTGAAAGCGGTGTATATAACTGAATTTGGAGGCATTGATAAGCTTGTGTATGGAGATATGCCTGATCCTCAACCGGAAAGTAATGAGGTGATCATAAATGTAAAAGCTAGTGCGCTCAATCATCTTGATCTTGGTGTCAGAAGCGGTAGGGGCAGAGTCCCAGGAAATTTCCCTAGGATATTGGGTTGTGACATGTCCGGCGAAATTGTAGGTTTTGGTAAAGAGGTTTCTGGGTTTAAGACTGGAGACAGAGTTTTGGTTGACAATAGGGTTAAATGCGATAAATGTAGATATTGTATTTTGGGCGAAGATCAATTTTGCAGCAATCAGATGAGGATAGGTGTAGATTTAGATGGAGGGCACGCAGAATTTTGTGTTGTACCTGCTGTAAATGTCCATAAGATATCAGATGATATTGGGTTCGAAGAAGCTGCAGCTATGCCTCTTGCTTTCCATACCGCTTGGCAATGCGTAGTTGTAAAAGGTGATCTAAAACCCTGGGAAACAATTTTAATTCAAGCTGGTGGTAGTGGGGTTGGTAGCGCTGCAATACAGATTGCTAAACGGATAGGGGCGAAAATTATAACTACTGCTAGTACGGATGAAAAAATTGATCAGGCGATTCGATTAGGAGCTCACTATGGGATTAACTACACTACTAATCCAGATTTTAGTAATTCAGTGAGGGATATGAATAGCGGTAGATTGGTAGATATGATTTTGGATGTGGTAGGAGCCGCAGTTTGGCAACAAAATCTCCTTAGTCTTAAGGCTGGAGGAAGATTGGTTATAACTGGGACAACCTCTGGCTCTAGTGCAGATATAGATTTATCTTTGTTGTCGGGTAGGCCTTTAACCCTGATGGGAAGTGGAGGTCGAACTAGACGCTCGTTTGTAGACATGATGGAAGTTATAAATAGAGGCGAACTCCATGGAGTGGTCGGAGCAGTATTTAGCTTAGATAAAGTTGGTGAGGCTCATGAGTTGATGGAGTCCAGAAAATTTTCAGGAAAGATAGTTATTACAGGATCTTGATTCTATATTGAAATAGGGTTATACATGTATTGACTTAGTATATACCATGTGTGATAATCCTATGATGCTAATAGGGGGTGCAAGAAGCTGAAGACCTGATACAAATATTAGTTCTAGAACTGATTGCATTCTCGATGGCGGCTGAGAGCACTCGGTCGCCATTCTTGTTCTTTAAAAACTTAATAGAGAGATTAACGGGCTTGTATATGTGGATCAAGTTACTACAAGCTCATGGTGGATGCCTTGGCGCAAAGGGCCGATGAAGGGCGTGGTAAGACTGCGAAAAGCCTCGGATAGCTGTCTAGCAAGCATAACCGGGGATTCCCGAATGGGGAAACCTATCCCGATGAACTCGGGATAGCTCTAACCTAACCCTTAAGTTAGAGCGGGTAAGCGAGGGAACTGAAACATCTAAGTACCTCGAGGAATAGAAATCAACCGAGATTCCCTAAGTAGTGGCGAACGAACGGGGAAGAGCCCAAACCTTATAGGCTTAGTGGACTGAGGTCCTATGTCTATAGGGTGTTTTAAGGCGTGTCTGGGAGAGCCTCAGCAATCCCGAGGAGTAAGAAACCGTTTCTCTAGTCGAAGGTCCCTGGAAAGGGTAACCGTAGAAGGTGAAAGTCCTGTAGGCGAAAGAGAAATGGCTCCTGATGCGACCTTGAGTACCGCGGGACACGTGGAATCCCGTGGGAATATGGGGGGACCACCCTCCAAGGCTAAATACCCTTTGCGACCGATAGTGAACCAGTACCGTGAGGGAAAGGTGAAAAGAACCCCGGGAGGGGAGTGAAATAGACCTGAAACCATATACCTACAAGCCGTAGAAGCCTTTTTTAAAGGTGACTGCGTGCCTATTGAAGAATGAGCCTGCGAGTTAATTTAAATAGCATGGTTAAAGGATAAAAGTTCTGGAGCCGTAGCGAAAGCGAGTCTGAATAGGGCGAATTTGTTGTTTGGATTAGACCCGAAACCGGGTGAGCTACCCATGGCCAGGTTGAAGCCAAGATAATATCTTGGTGAAGGACCGAACCCGTGTAAAGTGCAAATTGCTGGGATGAGCTGTGGGTAGAGGTAAAATGCCAATCGAACCCGGAGATAGCTGGTTCTCTCCGAAATGTATTTAGGTACAGCGTTAAATTAGTCTTAGGGAGGTAGAGCACTGGATGGATAAGGGGGCGTAAGCCTACCAAGTTCAACCAAACTCCGAATGCCTTAAGATGATGTTTAGCAGTGAGACCGTGGGGGATAAGCTCCATTGTCAAAAGGGAAACAGCCCAGATCACAAGCTAAGGTCCCTAAGTCTGAACTAAGTGGGAAAGGAAGTTAGAATCCACAAACAGCCAGGAGGTTGGCTTAGAAGCAGCCACCCTTTAAAGAAAGCGTAATAGCTCACTGGTCGAGGTTTTTAGCGCCTAAAATGTAACGGGGCTAAAGTTCAGCACCGAAGCTGTGAGTTTCTTATTTTTAATAAGAAGCGGTAGGAGAGCGTTGTCAGTGCACTGAATCTGAAATGTGAGTTTTGGTGGAGCGCTGAGAAGTGAGAATGCAGGCATGAGTAGCGACAATCGTGGTGAGAATCCACGACACCGGAAGCCCAAGGTTTCCTACGCAATGTTGATCATCGTAGGGTTAGTCGGGCCTAAGTGGTAGCGTATAGCGAACACGATGGACATCGGGTCAAAATTCCCGAACCGTTCATGTTGTGTTTAAAATAAAGGGGGGACGCAAGAAGGTAAGTAAAGCATACCTATTGGACATGGTATGTTTGTTTTTGTAGATGATGACCAGATAGGTAAATCCGTCTGGTATTTTAGTTGAGGAAAACAAAAACTAGAGAGCTTAGCTCAAAGGAATTTTGCTGATCCTATGTTGCCAAGAAAATCCTCGTTATTAATAACATGAGCGACCGTACCGCAAACCGACACAGGTAGGCAGGGATAAAAGTCCCAAGGTGAACGAAAGAACCTTCGTTAAGGAACTCGACAGATTGACCCCGTAACTTAGGGAGAAGGGGTGCCTGTTATTTGATACTGATTTACTTAGTAAAGGGTAATAGGCCGCAGTGAATCGGTCCAAGCGACTGTTTATCAAAAACATAGGTCTATGCTAAAGCGAAAGCTGATGTATATGGGCTGACGCCTGCCCAGTGCCGGAAGGTTAAGAGGAGAGGTTAGGATTTATCCAAAGCTTTGAATTGAAGCCCCGGTGAACGGCGGCCGTAACTATAACGGTCCTAAGG
>CAJWUJ010000004.1 GCA_913047625.1 uncultured Dehalococcoidia bacterium | reverse complement strand
TTGCTTAGACTAATAAATAGAGATTCGGCTATGAGAAAGTGTCCAATATTAAATTCAGAAATATTTTTAATTTTAGACAATTTTTTAGCAGATTTAAATGTTAATCCATGACCCGCATGAACCTCCAGTCCAAGTCTGCTTGCTATTAAAGAAACTTTTTTAAGATTTGACTTACCTTTAGACGAAACAAGACTTTCTTTATTTGGTCTAAAGATCTACAAGAAAACGACAGGTAAGAATATCAGGAGAATAAGATTAGGATTTTTATATGAATTTGTCCCAATAGATTCTCCAGGAGACAGTGTGCTTACTTACAAAAATAATAATTTTCAGCTTATTCATGTTGCTTTTGAAAATTGTGATAACTCTGCTTAGCATACTAAAATAATCTATGAACGATTATTTAACGTTACTTAAAGAAAAATGGTATTTAACCATACCATTCATATTCATTTTCCTTATCAATATTTTTATAACTCGTCAAAATGGCCTTGAGTTCGTAGGAAAATTGGCCATTTTTTCCTTTTCCAGTTCTTTTTTGGAGGGAGCTTTCTTTTCTTGAGAATTAGCTTTTTCCGGTTCAAAAAGAAGTTGTGTATAAATAGGGAAATGATCGGAGTGGTTGTCCTTACCTAGTTCAATTTTGTTTAACCGAAACTCTTTAGAGACAAATATATGGTCTAACGGCCATCGCATGAGAAAACTATTGGCATCATAAGTATTAAAAAAGCCTCGTCCTTTTCTTAGATCTAATAACTGACTTACTTCTTGAAAAAGGGTGGTGGTTCTGGACCAAGCTACATCATTAAAATCACCCATAACTACATGAGGTTGATTAGGGTGCTCATGAATTTTTTTAGCGATCAGCATCATTTCTGCATCACGCTTTTTAGAAGTTTTGGCATGTTGGGGCATAGGTGGCTTGGGATGAATCACATATACTTGTACCAATCTGTTTTTTAATTTTATTTTAAAGTCTAAGGAAGGTATACTATCTTCAATTAAATAGTGAGTTTGGGGTTGAAACAATTGCTTTTTTGAATAAAGCAACATGCCGTACGTATTAGGGAGTGGCACTTTAATTTGATAGGGGTATTTTTCGTGAAATACTTTATCTATAGAAGTCAACCAAGCTTGATTGGTTTCTGTAAGTAAAAAAAGATCTGGATGGTATTGTTCTATTTGTTGAATTACCTTTTGATGTTGTTTGTTGAACTATTGATGCTTCCTGTCTTGGCGATTCTTTTTGAAATAAATCTTCTTAATATAGAGTTTGCATTGATTTTGATGATTGCAACTTTTGGCCTTGCTGTGGTCGGAACACTGCTATCTGCGATCTCGGTAAATACCAAAGCTAGAGAAGTTATGCTTCCTATTTTGTTTTTTCCAATGATTATCCCTATAATAATTTGTGCAGTAGCATCAACCGAGTTAGTTTTGGGGGGAAGTGGATTGGGTGACATAAGAGGTTGGCTGCAAATGCTTCTTATATTTGACATAGTGTTCTTTGTGCTGGCCGGATTGTGCTTTGATTTTATACTGGAAGAGTAATTTGATGACATTGATTAAAAAACTTTGCATGCCTATTTGTTCTGCTATTGGTAACTTTTGGCTTTTACTAGCAGGTGTACTTCTTGTAGCCGACCTTTGGGTTATATTCCTATGGGCTCCTCGTGATACGGCTTTAGGGGATATTCAAAGAATTTTGTATTTGCACGTACCAGCTGCATGGGTGTCATTTTTTGCGTTCTTTATCGTTTTTTGCATGTGTACTTGGTACTTTATTAAGCGTAGCGATAAGGCTGATAGAATCGCTCATGCATCAGCAGAAGTAGGGATATTGTTCACCACTATTTTCTTACTCTCAGGTATTATTTGGGCTAAACCTGTTTGGGGTGTTTGGTGGACTTGGGATCCTAGGCTTACAACAACGTTGATCATGTGGCTAATATATTCAGCCTATTTGATGGTCAGAGCTTATGCTGGTTCTGACAAGAGAGCAGAGCGCTGGTCCGCAGTTATAGGTATATTAGGATTTTTTAACATTCCGATCGTGTATGCATCTACTATTTGGTGGAGAACCATTCACCCGCAGCAAATGGTTGGTCCTGCCTCTGATCCCTCTAATGCTTTGCCTGATCCTATGCGAATAACTTTGTATTTCTCAGTGTTAGTGTTCACTGTACTTTTCTTTGTTTTGCTTAATATCAGGTACAATATCTTGTCAGCAGAACGTAAAATAGCAATAATAGTTGATCAGAGTAATCATGAAAGGGTGTAATAAAAGATAATGAAGAAAATATTGCTGTCTCTACTGTGCTTAACCACCTTATGTTCTCTTGCGGCTAACAGTGTTACTTCTCAATCTACAAATAATTTAATTTTCCTCTTTTCTGCTTACCTAGTTTTATGGCTGGGGTTCTTTGTCTATGTGATCTTTCTAAAGACTAAGCAAAAAGACTTACAATCAGAGATAGAACAATTACAAGTAACATTGGATAAAAGTTAGCCTGTACCATAAGCTGTTGATGAAAAATCTGTTTTTAATCTTAAACTATTTACAGGAAATGTCTTAAAAGTGGAGTTGTTTTGACCACAAGAAGGAAGTATTTTATTTTTATAGCATTGGTAGTTGCCGTACTATCGTACTTCACCTATGATGCAATGAAAGGTGCTGCAGTATATTACCTGACTGTTACTGAAGCTGTCGGTCAGAGTTCAGACCAGGATACAGTAATTCGGGTGAACGGGAAGTTAGTTCAAGCGAGTTTTGTTCGTGGGGGGGATAGAATAGAATCCCATTTTGATGTTACGGATGATATATCTATTATGACGGCTCACTTTTCTGGGGTTCTGCCGGATCTGTTCTTCAACGAAAATTCCCAATTAGTATTAGAAGGCTCATTTGACGAAGAGAGTGTATTCCAAGTACAGAATATCTTGGTTAAATGTCCTTCCAAGTATGTTGCTGAGGAAGAAAAGTCCTCAGCGTAAAGATCGGAAAGTAAGAGCGCATACATTGTTCTTGATTGCCTGCTAGCTTTGATTAAAATTCCACAAGAGATGAAAGAAAGTAAGTCTAGGGTATCTTTTGCCTCTTCATTAGGCACTTTTGAGTCCTTTAAGAGAAGGAATTATCGGTATTTATGGCTAGGTACCTATTCAGCTGCATTTGGTGTATGGCTGCATCAAGCATCATTAGGTTGGTTTGTTTTTGAGATAACCAATTCCCCTTTTTTGGTTGGAGTTGTAGTCGCAACTAGAAATGTGCCGTTTGTAATTGCAGGTTTAGGTGGTGGTTTGGCTGCGGATCGGTTCAACCGGAGAACTCTACTAGCCTTAATGCATATATTGATTAGTATTTGGGCATTGCTCTTTAGTGTTACGATTTTATTTCAACTCGCTAAATGGTGGGTAGCTGCTATTTACGCCTTTGTTAATGGTGTGATGTGGTCCTTTTCTCAGCCTATCAGGCAATCAATGGTTGCAGCAGTAGTTCCAAAACACATGTTACCTAATGCTGTCGCACTACAAACTATGGCTTTCAATATTAATATGATTATGGGTCCTTCTGTTGCAGGCCTCTTAATAACTTACTTTGGAGTAGAAGCTAGCTTTTTCCTTCAAAGCTTTGCCTATTTGGGGATGTCGGCTTGTATATGGGCAGTCCGGTTATCCGAATCTACAACAGAAAAAAACCTTCCTGCAAGTATAGGTGAAAACCTTCGTTTGATGGCTCAATATGTTATGGGTAGCCAAGTGTTGATCGCCTTGGTATTAATAGGCTTGGTCTTTCCCTTGTTTGTTATGTCTACTATTCAATTGATGCCCGTGTTTGCTGCTGACGTACTTGGGGTTGATGCTAGAGGATTAGGGATTCTGATGTCTGCAGTAGGTGTAGGGGCTCTGGTCGGGTCATTGTCATTAGCATCTCTAAGCAATTTTTCAAGAAAAGGTTCAGCATTAGTCACTGTTAGTGTACTCGTAGGTATTGGGATTGTTGTCTTGGGTACTTCTAAAGGATTCCTGTTTGCCACTGGTATCCTGTTATTTATCGGAATCTGCAATATTGTAGGCAGAGTTTTGATACAGACACTTTTGCAACTTCACACTACTGATCTTTTTAGGGGCCGGATACTTGCACTTTATGTCATGCAGCAGGGTTTCACCACTATTGGAACACTTTTTGCTGGAGCATTGGCTGAGGTGTTAGATGTGGGCACAGCTATAATAGTGATTGGAATTATGACTGTCGTTGTGGTTCTATTGGTGGTAGTATTTTTTAGGACGCTTATCAGGACGCAGTAGAGAGGATTTTGATATGGAGAACGATTATGAAAGTCGAATTGATTGACGTAATGGGATCTGATTTGACTGTAGTGAATGCCGCTAGAGTCAGTTTTAATAAAAATAAAGAAGTATTTGAAGAGGGAGACGAAAAACTGATTAAGTATCTTGCTGTCCATGGTCACTGGACGCCTTTCGGTCATCCTCAGTTACAATTTAGGATTAAGGCACCCGTATTTGTAGCTAGGCAATTGGTTAAGCATCAAGTTGGATTGGTGTGGAATGAAGTGAGTAGGAGATACGTAGATTATGTGCCGGAGTTCTACATGCTGGAAGAACATGACTGGAGAAAAAGGCCTCAAAATAAAAAACAGGGTTCCAGTACTGAGATGGCAAAGTTGGAAGCGGGTCTTCTGGGTAGAATTAAATCTCTCCATCAAGAGGCATTAGATCTATATCAGCTACTGGTGAATGGTAACGATGTTGCTCCCGAGCTTGCACGGATTATTCTACCTCAATCCATGTACACTGAGTGGTATTGGACTGGAAGCCTTTACGCCTTTGCTCGAATATGTAATTTGAGAATTGCTGACGATGCGCAAGAAGAAACAAGATACGTGGCTCAGCTCATTTCTGAGTTCACAGAAAAACACTTTCCAGTAAGTTGGAAATATTTAGTCGAGCATTAGGGAAATCGGGTTTTCAAGGTAATACTTGACCTCTCCGATAAACTTAGCTGCTTCTGCTCCGTCTGATACCCTATGGTCAACAGAGACAGTCGCATGCATAATGCTTCTAATCATGATTTGATTATTCTCTACGACTGGTTTGGAACGAATAGTTCCTACTGCTAAGACAGCACTTTGGCCTGGGTAGATGATAGCTATGAAGTTATCGACGTCGAACATGCCTAAGTTGCTGACACTGAAAGTCCCAGATGTATACTCATCACCTTTTAAAACTCCTTGATTTGCTCGATCGATAAGATCTTTACTTGCGATGGAAATTTCAGGAATAGACTTATTCTGACAGTTGGTTATGGCTGGCATTATAAGACCTTGTTCAAGTGCAATAGCAATGCCAATGTTAATGTCAGCAGCAGTCTTAATTTTTCCGTCGACATAAACTGAATTAAATGAAGGGTATTTTTTTAGTGCCTGTGCACAAGCTTTTACTATAAGATCATTAATGCTTACTTTTATTTGACCGGCAAGTTTTTCATTTAGTTGCTTGCGTGTTTCAACTGAATGAGTCATATCGATATCTACAGACACGTAAAAATGAGGTATTTCTTGTTTGCTTTGTGTTGTTACCTTGGCTACAGCCAAACGCATTTTGCTGAGCTCTTTTTCTGATCCTACTGGAAGATGGCCCTCGGAATCGTGGCCTTTGGAAACTAATTGGTTACTAATAACTGAAGCCGTTGAGTCTTTGGCAGCAAGGACATCTTCTTTAGTTATGCGATTACCAGGGCCAGTTCCTTTTACTGTGGATAGGTCAACATTTAGATCTTTTGCTAGTTTCTTAGCTATCGGGGAAGCACGGACTTCTGAGTTTACGGTAGTTGTATCCGTGATTTGTGATGGAGTTGACTCTTGCTCTTTAGGGTCGGATCCGCTGGATGCGTCGCTAGAGCTAGCCTTGGTGTCTGGTTCGGGTATGACTTCATCCGCAGTACCAATGTATCCTATTACAGAGCCAACTGGAACAGAGTCACCTTCTTTAGTTATTATTGATCGCAACAGACCTTCTGCATATGCTTCCATTTCAACGACTGCTTTGTCAGTTTCAATTTCTGCTATGATTTCACCGCGTTCAATAGTATCTCCTTCAGTTTTAAGCCAACGGACAACTTTTCCTTCTTTCATGTCGTAGCCCATTTGAGGCATTATAATTTCACTAGCCAATTTTGACCCCCTAAAGAGATATCAAAGATAGTATTTGTAGTATTAATGTGTCTTAAAGCGAGAAATGACTTTTCACTGAAGACACGACCTTTGCCGCATCTGGAATTGACATTGCTTCGAGCTTCTTATTGTAGGGCTGAGGGACCTCTTCTCCGCATATTCGTAGTATAGGCCCATCTAGGTCTTCAAAAGCAACTTCTTGTATCTGGCTTGCAATCTCGGCTCCGAATCCGCCAGTTTTCCATGCTTCTTCAACCACCACCGCGCGATTTGTTTTACGAACAGAGTTTGCTACAGATTCAATATCGAATGGCCGTAGGGTCTTTATATCAATAACCTCGCATGAAATACCATCTTTGGCGAGCTCAGCTGCTGCCTCAGTGGCTACATGTACCATACGAGAGTACGCTATCAAACTTACGGATGATCCTTCAATTACAGTTTCTGCCTTCCCGAAGGGCACCGTGTAGTAATCCTCAGGAACTTCTCCTTTTACCCCGTAAATTAGAGCATGTTCTGCAAATAGTATGGGATTATTATCCTCAAATGAAGACCTTAGTAAACCCAGCGCATCATACGGAGTAGCAGGAGTTGCTACCTTAAGCCCTGGAACAGAAGCGAACCACCCTTCAAGGCATTGTGAATGAGTGGCTGCGAGGCCACCACCACCACCGGTGACAGCTCTTATGATCAAGGGGACACTGAATTGACCCCCAGACATATATCGGATTTTTGCTGCGTGATTGACTATTTGATCCATAGCTAAAAGCCCAAAGTTTATAGTCATGAGTTCCACTACTGGCTTCATTCCTCCCATAGCTGCTCCAGTACCTGCTCCAACCATTACTGACTCAGCGATAGGGGTATCTTTGATTCTTTCGGCACCGTATTCTTCTAGGAATCCTTTGGTAACGGCATAGGCTCCCCCATACGGACCAATATCTTCGCCCATTATAAAAACTGAAGGATCTTTATCGAGAGCTTCTTTAAGGCCCTTGGTCAAGGCTTCCCTAATGGTGATGGTTGGCATTAATATTTCTCCTAAGAATCGTAAACATTATGGTAAAGGGTTGCGTCTTCAGGATCGGGGCTTTCCAACGCGAACTTCACAGCATCGGCTATTTCTTCTTCAACCGAACTTCGGATATTTGAGATTTCATCTTTTTCAACTAGTCCAGATTGTATCATACTGGTTTCAAGGGATGTAATTGGGTCTCTTTTCTTCCATGTTTCCTCTTCTGATTTGCCCCTGTAATTTGAAGGGTCTGCTACAGAATGGCCCCTGAATCTGTATGTCTTTGCTTCTATAAAGAAAGGACCTGATCCTTTTCTGACTTTTTCAACAACAGCCTGAGTTGCTTGATTAACTGCTATAACATCCATGCCATCAACTTCAAGATTAGGAATACCAAATGGCTCAGAAACTTTCTTGAGCTCCTTTACAGCAAAGACGTCTGTCGTATGGTTACCCATTCCGTAAAGGTTGTTTTCCAAGTAGAAAATAACGGGAAGATTCCATATTGCCGCCATATTGAGAGACTCATGTAGTTCTCCTTCGTTAAGTGCTCCGTCACCCATGAACACCATTACAACTTGGCCTTTACCCAGCTCTTTGGATGAAATACCGAGGCCAGTGGCAATAGGTAATTGGCCTCCTACTATGGCATACCCGCCCATTAAATTAATTGATTTGTCGAAAAGGTGCATTGAACCACCCATGCCTTTACTGCATCCGGTAGCTTTACCAAATAACTCAGCCATAGCTGACTTAGAAGCTAATCCTTTAGCTAGAGCGTGGCCGTGATCCCTGTAATGGGTCACAAGATAATCGGATTTACGTAATGCTGATATAGCCCCAACAGCTACAGCCTCTTGCCCTGTATAAACATGGAGAAATCCTCGGATGTTACCTCTCATGTATTGTTCTTCTGCAGATTCTTCAAAACGTCTGATTTGAAACATTTGTCGATAGAAGATAGTCAATTGTTCCTTGGTATAGCTCTCCAGCCCTTTTTCTTTAGATTGGTTATTCTTTATTTTCGCCATGTACAGATTACTCCAATACTCATAGTCTGTTTAATTTTAACTGAGTTTGTTTATATATGTATTGCTTTACCCTCAGCTTGCAGTGCTGCTTCTTTAATAACTTCACTAATCGAAGGATGGGAGTGAACAAGCCAGCCCGTCTCTTCGGTGGTTCCTTCTAATAGATTAGCCAGGCTCAACTCACCAAGTAATTCTGTAACTTCATGGCCTATTAAGTGAGCCCCGAGTATTTCTCCGTGTTCGCTAATGATTAGCTTAATAAAGCCCTCAGTTTCTCCCAAAGCAATAGCTTTCCCGCTCGCGGCAAAGGGGAATCTCCCTACGTGGTATTCAATTTGTTCTTCCTTAGCTTTTTGTTCAGTTATTCCGAAACTAGCCACCTGGGGATTTGCGTAAACTGCTTTTGGCATGACATTGTAATCCAAAGGAGGACTTTCTACTGAAGCTATATTTTCAACTACCAAAATCGCTTGGGCCTGGGCTACATGAGCTAACAACATCTTACCAGTAACATCTCCAATTGCAAAAATGCCATCGATGCCAGTTTTCATATCGTCATCCACGGTAATGTAAGTGCGATCAGTATTTACACCTATGGATTCTAAATTAAGGCCCTCAATATTGCCCTGAACACCGATTGCTACTAAGACTTTGTCAACTTCTATGGAGGTCTTATCGTTTTGACCTGTGACAAGTTCTAATACTTTAAGTTTGCCTTTAGAACTCATGCCTGACACTTTTGTGTCAGTAGCAACTGTTATTCCTTGTTTAGTTAACGATTTCTTTAATTCCTGACTTATATCATGATCTTCGTTAGGCAAAATATTAGGTAGCATTTCAATTAGTGTGACCTGTGCGCCATATGCATTGTATATATATGCAAATTCGACACCTGTAGCTCCGCCACCGACTATGGCAATTCGTTTAGGCACAGTAGTAAGTTCGAGAGCTTCTCTACTAGTAATTATTGCTTCTCCATCGATTGGTAATGAGGGAACTGTTCGCGCTCGTGCCCCAGTAGCAATAATAAAATTGGAAGAGGTATAGGTTTCTGATCCAACCGTGATTGTTTGTGAATCTTGGAAAGATGCTTCTCCTTTTATTACAGTGACCTTGTTTTTCTTCAACAGGCTGTTTACTCCTCCAGTAAGTTTTTTGACCACCTGGCGACTTCTATCAATAGCTTTAGAATAATCAGCATTGAAATTATCGAAGGAAATACCCCACTTTTGAGCATCGTTCATAATGTGCACTATTTCAGCGTTTTTGAGTAGGGATTTGCTTGGTATGCATCCCCAGTTGAGGCAAATACCTCCTACCTCATCTTTTTCCACTACAGCAGTTTTCAGCCCTAGTTGCCCACCTCGTATAGCAGCAACATATCCTCCAGGTCCTGCCCCGATCACAATCAAATCAAAATCAGCCATACTACGTAACCTCGTTATACAGAAGTAAATTTATTTTCTTATAGAAAAGATCATTGCTAGTTTGAGAAAATGTGTACAATACTAGCGTCAAATGTCTTCTCATCGAGCCCATATATTACATCCTGTGTTAACAAATGACAATCTAAACCAGTCCATTGCAATTTGTGTATTTGTTGGTTAGTATGATGACTATCGGTCTTATGAAAAGTGAACCACGGATCGGTTATTTAAGTAGCGGAGTGATACTAAAGTGCCAAAAATAGGACCCCTTGAATTAATTATAATACTGGTAATAGTACTGGTTGTGTTTGGTGTTGGCAGATTACCGCAAGTTGGTGGCGCAATAGGAAAGAGTTTGCGGGCTTTCAAGCGAGGCGTTGAGGGCAAAGAAGACGATGCGGGTGAAAAAGAAGCTACTACGGCTAGTACTGAGTCATCAACAGACGAAAAAGATTCAAAGTAAGGCTGTCACCACTAAAGTATATCTTCCCAAGTTATCTGTGTCATAGTCAGGACAGGCTTGCCCTGTTCTACTACTTGGTTTATCTCTGAGCAACTCTAAAAGGACTAGTTTCTTTGATAATAGGCATGAATAATGATTTAAGAAATATTTATTCGTTATCCTTTTTGCTACGTGTTCCAAGACGTGCCATCAGTATTCCGATTTCATATAGAACTACTAAAGGTAAAGCTACTATTGTTTGATTGACAGGATCAAATGTTGGTGTAATAAAAGCTGCTAATATAAAAGCTAGCACTAGGGAATACTTTCTGAATGAAGCCATCTTTTTAGGATGTACTATCCCTAGTTTAGCTATGAATAACATTATGAAAGGTGTTTCAAATGCTACTCCCATCCAAAATAGTAAATTCACCAATAAGCTGATGTAGTTTCCTATTCGAATCATTGGTTCTGCAATTCCTTCTCCGAATGTTATAAGAAAGTGCAAAGCAGGAGGTAAAAGAACAAAATATCCAAAAAGGATCCCGCTAACAAATGCAATCATTGTGCCAGGTAGGAAGATCAGGAGATATTTCTTTTCCTTTTTTGTAAGTCCAGGAGCAACGAAAAGCACTACTTGATAGAACAGGATTGGAAGACTGATTATTATGCCACCTAATATAGAGGTCTTCATTGTTATGCTAAAAAACTCGGTCACTTCAGTAAAAACCAGCGCATTATTGCCAGACTGGGATCCTGACACTAGTGGCCTGCTGAGAAAGTCTAGGATGTAACGATGGAAGGCAAATGCTATAAACGTACCTACAATGATAGATGAAACGCAAATTACTAAGCGTTTCCGTAACTCGGATAGATGAAATTGAATCGACTTTTGTTGATTAGTCATTGGGATTATGATCTGGGTTTGAGCTGTCTGGCTTGGTAGCTTGACTGGGCAGGGTTTTATCAGATTCAGAATCTATATCACCAGTTGAGAGTAGATTCTTGACTGTCCCTTGCATTTTTGACATGCTTCTACCTGCTTTTTGTGCGACCTCTAGCATTTTTTGTGGACCCAAAACTATCAGGGCAACAACCACTACTACTATAACCTCCAACGGACCTATTGATAAAAAGTCCACTAATTCCTCCTTTATGTTGCCGAGACGTTATCAACGCTAATTGTGATCGTATTTCAAGCTGTATTGATTATGAACACATAACCTGGTCAATCTTCAGGTAAGATTATAGATTCTGAACTTGACACGGCATTGTAGCAGGTTTTGGTTTGCATCGGTTATTGTCACTATTACTATACATTTTCACCTGTGTAAGACAAAAAGGCTAACAATTCAATATGCCTGGTTTGTGGGAACATGTCGACAGGTTGTATTTTCCTTATTGCGAAGCTACCTTCCTCAAGTATTTTCAAGTCTCTGGCAAATGAATCCGGATCACAAGAAACGTAAATGATGGTTTTTGGTGCCATGATTGCCAAGGTTTTCAGGACAGATTCTTCACAACCTGCCCTGGACGGATCGAGAATAACAGTGTGGATCGGTTCGGTGATCTGTTTCAATATATGTTCAGTCTTTCCCTTTCGAAGCTGGATATTGGGAAATCCTTTTATATTCTCTAACGCGTCATCAATAGCGGCAGTCGATTCTTCTATGGCTATAACTTTTTGGACACTACCAGCTAATAAGACTGAGAATGTGCCTACTCCAGAGTAAGCATCTACGATTATTTCGCCACCAGTGAAACACATTTCTTCAGAGATAAGCGTAGCTATTATGCTCAGTTGTTCGGTATTTACTTGGAAGAATGAAGGTGAGGAAATGCGGAATAAATGGCCTAAGACTTTTTCTTCGTACCATTTGTCTCCGGTTCTCACATCTATTTGATTTGTTACTAACTTCGGTTGGATCAAATAAGATTCTGTATTAGTCCCATGTCTCAAGGAAATTTGGGATGTTTCTGCACAATGAGATTGTAGGTTTGCTAATGTTTCGTTTATCCAGTTGTCCATTAGCATGCATTTATCAATGGGAATAAAACGCCTAGTGTCTCTGTTTGTGAATCCTATCATCCCTTTATTTCTTACGGTGAATCTAGCATGGTTTCTATAAGCAAAGGTTCGAGGTGAAGGTATAGTCGGTGATACTATATTATCTTTTATTGTGGCACTGTCATTGCAGGCTTCCAAAACCAAATCTCTTTTCACTTTAAGTTGGTAGTTATAACTAATGTGTTGCCATTGGCAACCAGAGCAAGGTCCGAAATATGGGCATGGTGCTACTACCCTCTCGGAGGATGCTTTAATTATTTCTACAATTTGTGCGATCATATATTTCCGTTTGGTTATAAGTGGTTGAACAGTAAGGACTTCACCTGGGATAGCACCAAGGACGAAAACTGGTTTTTCTCTGTAAAGAGCAAAGCCTTCACCAAATTTACCAAAACCTGCTATTTCAACCGTGAAACATTCAGATACACTGTTAAGATTTTCCATAGTGTTTCTAATGATATAGGAATCAACTGCTCTTGGGGAATATAAGTTTGGATGTCCTAGGTATAAGTACTGGTTACGCATTTTATGATTATTTGCTATTATTGTTTTCATGACTAATGAAGCTCGTGAAAAGAAACGATTACCGGAGTGGTTTAAGGTTAGGGCTCCAGGTGGTGAAAATTACAGGGCCTTGCGTTCTATAATGAGGGCTCAAAAATTGCACACTGTCTGTGAAGAGGCGCAGTGTCCGAATATCGGAGAATGTTGGGAAAGAAAGTCTGCGACTTTTATGATCTTGGGAGATATATGTACTCGTGCTTGTCGCTATTGTGCTGTGACCTCTGGTAAGCCAGGGCCTGTGGATCTTGATGAACCTGAAAGGCTTGCTCATACAGTCGAGAATCTTGATCTTGAATATTGTGTTATCACCTCAGTAGATCGTGATGACTTGCCTGATGGGGGGGCATTTTTATTTGCGGAATGCATAACGAAAATAAAAAACAGGTTGCCTAAGTGTTCAGTTGAGGTTTTGACTCCTGATTTCGGTGGCAAGTGGTGGGCTCTATCTGGTGTGATGCAGGCTAAACCTGATGTATTAAACCATAATATTGAAACTGTTAGGTCACTGTTTCCTAAAGTGAGGGCGAAGGGCAACTATGACTTATCGCTAGAGTTCCTTGCTAAAGCTAAAGAGATTGATCCCAATATAGCCACAAAATCAGGAATAATGGTTGGTTTGGGCGAAAATAAAGATGAACTTACTGCTACCATGGAAGATCTAAGGGCAGTTGATTGCAATTTGTTGACTATAGGGCAATATTTACAACCATCCAAGAAGCATATCCCAATTAACCGTTTCTATACGCCCGAGGAATTTAAAGAGCTAGAACAGATTGGCTTAAACATGGGTTTTAACCATGTTGCTTCAGGGCCTCTGGTAAGGTCTTCATATCATGCTGATGATCAACATCGGGCAGCTAAACTAGCATTAGTTCGATAAGAGTTTTTCAGTAAACATGAAGTAGCATCTTGTGTATTGAAAAGCAAGCGCAACTTTTATTTGAACTTACGCTGTTTAAGATAATTAGCCAGATCCGCTAAGTCTTGTTTCTCTCTTTGTGCAGGGAGTTGAGAGATATCCGCTAACGCTTTATCGATGTAGTTCCAGGCTACCGTATAGGATTCATCCAAAACGGATGAATCCTTGATGGATTTAATAAATTCTGCTATACGATCAGTACGACCCACTTCTTCAAATAGTTTAAGTTTTTCCACTGATTGAGGGGAATGTTTTGCCATTAAGAGCACTGGTAAGGTGACAGTTCCCTGTAATAAGTCATTTCCTACAGGCTTTCCGAATTCTTCGGCTGTTCCTTCATAGTCCAGAATGTCATCCAATATCTGGAAGGCCATTCCTATATTCAATCCGTAATTGGAAAGAGCTGTTATCGTAGTTGTATCTGCTCCGCTTAGTATTGCGCCAGATTGCGTTGCTGTATAAAACAACGATGCAGTTTTATTGTAAATGCGGTTCTCATAGTCTGTCATGGTTTGATTAATTTCAAATGCACTGAAAAGTTCAGCAAGCTCTCCTAGCGATAGCTCGCTGATTGTCTGAGAAAATCTCTTAATGACATGAATATTCTCTGTGTCGCATACGAAAGTTGCTGAGGTGGCAAATAGATAATCTCCAATCAATACAGCAGCGTTCTTTCCCCAAAGGTTATCGACCGTTGCTTTACCTCGTCGAAGTGTTGAATTATCAACTGTATCGTCGTGAATTAGTGTAGCCATGTGTAGTAATTCTACGGCTGTAGCCATTAATATTGGCTTATGGGAATCGCATTTAGAGAATCGAGATGATAGAAGAGTTAACGCCGGCCTCAACCTTTTTCCTTCGGACGTGGTTATGTGATCAACGAGCGCTCTTAATGGTCCAGTCATCAGAGACGTATCTGCAAGCGAACGCAATTTTTCCTCCATGGCTAGGAGATCGTCGCTGATATGCGTGTAGAGGTTGGTGATAGATAAAGTGTTATTGGACATTATGATGCAATATAAGGGTTAAGCTTTCCCAATCATTCTTTCAATTTCTTCTTTGGCGACCTTATCATCTAGTTTCTTGAACAAAGGAGTAGGTTGGGCGATAGCTGTTCCTGGGGCCAGTGTAGGTAAGTTCCATCCCTGAGTCTGTATGTCGTTTTTGAAACCTAGCATGGAAAAAAGTTTGGGTGCAGAAAAAGGTAGAAAAGGATAGGTCATAATTGCTAATGCAGACAAAGCCAAAGAACAGGTCCACAGGGTGGTAGAAACACTTTGAGCTTCTTTTTTCCAAGGAGATTTTACTTCTAGATATTTGTTTACGGCATTAGCTAAAGTCATGGACGTTCTAATTGATTGTCTAAATCGACAGTTTTCTAGGTGTTTTCCTGCTTCTTCGAAAGAGGTGTTTATATAAGTCATTAGTTCGTCATCGATTTTATCGCGGTCTTTGGGGGAAGGAATAACTCCTCCTTCAAGTTTTTGAATTAACGTTAGAACTCTGTTGACCAGATTACCGTATGTGCCAACAAGTTCATCATTGTTTCTTCTGACAAAGTCATCCCATGTAAAGTCGGAGTCAGAAGTTTCAGGCATGTTAATAGACAAATAATAGCGCAAAGGATCTGCTTCATAACGCTCCAGGAAGTCTGGAACCCAAACAGCCCAGTTCCGGCTTGTTGAGAGTTGATCTCCTTGCATAGTAAGGAATTCATTGGCAGGAATATCATGGGGCAGGTTAAGATCAGAGAAGCCCATAAGGATTGCCGGCCAAATAATTGAATGAAAGGGGATATTGTCCTTACCTATGAAATAGTATGATTTAGCATCAGGATTATCCCACCATTCACGCCATCTATCACTTTCACCTCTGTTGGACGACCATTCTTTGGATGCAGATAGATAACCTATTACAGCTTCGAACCAAACATAGATTCGTTTATTTTCAAAACCCTGTATAGGGACATCGATACCCCATTGGATATCGCGAGTGATTGCGCGGTCTTTAAGCCCAGAATCCAGGAATTTTCTTGTAAAATTCAATACGTTGGGTTTCCATCTGTCTTTATCCGAAAGCCATTGCTTGAGATCATTTTCGAATTTACTAAGAGATAAAAAGCAATGTTCTGACTCTCGGATCGATATTTTATTCTGGCATAGTCTACAAGTTAGGTCGCCTAGCTCACTTGCATTCATTGGGTGACCGCAATGATCACACTGGTCACCTCTTGCATCGTGATTATTACAGTTTGGACAAATGCCTTTCACATATCTATCAGGAAGAAATCGGGTATCTTGTTCACAATAAGGGACTGCCATGCTTTCTTTGTAGATATACCCTCTCTGGAGCAATGTATTGAAAATCTCATGAGTGGTTTCGCGATGATTAAGAGTGCCTGTTTTGGTGAATAAGTCGAATGAGATTCCGAGTTGATTCCATGTTTGCAGAAAACTTTGGTGGTACTTTTCCACTACTTCTGCAGGAGTAATTCCTTCTTGATCTGCCCTTATTGTAACGGGTGTTCCATGCTGATCACTGCCTGAAACCATTAAAACTGAGTTACCTTTAAGACGATGATATCTTGCAAAGATATCTGCAGGAAGATAGCAACCTGCTATATGGCCAATATGTAGCCATCCATTAGCGTACGGCCATGCTACCGCGATCAGTATTTTCTCTGGCATTTAGTACCCAAAATCCGTTGAATAGAATTGAGCTATTGTAGCATATAATAGAAAGTCCCATAGCTCTGTGCGACTGATCTCGACTTGTTAAATGTGAAGGATTCAATACCTTTACGGATTTGCATTTAACTAGAAGTAATTCGAGTCTTTCCATTTTGAATAATTATGGTGAATTCACCTTTTGGTTTTGTGAAGTGTTCTAATGCTTCACTTGCGTTGCCACGGAATACTTCTTCATAAAGTTTGGTTAATTCTCTACAAATAACTAAACTATTTGCGGGAGAGAGTTCTTGAATGAGCTTAAGTGATGACAAGATGCGGTAAGGTGATTCAAAAAATACTAAGGACGTATTGTTTTCCTGTGCCCAAAGGATAATTTTTTTCTTTTGACCAGGTTTTCTTGGCATAAAGCCGATAAATATCCATTGATTTGATGGGAGCCCAGCTATGGATAAAGCTGCAGTTACTGCACTTGCTCCTGGTACTGGTGATATAACATGTTCGGTCTTGCTGATGGCTTGGATCAATTGAGAGCCAGGGTCACTAACAGAAGGAGTGCCTGCTTCTGAAACAAGGGCTATATCCCCTTGATCTAAGTACTTCAGGAGCACTGGAATACGCATTTTGCTATTGTGGTCAGTGTAGCTGATGATTTTGTTGGTTATTTGGTATTTTGCCAGTAATCTTTTTGTAGTTCGGGTATCTTCAGCAGCGATTATAACGGACTCCTTTAGGATCCTTATGGCTCGAAGCGTTATATCTTCCAAATTGCCAATTGGTGTTGATAAAATATGCAATACTGACATAGTCGTACGGGACCCTTATTCTGTGCCTGTCCTATTTACTAGGGGGTTCTATATGTTATTTTACTATTGTATTATGACCAGAGAAAGGGCATTAATCACAGCGCAAACTGAACGATGTATGTTACTTTAACATGCTTGTATTTTATACGCTTTAAAGGAGGTACAGTGTGAAAGTGAACCGTAAGCTTAAGGCAGGAGCTGCCCAACTGACCTCAGCAACCAAGAAGTTGCTAGATTTAGCAAATAGAAATTCTTTTCGCCACGCAGGAACTATTCCATTACCTGTCCTGAAAGAGGGACAAGGCTCAGTCGTAGTAGATACAGATGGGAAAGAGTACATTGATATAAGCTCTGGCCAAATGGCAGTTACTGTTGGCCATAATCATCCTAAGGTAGTAGAGGCGATTAAGAAGAGTGCAGATAAATTAATTCATATTAATCATCTATTGCATTCTGAAGAAAGTATTTTACTCGCAAGTAGGTTGGCTGAATTTTTACCTAAGCCTCTAAAGAAAGTGTTGCTTTTAAACACTGGTAGTGAGGCAAATGAAGCAGGTATTAAAATAGCTAAAATGCACACTGGGAATTATGGAGTGGTAAGCATAGTTGGTGGGTATCATGGTCATACTGCAGGAGCACTATCTGTCACATTTCGCGGTAAGAACAGTGCTCATCGTGGATTTGGTCCAAATATGCCTGGATCCATGGCTATTCCTATACCCAATTGCTATCGATGTCCTTTGAAATTAACGTTTCCCAGCTGTGATTTTGCTTGTGCTAATGTGGGATTTGACTTGATTGATGCACAGTCTGTGCAAACGCCAGCAGTATTTATCGGGGAACCTATTATGAGTTCTGCAGGTATTATTGAGCCTCCTCAGGGATACTTTGAACACGTTAAGAATTTGTGTAGAGAAAGAGGTATGCTGTTTATGCTTGATGAGTCTCAGACTGGTTTAGGGCGTCTTGGGACTATGTTCGGATTTGAAGATGACGGAGCTCAGCCTGATCTTTTGGTTTTGTCTAAAACAATGGGTGGCGGGGTTCCTGTTTCCGCTTTAGTAACTACAGATGTAATTGAAAATGATGTTGTGGACAAAGGTTTTTTTATGAGGACATCTCATATGGGTGATCCTCTAACTGCTGCTGCTGGTTTAGCAGTTCTGGATGTGATTGAAAATGACCATTTGGCAGAACAAGCAAGGATTAAGGGCCAGTACCTTAAAAATAAACTCCTACAACTCAAGGAAATGCATCCGATTATTGGTGATGTAAGAGGCCGAGGATTGCTTTTGGGGATTGAATTTGTTAAAGATCCCGTGTCTAAAGAACTTGCGGTAGATGAAACAGCAGCTATTACCGCTAAATGCCTTGAACTGGGTCTTCTTATTGACGCACCTGGTGGTGCCAGGAAAGGCCAGGCATTATGGCGGATAGCTCCTCCTATTACTATTAGCTATAACCAGATTGATAGTGCTGTAGATATAATAGACGAAGCTATTAAAGCAGTCATTCCTACGGCAGAGCGTTAGCTTCCTGCATATGCGAGTAACGGATAGGGTTTAATATTCCGTTTGGATCTAGCGCCCCTTTTACTAGTTGCATGGATTTCCAGTGAACATCGTCGTATGTGCCTTGATACCAGCCTATATGCTCAGGGAAGATTCCTTGTTCGCCAATAGTAGCACCATGTTCGAGCTTGAAGGCAAGTATCTTTTTCCTACAATCTTTTACTACTTCGTGGAGTTTGCGATACCCCCATTCTACTGGAGCTACTACGGTCGGATGAAAACTTCCAGCTCCAATATGTCCTATGATATAGGTATCAATACCAGGATAAGTTTCCATTAGTTCAAGTTGCAGCTTTCTCATTGCTGGAAGGACTATGCTGAGTTTATCAATAGGATAGTCCATCACCTCTCCAGTTAACATTACTAAGCCTTTAGGGGAGAGCTTGCTTAGACCAGCTTCTCTAAACAACAGAAGTTTCGCCCAGTCTTCAGAACTTTGGATTTCGACATCGATACACCCTTCGCTCTGCATGTGCTTGATGAGCTGTTCTTGTTTCCATTGAGCTTCTCCTGGGGCCCACCCGTCAGTAGCCATCATTAAAACGGCCTCTGATATTTTCCCTTCAAATTCCATAGCCTCTAAATAGCTGCGATTAAGGATTTCAAGAACCTGAGGATACGGTGCGTGATTCTTGTATATTGAAGACACTGCTTTCCCTAAACTTGCTAATGAGTCAAAATGAACCAGCGCTCCGCAGATATCTTTAGGGGATTTAAGAAGTTGCAATCTCAAGTTAGTGATAACACCAAACATGCATTGCCCACCAATTACCAGTTGTCCCAGATCGAATCCGCACACTCGTCGTAGGCTTTCAGACCCGGTTTCTACAATTTCACCAGTCGGGAGAACAACTTCCATTCCGAGAACGTAGTTTCTTGGTTTGCCGATATAGGGATCAACTGATCTACCGCTGCTGTTAAGACTAACAAGAGAGCCACACCATGTTACTGGTCCAATCAATTCTGGATAGCCATAGCCCTCTGGATGCAATGCTTTATTGAGATCCCATTCGCTGACAGCTGGACCCACCTCTACATGATGTCGATCAAAGTTAGGATTTATCCAGTGCATTTTACTGAGGTCAAGAATCAGACTACCAGGAGGCTCTGGCCTAGTTACATCAGGGCTGATCACGCCCATTCCTTGTCTGACATAGACAGGAAGTTTCCTGATATTCGCAAGTTTTAAGACTTTAGAGATTTCATCTGCCGATGCTGCTTGGATGATAGTGAATGGTTCTAAGTTTCTTATTTCGTCTGGAACTTGAACTGATCTAAAAAATGGAGTTCTGACTAGCGGATCGTATCGTGTGACGCGTATCCTATCCGAAGGAATAAATTTCCCTATTTCATTAGTTAATGGATGCACTGTTTTCTCCTTAACCCAAGCGAATAAGGTTAACTTACCATATCTTCTAGAAATCTCAAAACACCGATTACTTTGCTTTGAATATCAATCGAGTTGGATGTCGCGAATGGTAGGGGATATACCAAAATCCAACATAAATTTCTTTATGAAATCTACTGTCTTATACAGTTATTTGAGTAAGTGATGGAGACTTTCAGGCAATTCTATTGTTGTAGATACAACTCAGAAGCTAAAGAGTATATCAACTTTAGCTGGTCGTGAGGCTAGCAAGTTTTTTGGCAAGTCGTGACTTTCTTCTACTTACATTGTTGGGGTGAAGAACGTTTTTGCTTGAAGCCTTGTCTAGCTCGCTGATGGCCTTGTTCACAGCTTTAGACGCGTCCTCTGCATTACCAGTTGCAAGAGCGGCCCTAGCTTGCTTGAGCTGAGTTAATGACTGCCTTTGCACTCGTCTGTTAATTGAGCGTCTTCTTTCTGATACTCTGATGGATTTTTTGATCGGCATGTCCCTATTCTACCTTCTTTTTAACCATATTTTCAAGGTTTGCTTAGTCGCAGTACTTAAAACAAGGAGAAGTAGGCGTGAGTGACACTACTTCAGGTTTTTCTTTTGACGGCTATTATCCCTTTAATTGACTCAATATTTCCAAATAATTTGCTTAGTTGATTGATCCCGGTAATAAAAACAGTTGATTCTATAATTGTTTTACCTTCTCCTTGCTGATTCGTTATTACTGATGAAATATTGACACGTTCACTTGAAATAGAACTCGTGATATCCCTGAGTAATCCCACCCGATCCCAAGCAGTGATTTCTAGCCTCACTGGTTGAAGATTTTCGCTGGTGCCCCAACGCAAGGTTATTATTTTTTTGGGATCTTCATTCTTAGCTAATACCGAACATTTTTCTGAATGAACTAATATGGTTCCCTCATCAGAAATACAGCCTATTATTGAGTCTTCGGGTTGAGGATTACAGCAAGACGACAAGGTTGTCACTAAATCTCCCGCACCTAGGATGTTGAATTGAGCTTTGGCTTCTGGATCAGATTTAGAGGTTTTTTCTTGGGCAGCAGCTAATTGTAGTGAAATCTCTGGTAGATTTGTCTCCCCACTTCCGATTTTAGCTAAAAGCTCGTCAAAATCTCTTAGTTTAAGGAGCTTAATAGCTTCCTTTTCATCCATTGGAATACCAAGTTTCCGTAATTCTTTAGTAAGAAGCTCCTTCCCTCTCTCGATATGAATACCCCGTTTCTCTTTTCTGAACCACTGCCGGATTTTTTCCCGAGCACTTGCTGTTCTGGTGTAGCCTAGATTTGGATTCAGCCAATCGATGCTTGGTCCTCTTGCCAGATCTGTTGTAAGCACTTCAATAGTATCTCCATTTTGGAGAATATAGTTGAAAGGTACTAGTTTGCCATTCGCTTTGGCAGCAACAGATCGGTGCCCTAAATCTGTGTGAACTCTATACGCAAAATCTACAGGAGTAGACCCAAGCGGCAATTCTTTGATTTCTCCTTTAGGGGTGTAAACAAAAACTTGATCTCCAAATATGTCTGATTTTACCGTTTCAACAAATTCTTCGGCCCCACTGCTATTCGTTTGCCATTCCAGTATTTGTCGCATCCATGTCAGTTTAGAGTCAAGTTTTTGGTCAAGCAGGCCATTTTCTTTATAGTCCCAGTGTGCGGCGACTCCGTATTCTGCCAATTCATGCATTTTAAAAGTTCTTATTTGTATTTCAATGGGGGTCCCATCTTGTCCTCGAACAGATGTGTGCAATGACTGGTACATGTTTTCTTTAGGGTTTGCAATATAGTCATCGAACTGATTTGGAATATACTGCCATAAAGAATGGACTACCCCAAGCGCTCGATAACATTCTGGCACTTCTTTGACTAAGACCCTAACTGCAAATAGGTCGTATATCTCACTGAAATCTTTTCCCTGAGAAGCGTATCGATTCATTTTCTGATGGATGCTGTAGATGTGCTTAGGCCTGCCGGAAATATCAGATTCGATTTCATGAGCATTGAGCGAATCATTTAGAAGAGATGTGATAGTCGCTATATATAGCTCTCGCTCCTTTCTCTTTGATGCCAATAATTTCGAGATCGTTTTATATCGTTCTGGATTTATGTAGTGAAAGCTTAGGTCTTCAAGCTTCCACTTGATATCACCCATGCCAAGTCTGTGTGCCAGAGGACTATAGATATCAAGAGTTTCCCTTGCTATTGCTTGTTGCCTGTCTTCGGGCAAGTATTTCAGGGTGTTCATGTTATGGAGGCGGTCTGCCAGTTTTATAAGAACTACTCGAACGTCTTCTGCCATAGAAATCAACATTTTTTGTAAGTTTTCAGCCCGAGTAGGATTGGCTATATGAGCGGAAGTTTTATCAGACTGACCTATCGCTTCTGAGTCCAATTTTGCTAACTTGGTTACCCCGTCCACAAGTTTGGCTACTTCGCTACCGAATGCTGCCTCTAAGGTAGTGAACGGAACTTGACAGTCTTCCATAACGTCGTGAAGTAGCCCAGCCATCACTGTGGATACGTCTAGCTTTAGATCTGCGAGAAGCAATGCTGTTTGAACAGGGTGTTCAATATAAGGCTCGCCAGAAAGCCTTGACTGATTCCTATGAGCAGTCGAAGCAAATGTGTATGCTTGCCTGATTTTGCTGATACTGGACTCAGGCAGATACGAATTTAATTTGGAAAGCAGAAGTTCCATCGTTTAATCACAGTATGAGACAGTATCTGAGTACTTTGTATCGCAATATATGAGTCAGTATACCAGTGGCTAAACATAGCAAGCAAACGTTTCTATTTACATGATAATCTTAGGCGCGTATTCTTACTTTTAGCATAGCAAATTACGATATACTATTACGAAGGCTGGTAGCTATTTAATGATTCAACGACCAAGAGGAACTTCAGATTTTCTTCATATGGACAACCCTCACTGGGCTTTTGTGGAGTCATCTGCTGCTGCACTTGCCCAGCTTTATGGTTATTCCCGAATTGATACACCCACCTTCGAATCTGCTGATTTGTTCGTACGAACCATAGGGGATTCTACAGATATCGTTCAAAAGGAAATGTATACTTTTGAAGATAAAGGAGGAGGATTGCTGACGTTGCGGGCGGAGGGCACAGCTCCAGTGTGTCGAGCATTTCTAGAGCATGGCTTACACAACCGCTCTCTTCCTCTGCGGTTGTATTACCTTTGTCCTGTTTTCAGATATGAAAGACCTCAATCGGGCCGTTACAGGGAACATCATCAATTTGGTGTGGAATTACTAGGAGCAGAGGGGCCTGAAGCAGATGCAGAAGTTATTGCGTTGGCTTGCGATCTGGTCAAAAAATTGGGACTGGAGGATATTGAGTTATTTGTGAATTCAATTGGAGACCCTTCTTGTCGGTCAGAATATTTAATTCTTTTAAGTGAATACTACCAGGGAACCATTAATACGCTATGTAACGATTGCAAGGATAGATTTACTAGGAATCCACTGCGCTTGCTCGATTGTAAGAATGAACACTGCTCCGTAATAGCATCTGGGGCACCCAAAATGGTTGATAACTTGTGCGGTCCATGTGAAAGTCATTGGCAGAAACTTCTTATGTATTTGAATACAGTTAATATTGCCTACGATATTGACCATCGCCTCGTCAGAGGAATGGATTATTATACTCGGACAGTGTTTGAGTTTAAACCAAAGGGAAGTGGTTCTCAGGGAACTATTTTGGGAGGTGGCCGCTACGACGGCTTGATAGAACAATTAGGAGGTAAGCCTACTCCAGGGATCGGCTTTGGTTCTGGATTAGAACGTCTAGTCCTAAACTTAGAGAAAAAGCAAATAAATACGGCAGGAAGAGCTCCTGAATTGGTTGTGGTGTTACATCACGGAGATGAATGTGTTCCATATGCGATGGAAGTGATCAACCATCTTCGCTCGAAAGAAATCCCAAGTGTTCTTGCATCATCTGGGAAGAGCATTAAGGCACAGATGAGATATGCGGCATCTTTACAAGCTAAGACCGTTATAATTTTGGGAGAAGATGAAGTTAACAGTCGTTGCGTTACTGTTAAGGATATGCTAGAAGGAAATCAAGAAACAATTAAGTTCGAGGACCTAAATAATTATTTGAATACCTCGTAAAAATCTTTAGCAAAATATTCCCTTAGAAAGGCAAATTATATGTTAAGTACAGATTTCAAAAACGAATTGGCAAAATTCCGTAGAGTACCTTTAGCGCATTTACCTACTCCTCTTGAGGAATTAACTCAACTGACACGTCTTCTTGAAGGTCCTCACATATTAATCAAGAGAGATGATTGTTCTGGTTTAGCTATGGGTGGTAATAAAGCACGTAAGCTGGAATTCCTTATTGCAGACGCCTTGGATAGGGGTTTCGATACCATTGTGACCGGTGGAGCCATTCAATCTAATCATTGTAGGCAAACTATTGCAGCCGCTACGAAAAACGGACTTAGGTGTATTTTAGTTTTGACTCCATCCTGGATACAGGGGCAAAACGGAAATCTGTTGCTCGATAAAATATTAGGTGCAGAAATTGTTCTCACAAATGAAGGACAACCATGGGAAGCTAAATATGCAGAAATAGAGCCAGATATTTTAGCTCAAGGGAAAAAACCATATGTTATTCCTACAGGTGGATCAAATGCGTTGGGTTCTCTTGGGTACGTTGAGATGATCAATGAATTATTAACTCAATGTGAGCAAATCAATCGACAAGTGAACTATATAGTATCTGCCAGTGGAAGTGGTGGGACTCAGGCGGGGATGGTTGCTGGCAACAAGCTTAATGGATCACCTCTTAAGGTGATTGGGATTAGTGTAGGTAGGAAAAAAGAAGATAGTGTAGCAAGGATTTCTTCTGTAGCAGAGGAAGTAGGGACATTATTGAATCAATCGATTACTTTAAATGAGCATGATGTAGAAGTACTTGACGCATATAAAGGCGGAGGGTATGGAGTTCCTACTGAAGAAGGTTTAGATGAGATTCAACGCATTGCAAGATTAGAGGGAATTATATTGGATCCCATCTATACTGGGAAAGCAATGGCGGCTCTTGCAGACCTTGTAAAAAATGGACGTTTTGATAAGTCTGATACAGTAGTGTTTCTACACACAGGAGGAACACCTGCGCTGTTCCCATATGGTTATCAGCGATGGATTACTAAGGGTTGAGGATCGTAATCACTGTACATTTAACATGATAACAATAGGTCTATGGTTCTTCGCGGGTTCTATGATTATGGATAGTTCTAGTTCGGTGCTGTACCTAGGTAACTGATGGAGTTAGTGTTCGCTCTGCCATAGAGTGTAGTAATTGTCCATCTCTCCTCTGACTGCTTGTTTCCTTTGATTATTCGACTCTTTGCGAACAGCATCTTTTTCTAGCGTAATCAGATTTTCGAGCATTTGGGCGCAAGATGTAACTGTATCTGGATCAGGTTGCTCTGAGAAAAGGTGCTCTAGCGAACAGGATATTTCACTGGCAGTCAATGATAGTGCGGGCCCGACACAAACGAACACCGATATTTCCGGCATGGATTCGTCTATTGATTGTGCGGATAGATGCCGTAATATTGACTTCAGGCCTTGCTCGCGAAGAACTCCGTCTACTAACTGCGGTATTACACTTAATCCCCCTAACGTATTACCGGATGACTTAAGAAGTCCGGAGAATTCCTCTTGAACACTTTGGTAGAACTCTTCCGTCAGGATGTCTTTTGCTGAAAGTTTAACAATTCTATGGGTATTAGGAGTAGAAGGACGTAAATCTATGACCAGCACATCAGTCAGATGTGGAAAGAGGCATATATTTAAATCACTGGGTGGGAACAAGAAGTCGGTATCAAAGGATTCTTGCATAATTAATAACCTTAATCCTACTATAGCATACTTGAAAGTCTGTGTGAGTATTCTTTTCTGATAATAGTCTTTCTGGTTGCCGTCTAACTTCTATACACGCAAGGAATATGCGATAATCCCTATGACGCCTATGTTGAAGATTGTAATATGTTGAGTCAAAGTAGCTTAGAATCACAGAAATTTGTTAATTTAGTATCCCGTAAAAACCTGGGTCTTGTTGTCTTTACTGATGTTGTCAGTGGTTGCTTGGATAGTAGTTCGGCATTCCAGGTTGATGACAATCTATCAGAGGCTCTTAGGGAATTAAGTGCTGATGGTGTTTCCACTGTATTCATTAGCGGTGGGAACCATGAGAGATTTTCAAGGTTTTCGGATATGTCTGGTTTTGTATCGCTCGCTAATTTCGGATTGTCATTATGGGATAAAACCGGCGTCCATGTGCTTAAGCAGGCTCAGCCCTATAAGGAAATAATGGAAGAGCTTTTTGACCGATTGTCTCTGTGGCTCCCGATTTCTATTGGAATAAAGAACTTAGGGGTCTCTCTCTCGCTGGATTACGGAGGTATTCCAGATCATGTTAAAGCGAGGAACGGGTTGAATAGGTTGCTTGAGGAGGCTGAATGCCTCGATCGCTTCAATGTTGTTAATCACGGAAGGATTATGCATGTGTTACCCCCAGTCTCCTTGAAGAGTGCGGTGCTTCTTGCGCAGTTGCAAGAGCGTTTCCACTTTGAGGGTTTTGTATTGTTTGGATTAAATCTACTGGACGATTTGTTGTCATTTGGGAGTATGGAGCCAAGGTATTCACAACCCGATATTTCTAATCAGGGAATCGAATTGATGGCCTTTGATCCTTCACTATCCATTCTGCGCACTGTTACGAACGCTATTTCTGATATTCGATTATCCATAAAGGAGTGATTCTTCATGGGTAAGATCCAAAATGTCAGATCATTTTGACATCTTTATTGTTGCCTATTTTGAAGCACTAACAGTGCTTCAAACTCACAACCTCGTGGCTCTTCCCAGATATTCTTTGATCTGCTCTATGGGTTTGGAGTAAAATACAGTGGCTACCATAGCTGTTGATTCAGATGTAATAGTGATATGAAATCAGAGAAACTCCGACAACTTTACTTGAAATTCTTTGAAGACAAGGGTCATGTTATAATGCCTAGTTCTTCTCTTATACCTGCTGCTGATAAAACTTTATTATTTACCAGTGCCGGTATGGTTCAATTTAAGCCGTATTTCACCGGAGAAGATATTCCTCCCAAGAGTGATCTTACATCCATTCAAAAATGTCTACGTACAACTGATATCGAAGAAGTGGGTGATCTGAATCATTTAACGTTTTTTGAAATGCTGGGGAACTTTAGTATTGGAGGGTATTTCAAACAGAAAGCCGTAGAATTAGCGTGGGAGTTCTTGGTGGATGTTTTGAAACTAGAGTCAGAACGTTTGTGGGTGACTATTTATACGGATGATGACGAAGCGTTTGATGTTTGGATTGCTAAAGGTGTCCCAAAAGAGAAGATTTCCAGGTGGGGAAGTAAGGAAAATTACTGGGGTCCAGTAGGGAATGAAGGTCCTTGTGGTCCTTGTAGCGAAATTCATTATGATTATGGGATTGAATATTCCTGTGGGAAACCTGACTGTGGACCGAATTGTTGTGAGAGATTTGTTGAGCTGTGGAATCTGGTATTCATGCAGTTTTACCAAGATAGTGAAGGTAAGAAAATTCCTTTGCCGTCACCAAATATTGATACAGGCATGGGATTAGAAAGAGCTGCTGCAATAATGCAGAATACTACTACTGTTTACGATACAGATCTCTTCAAGGGTATTATAGAGTGTATCGAGGGTATATCAGGGCATACATATGGTCAACATCTTGAATCAGATATTGCGATTCGGGTTGTTGCTGAACATTTGCGTAGTGCCACTTTTATGATTGCTGATGGTGTGGTCCCTGCAAATGATGGGAGAGGATATGTATTACGGCGGTTAATAAGGCGTGCTATTACATTTGGTCGCAAGATAGATATCCATGTCTCATTTGTTGAAGAAGTTGCACGAGTGGTGGTAGGGCAAATGGGTGAGTTCTACTCAGAACTTTTACAGAGAGAGATCTTTGTTTGTAAAACACTACAAGCAGAGGAAGAACGGTTCGATCATGCCATAAATTCAGGGATGCCTATACTGGAGAAAGCAATTATACCTTTACGTACCGGACTCGCTGGCCTGGACCATCTTCCTGATGACAAAGAAATAGAAGACTTAATGAATTCCATTCATTCTATGTTACAGCCCAAATGGTTTGGCGATGAGATTGCTGCTGATATTCGAAATGCGGTTGGGCATAAAGATAAACCTAGAATGAATAGGCTAAGTGGCAGAGAAATCTTTGTGTTATACGATACCTACGGCTTCCCCCCTGAATTAACAGAAGAAGTTGCGTTACAACACGGGTTAGGTGTGGATCTTGAATCGTTTCAAGTTGAGTTGGAAAAACAGAAAGAACGAGCGCGGAGTGCACAGAAGTTCGTCACAGATCCCTCAAATAAAGTATATGAGAACCTTAGAGAAGGCTCTCATTTTATTGGTCATAGTACATATACATGTAAAAGCGTATTAACATCTATACTTTTCGACGGAACTCCAGTTGACAGGATTAACCAAGCAACGGAATCACACCAACTGGAAGTGGTTATCAAGAACACTCCTTTCTATGCTGAAGGAGGTGGGCAAATTGGTGATACAGGCATCATTGAGTCCGATACTGGTCGATTAGAGGTTTTGGATACATTTACCCCGATCATAGGAGTAAATGTGCATAAGGTTACTCTAGTACGAGGACTACTGGAAGTTGGCCAAGAAATCACGGCTTCTATTAATACGGAAAGACGCAGGAATACTACAAGAAATCATACAGCAACACATATGTTGCATGCAGCATTGCGTGAAGTTCTGGGGTCTCATGTTCAGCAAGCTGGTTCTTTAGTCGCCGAAGATAGACTGCGATTTGATTTTACACATGTATCTCCTGTGCAATCAAAAGAATTGCAAGAAATTCAAGAGCTTGTTAACCGAAGAATTCGCGATAATATTCTTGTTGAGAATGTCGAGACTACCTATAAAGACGCTTTGTCGAAAGGTGCATTGGCCTTTTTCGGAGATAAGTATGGCCACAAAGTTAATGTCGTAACTATTGCAGGAGATACGGATTTTAGTGTTGAAATGTGTGGTGGAACTCATTTGGAATCCACTGGTCAGGTCGGATACTTTCGGATTATCTCTGAATCAAGTGTTGGATCTGGCTTGAGGAGAATTGAAGCAGTTACAGGCTCGTTTGCCGAAAAAGTAGCGGACGATAATCTGTCACTCCTTAATGCTGTTGCTGCTAGCATGGGTGTGGGGATAAAACAAATTGGGGCTAGGTTGGAGCACCTTATGAAACAGCTGGAAGAGAGTAAAAGAAAGGAAAATATAGAGACTGAACATTCTCACAAGGATATCGTGGAAAACTTACTTCAGTCAGCTACGGATATTGGGGATATCAGACTTCTCATTGGACAAGTGGATTGTTCTTCGACAGACTTTCTGAGAATCATAGCAGATCAATTAAAATCTAAAGCAACAAAATCAGTGATTGTTTTGGGCACGATTATTGAAGACAAACCCAAAATCCTTGTCATGGTTGATTCTTTATTGATTTCCTACGGATATAGTGCCAAAACAATTGTCCAAGATCTGGCTGCTGTTATAGGTGGGGGCGGAGGAGGTCGTCCAGAAATGGCTCAGGCTGGCGGAACTGATCCTTCCAAATTAGAACAGGCTTTGTCAAGGGCGATTGAAATGATTCAGGAAATAGAGGCAAAGCGTTGAGATATTTAGGCATAGATCTAGGCGAGACAAAAGTCGGATTAGCACACGCAGACTCATCAGTAATGTTGGCTTTACCGATAGGTACTCTTGTGCCTTCCAAGAACGTAGATGATATTCGGTGGATAATGCCAATTATCGAAGAATACAGTGTTGAAGAAATTGTTATTGGTTTGCCCTTTTTGATGGATGGGTCGGTAGGGCACCAGGCATTGAGAGTCAAAAAATTCATCAGGATCTTCACAGAGAAAGTTGCTCTTCCAGTCCATGAATGGGACGAAAGATTAACGACATATCAAGCACAAAAATTATTGAAAGAATCAGGAGTGTCTCCATCTAAGCGTAAGGACAAGGAAGATTCGCTTGTTGCTAGTTTGCTTCTGCAATCATTTCTAGACTCCAAGACAATGATCAGGGCTTCCTGACGCAGCCTTTGTTCTTATGACATTGTGAATTTGCCAAGAATTGCAGCTTGAAACTATCAACTCTAGATTATAGTTGTAGGTATTAATTGTGGATGTAGGTATTATTGGATTTCCTCTGAGGCATTCTATTTCGCCTGTCTTTCAACAGGCAGCTATAGATGATATTGGACTGGATATAACATATAACTTGTGGGAGACACCCTCATCCCAATTGGCAGATAGAGTTAATTCTTTACGGGGTAAAAATATTCTGGGAGCCAATGTTACAGTGCCCTACAAACAGGCGGTAATCCCATATTTAGACACTTTGGTTGGTTCAGCGGAAATCTTGCAGTCTGTTAATACTATTGTGAACCAGAATGGACTTTTGGAAGGACATAATACCGATGTGTACGGATTTATAACGTCATTACAGGAGGAAAAAGGATTTAACTGCCAAGGAAAGAACATTTTGGTTTTGGGGTCTGGAGGTGTGGGTAGGGCTGTAATAATAACCCTCGCAGATCAAATTGCAGAGCGATTACTGATAGCTAATAGAACTATCAATAAAGCAGAAACCCTTGTTAGTGAGCTTGATTCCGTAATACCTATTGAGGTGTGTTCATTGGATGAGCAACATATAAAAGATGCATCCTCTCCAGTTTCATGGGATTTAATTGTAAACTGTACTAGCATCGGAATGAGATATACAGACTTTGAAACACTCTCGCCTATCTCCGCCGATATTATGCGTAAAGGGGCTTTAGTATATGATTTGGTGTATAACCCTCCTGTGACTGTACTGCTGAAATTGGCCGTTGATGCCGGTTTAGATACTTTGGGAGGCTTGGGAATGTTGATTCATCAAGGGGCACAAGCATTCAGGCTCTGGACTGATGAGGATCCTAATATACCTATAATGTTTCAGGCTGCAAGGCAGGCAATTTATTAACAATAACTAAACTTGGGTCATGATATATTTAATTAGGGTTACTTGTAACTAGTATGCATGTCTGAGTTTGTTCTACAATTTGTATTCGATTAGAAATAAAGAGGAGTGAAAGTAATGTTCCGGTATTTAACGGCTGGAGAATCACACGGACCTGTTTTAACGGTAATTATTGAAGGAATGCCTGCAGGTCTTGAAATATCAGAAAAATTAATTGGCACGGATATGGCTCGAAGAATGTTGGGGTACGGTAGGGGAGGTCGGATGAAAATTGAAACTGACGAAACAGTGATCCGATCCGGTGTTAGGCATGGCATTACGTTTGGAAGCCCTATCACATTGGCTATTGAGAATAGGGATTGGGTCAATTGGCAAGAAAAGATGTCTATAGGCGCAATTGACAAAGTCATAGAACCAATTACTCGCTTAAGGCCTGGCCACGCTGATTTGGCGGGAACCATGAAGTACTATCAGAAAGATGTTCGCAATATACTCGAGCGCTCCAGTGCCCGAGAAACGGCTGCCAGAGTTGCGGTAGGGGCAGTAGCTAGGAAATTACTTGCCGAGTTTGATGTTGCTATTCATAGTCACGTTTTGTCTATTGGTGGTGTCATGGCTGGAGATAATTCATCAGTGAACTGGGAAGATGTTGAAAAATCTGAAGTGAGATGTGCTGATCCAGATGCAGCGATCAAAATGATGGCAGTTATTGATGAGGCTAAAGAGGCTGGAGATACAGTAGGTGGCGTAGTAGAAGTTGTTGCGACTGGTCTACCTATTGGTTTGGGAAGTCATGTTCAGTGGGATAGAAAAATTGATGGACGTTTGGCGCAAGCGATTATGTCTATTAATGCAATCAAGGCGGTTACTATTGGCGACGGTTGGGATTCTGTTAACAAGAAGGGATCTAAGGTACATGATGTCATCAATCCTGTGGAAGATCCTTCAAAACCGTGGCAAAGAAATACCAATAATGCTGGCGGTACTGAAGGGGGGATGACTAATGGAATGCCTTTGGTTGTTCGCTTTGCAGTAAAACCAATTTCTACCCTTGCGAATCCTCTTCCTTCGGTAGATCTGAATTCCGGAGAAAAAGTACAAGCTCATTATGAACGATCAGATGTGTGTCAAGTTCCAGCTGCAGGTATTGTAGGTGAAGCAATGGTTGCGATAGTTATGGCTCAGGCACTTCAGGAAAAATTTGGCGGTGACCATATTGATGAAATGAAAAGAAACTATGATGGATATACTGCCACTGTAGGCCCTAGAAATATTACTGGAGATTTTTCTTCCAATGGATGAACTTATATTTTTGATAGGCTTTTCCGGTACCGGAAAGACAAGTGTCGGGAAATTGGTGGCTGAATCATTGAAGTGGGCATACATCGACCTCGATGAGAAAATTGAACTCGAGCAAAAAAAACCGATAACTCAAATATTTGAAGATGATGGCGAACCTTACTTTCGTCAGTTAGAGACAGAGGCTATCCAGTCTATACTTGACGCACGTCAATGTGTTGTTTCGTGTGGGGGAGGGATTTTTGAGAATCCGCTAAACAGGACTTTGATGCGTGCTAGTGGATTTGTTGTCTGTTTAAAGGCAGATGCTACCACTATTGAGGATCGGTTGAAGTCACATCTCGAGGGAAATCGAGAAACTGTGTCAAGGCCCGTATTCCGTGATGCTGTCGAGCAACAATCCTTAGGGAAATTGCTGGCTTTTCGTCAACAAAACTATTCTTTAGCTCATTGGCATATTCAAACTGATTATCTGTCTGTGAATGAAGTGGCATCTCAGGTTGTGGTGGCATGGAAGAACCCTGGACAAAAAATCATTACCCAGGAAACTAAGGTTCAGTACAAAGCAATCTCTAATGCTAATAAGACTAGTAATGCTGTGAATTCCATTAGAGTTGCAACAGAAAGTAAAGAATATCAGGTGCATATAGGGTGGGGGATTCTGAATGAAGAGTTGGGACCGCTGTTAGCGTCCATTACGGATCGTAACGTGATCTATTTGATTAGTGATGACAAGGTTTATTCACTCTACGGGCAACAAGTTACAAGTGCACTTAATCAGGATGGATATCAAGTTAAGCACTTTTGTATTCCTGTTGGAGAATCGAGTAAATCTATTGTTATGTTGTCTGATCTTTATGAATGGCTCGCAAATAATAAAGTTGAGAGAGGAGACCTTCTTGTAGCTTTTGGAGGAGGGGTTGTTGGTGATTTAGTGGGTTTTGTAGCTGCAACGTACTTACGCGGAATAAAACTGGTTCAGGTTCCCACTAGTCTTATTGCGATGGTTGATTCGAGTATTGGGGGAAAGACTGGAATTAATTTAAAACAAGGTAAGAATTTAGCAGGGGCTTTCTATCAACCAGAGTTTGTTTTGGTAGACACGCAGTTGCTGACATCCTTGGATGATCGCTGTTTAAGGGAAGGATGGGCTGAAGCTGTTAAATATGGTCTTATAAACGATAGTTCCCTTTTTGCATTATTTGAGGAAAAGACTTCTGCATTGTTGACTCTTGATCCAGGTGTCGCCACGAGTGTAGTGGAAACTTGTATTGGGATTAAGGCTGATACTGTTAGCCAGGATGAAAGAGATCTGCGAGGGCGTCGGGCATTATTAAACTATGGTCATACGATCGGTCACGGGTTGGAATCTGCCACCGGCTACGCAAAATTCCTGCACGGTGAGGCAGTATCGGTTGGAATGATGGGAGCCGCAAAAATAGGTTATTCGTTGGGGATAACTCCTGAGGTTGTAGTACAACGACAAGAAAAACTATTGACCTCACTTGGGCTTCCAGTTTTCGCTAAAGGAGCTAATTGGAGCGAGGTTCTTGTTGGTATGACTAGAGACAAGAAAACTATTAAAGGGAAAATTTCCTGGGTGTTAATTAATGATATCGGTGTAGCTCAGGTTTATAATAAGGTTCCCGATGATTTGGTCAAACAAGTCGTGGTTGACTTATGTAAATCTTGAGTTTGTTGAAAACAACGAGATTATAAAAGAAAATCCCTAATACAGTTGGCTTGAGATGGTTTTCTGTGATTCTCACTATGCTCTCTCTTTTAGGCTGTGCTGGGTGCTAGTTATGAGCTTTATCAATTACATAAGAGTTACCAAGCCAAGAGAAACTTCCTTGTTGGTCTTTATCGGCTGTGCTGGAGCTATTCTCTCATCTAATGGGCAAATTACTCTTTCCAATCTACTGTTTATTCTGGCAGTTGTATTACTTGGCAGTGGTGGAGCAAATGCTTTAACCAACTATATGGATCGGAATGTAGACGCCAAAATGAAAAGAACGGCTAATAGAGTCTTACCAGCCGGTCTGATAGCTGATCCCTCTAGCGCACTTCGATGGGCACTATTCCTTCTGATCTTGTCGCTAGGTATAACATTGTGGGTTCAACCGATAGCATTTGCAGTTGGGTTTATATGCGTTGTTGCTGCTACAATTGGGAGAAAGACATGGCTTACTCATTTCATGGGATCCATTTCCAGTTTGGGCCCTTTTGCAGTAGCTTGGCTATTGGTAGACACCGATATCGGATTAGGTTTTTTACTGTTTTGTTTATTGATTATGCTTTGGGTACCAGTACATGTGTGGAATCTGATGCTATTTTGTAAGGATGACTACCTGGCTGCGGAAGTCAATATTTTCCCTCTTAATTTTGGGGAAACAAGAACGGTAAAGATAACTTGTTTCTTGTGTCTTATCCTATATGCCATAGGTGTTTTGGTATATATATTTGGCCAGCTAGGTTTAATCTACTTAGTTAGCTTTCATGTCGCTATTGTGCCTTTGATTTCTGCAAACATCTTGTTGATTGCTAAACCTACAAAAGAAATGTCTCGGTATCTTTTTAAATTGTCCGCATTTCCGTTTCTAGGGATTTTATTCCTGGGATCAATACTTGATTTGTATTTGATCTGAAAAGAAGTACGATTGTCGTGAACCAATTCATCATTAAATCTGAGGTAGAAACCCCTTGGGGTATTGCCAGGACAGGCTGCTTGTCCACCCAACATGGGGATATCCAAACTCCAGTATTCATGCCTGTAGCTACACAGGGAACAGTGAAATCGATGTCTCCTCAAGAAGTCTGGGATATTGGATATCGAATGATTCTGGTAAATGCCTATCACTTATATTTGCGTCCAGGGCCCAGTCTTGTTTCTGAGTCTGGTGGTTTACATACATTTATGTCATGGCCTGGAGCTGTATTATCAGATAGCGGAGGTTTTCAAATTTTCAGTTTGAACGACTTAGCAAAAGTTACTGAGGAAGGGGTCTCATTTAAATCCCATATAGACGGTAGTGCACAGTTTTTAACACCAGAAACGGTCATCGAAACTCAACTAGAATTAGGATCAGACATCCTGATGCCACTAGATCACTGTATTACTTCAAATGCATCACATTCTGAACTGCTTGAGGCTTTAGAGAGGACTAACCGATGGTTTGAGCGTAGCCTGAAACAGCATCGGGGTCGCAAAGGTCAGCTGTTTGGGATTGTCCAGGGAGGTCTGTTCGAGGATCTCAGGACAAAATCGGTAGAATTCTTAGCTGCTTCAGATCTGCCAGGCTTTGCTATTGGAGGCCTTGGTGTCGGTGAATCTAAGGCTCAAATGCATGAAGCATTAGATCTCGTTACAAAGCAGCTCCCTCAGGAGAAACCTAGATATTTGATGGGAATTGGATCCCCTGAAGATTTTGTAAACTGTGTCTGTAGAGGAGTAGATATGTTTGACTGCGTGTTGCCTACTAGGGTAGCCCGCAACGGAGCTTTATTTACGAGATTTGGTCGGGTAGATATACATCAAAGTCAGTATAAAAATCACTGGAATCCGATTTCTAATACATGTCTTTGCTACACTTGCAGCAACTTTTCTTTAGGGTATATTCATCATCTATTTAAATCCAGAGAGATATTGGGATTGCGACTTGCAACCATCCACAATCTTCATTTCATTCATCAATTAATGGATGATCTTCGGCTGGCTATTGATAACGGGAATGTAGAGGAGTTTGCTATGGAATTCCTTGCTGCTTACAAGCCGACTAATGAAGAAATGCGCCTACAGGCTAAAGATCGTATTTTACGAGATAACTGAAATTCCGCGTATTCAATTTAATCCAAGTTTATACATTCTAATTAGCGGGGAATATTCTGAAAAAGGCTTAACATGGGTAGTACTTTTTGTTATGTTGTGTCGCGGATGGATTTGGGGATGTGCTTCTCGGATTTATACTAACCCTATCCCTCAGTGTGTTCAAGATAAATGGAGAATATTATGGATGACAAAGCAAATAATGAAACTGATTCGAAATTACCTAAAACCGCAGATGTTGTGATTATTGGAGGAGGGATCATAGGATGTAGTACCCTCTATAATCTTATCCAGAAGGGGGTAAAAAACCCTGTCTTGCTTGAAAGAGATGTAATTGGAACGGGGTCCACTGGCCGTTCGATGTCTTTGGCCAGAATGCACTACTCCAATGAAGTGACTACTCAGATGGCACTTGAAAGTCTCTATTGGTTCAAGAACTTTGAAGAATTGGTTGGCCATCCTTCAGGATTTGTGCAAAGCGGTTATATGGCTATAGTGGGGCCTGATGGATCAAAGGCAATGCAAGATAATGTTGCCATGCATAAGGCTCTTGGGGTTAACGTGGATATACTTACCTTAGAAGAGGCATCTGAGATAGCTCCTATGGTTAACTTAAAGGAAACAGAAACGTTTTGTTATGAACCTGAGTCAGGTTATGCAGATGCATATGCTGTAGCAGCAGGTTTTGGGCGCCGAGCAGTTGAATTAGGAGGGACAATTTGCACTTCAACTGAAGTAGAGTCGGTAATAATTGATAAGGGAAAGATCAAAGGGGTAAAGACAAATAAAGGTGTTATAGCATCAGATACGGTGTTGATAGCTACAGGGCCTTGGTCCCAAAAGTTTTTTCAGACTTTTGATATGGATATGCCTCTTCAGCCAGTTCGACATCAGGTAATCTTGATCAGAAGACCAACAGATTTGATTCCATCGCATCCCGCAGTTGCAGATATTGTTGGGGGCTTATCATTCCGTCCAGACGGCTCAAATCTTACCGCTATTGGGGTAGGGGAAGAAGATACTGATTTAGACACATATAAGCAAGGCCATGACATGGATGTAGTGGCTGAGTCTTTTGAAAAACTCGTTGCACGCATGCCTCAGATGGAAAATGGTTTCTATCAGGGAGGATGGGTTGGTTTATTCACCTGCACCCCGGATTGGCATCCGATTCTTGATCGAGTGCCTGGTATTGACGGCTTATTTTGCTCTGTTGGATTCAGCGGTCACGGATTCAAATTATCACCGTTGATAGGTACTTGTATGGCAGAATTGATATTAGACGGGAAAGCTACATCTATCAATATTGATCAATTGAATATTAATCGTTTTGAGACCGGTGAACTTATGAATTCTCGATATGGCCTCAAGGTTTTGGCATGAACTTTCAGGGACGTTAACTGAATTTATATGACATTACTTGATCCTATGGTTGATGCTCAAGGTGTCTTTATCTGCGATGTTTCTCCACCTCGGGGATCAGAACTTGACCATCCCGTGGATAGTATTGATTCTCTAAGCACGGTAAATGCTGACTATTATGCTGTCGCTTATAACCCTGGACTTGCTGTGCGAACAAATTCTATTGTTTATGCATCCTTTATCAAAAAATACCTTAAAAAGGATGTTATTGCATTTATTAGTCCAAGAGATATGAATAGATTGGCGCTGCAGAGTATGTTGTTGGGGGCAACTATTTTAGACGTGAATAACATAGTAGTGGTTCACGGAGAATCAATTCCTGCCAGAAACCACATGAAATTCAGCAATGTATGGGATTATTCAGCTTCTGGTCTTATTACGGATATTAACAAGATGAATCAAAACCTAGATTTCAATAATCGTTCATTAACATCTGACAATAAATTTATTGTCGGATCAACTGTAGACATAAACGATGATTTGTCGATTAATTGTTCATTACTCAAGAAAAAGATTGAGGTGGGCACCCACTTTTTTATAACACAACCTTTTTGGGGGTCATGTGTTGCTGACACGGTCAACAAGTGTCTTGATGCTGTCCTGCCAGATGCAGTTAAACCTCTGATATATTACGGAATTTCTATTCTAGGTAAAGAAAGTAAAGTTTTTGGTCAAGCTCCGTCCCATATTGCTAAACAAATTAAATCTGGGGCTGACGGAATAGATTTAGCCATAGAGCAAATATCGGCTTTAATGCGCCGTGGTATTCATAGGTTTTATATTATGCCTCCTGTTTATTCAGGTGGTGTCAGAGATTATGAGAGTGCATCTACGGTCATTAACTTTTTTAAGTCAAAGTAATATTTGTTATAATCCCATCAGATACATCTTCAAGGAGGTAAGTTATGCAACTGAAAGGCGTTATTACGTCGATGCCAACACCTTTTAATGAAAATTTGACCGTTTCTGAGGAAACTTTGGTTGACGAAATTACCTATCACCTGTCTAGCGGAATTCACGGACTCTGTTTGCTAGGAGGTACAGGTGAGTTTTTAAGCCTAACTGATGACGAAAGGAAGAATGTTATTGAATTAGGTGTTAAAACAGTCAATGGTAAGATTCCCGTTGTCGCAGGATGTTTTCTTCCTCTGCCTGAGCAAATGTTATCATTAGCTTCTGACTTTGCTGCATTAGGGGCAGATGCGATTATGCTTACTCCTCCGGCTTTCTACAAATTGAACAGTTATCATTTTGAAAAATTCCTAGATACCTTATTTGAAAAACTTTCTATTCCAGTTGTTATTTATAATGCTCCAGGACGAGTGTCAGTTAATTTCACCTCTGATGAAATGGGAGCACTTGTCAAAAAATTCCCGAATGTTGTGGGGGTAAAAGACGCCTCTGCAAATATGGTTCAAATCGCACAAATGGCTGTAGAATTCCCTGAGCGTTGTGCATTGCTTCAGGCAATTGATGAACTTTTCCTTCCTACCTTAACAGTTGGAGGAAAAGGTGGCATCATTGCTGCTGCGACTATTTTCCCTGAAATCTTTGTAGCAATTTACGAGAAGACCCTAGCAGGTGACCTGGAAAAACCGATGTCACTTCACCACAAAGTGGTTCAGCTAATGCGGGTGCTCGATTTACATCCAATGCCGGTTATGGTCAAACATGCTATGACTTTGGTGGGTCGATCTATGGGTAGTACGCGAGAACCTCTATATCCTGTTGCGGATAAAGACATAAGATTACTGGAGGAAACCCTAGGTCTTTTTTGATTACTAGTTTCTTGATGCGGGGACAGTTTTCCCGAGTAAGCCACGATTTAAAAGGACGACTATTACTATAGCCACTAGTCCTGCCAAACTCGTGGTAGTGACGGCAGTTTGAAGTGAGCTTGCATTTCCGATAAGGCCAAGAAGGAATATTCCGACAGGCCATGATGAAATGGTGAGTACTAAAAGCCCGAAAATCCTTCCAGCCATGGCAGGCGGGGCTGATACAACAAAAAAGGCAAATTCTGTTCCCCCGAAAATTCCGATTCCTATGCCTCCTAATACTAGGAACGCTAGAATAGCGCTATAGGAAGATAACATTCCGAGTCCTAGTCCTCCGATTCCCATTAAAAGGATTCCGAGTAACATATACCTGGCATGGTATTGAATGTTTTTGTTGAGAAACACCGCAATTCCTCCAAAAATTCCTCCAAAATAAACAGCCGAGACAAGGAATCCTGCGCTACTGGTTGAGAGACCTAATTCGGTTGTTCCTATGCTGGAAATCATGGCTTGGTACGATATGATACTCACATTAGCAACAATGACTATAATTAATGCTGCCATTAGTGGAGGATGGTGATAAACGTATAAGCTTACCGATTTCAGATCAGATAAAGGTGAGGTTGCATGTGTTGGTTTGCTCTGCGCTAATCGATTGGGTGCGAGCTCGTTACTTGAGACTGTGACTTTTGTCTTTACAAAAAGTATGGTACATACTCCTGTGAGATAAATTACACCCATTACAGTGTAAGCAAACGATACATTGGTGAAAGTCAATAAGAAACCTACGGAAATTGGTCCTACGATAGATCCGATCATAAAATTTATGACATCTACGGAAAGTCCTTTGGTGATATATTTGGGTAAGACGATAGTACTGATAAAGGCCCGCCTTGTGATCATGTCAGCTGGATAGCACATGCCTGTTAAAAGAACTAAACCAGCTAGGATATATATGTTGATGATTTCTAGGTAGACTGTAGCGCCGATCACCAGCATTAAGAGTCCATTTACTGTATTTATGCTAATTAGCAGTGTTTTCCTATTTAATCGATCAGCTGCTACTCCATATAATGGTCCCATTATCATGGGTATTAGACGAAGAAAACCCCCTATCCCTACCCATGTAAGTGATTCTGTGATTTGGTAAATCAGAAAGGGCAATAGGTACAGTAGATCTGCCCTTGATGATATATACCAAAATAGGGAAGATAATGAGGTTAAGATGAAGTTCTTGGTGAGCATTATTCGTAACAATTAATTTTATGATTCTGTTGCACTTAGAGCACTTTGATAGTCGTCCATTGTATTGATATTAATTGGGATGAGAGGATCATTTATGTCTACGGTAAAACGCATAGATGCGTGACGAATAAGTATCTGTTTTAGGCCTTTAGATGATTCCTCTATGGATAGTAAATCATTAATTAAGCTTTTGTGGAATAGAACTGGATGACCAGGGATACCTTTGTAAGATGGCGTTATTATAGTGTGACGTTCTGATAAATGATCTGACATTATTTGATGAGTTGTTATATTTCTTGGCTGGTCTACTGCGACTATCATGACACCATCAGTTTCGGGTGAGAGATAGGATATTCCATGCTTAATGGAGGATGTCTGTCCTGTGATATAAGAATCGTTTATGGCTATTTTAACATTGGGTATATTAGGGACCAGCCTAGCTAATTGTTTGTACTCATATCCCAATACAACAATAATTTCTGAAAAGCCAGCAAGGTTAAGGCAGGTTACTTGGGAAGCTAATAGTGGCGTGCCTCTCCAATCAAGAAATGCCTTGTGGGGGTTAATGCGGCTTGATAACCCAGCAGATAGTAGTAATGCAGAAAGCCTGGAAATAGTCATGTGGTATACATACTAACGATACTAAATAGTTGCAGCGGTCGCGAACTTTTCTATTCTTTTTTCTTCCATCGTCAGAGCTTTGCCAGAGCCACCCATATAAAACTGTACGACCTGGGCCATTATACTTACTGCTATTTCTTCAGGAGTTATTGCACCTATATCTAATCCTATTGGTGCATAAACTTTTTTCAAGGTTTCTGGAGAAATCTTTTTCTTTAACAGTTCCTTATATATAAGTATGGTTTTGCGCTTACTTCCAACCAGACCGATATATTTGGCTTTTGTTTTGAGCGCTGATTCGAGAGCGACATCGTCAAAGTAGTGACCTCTGGTAGCTATAATAATTGCAGTGTTTTCTGCAATTGGGAAACTTTCTAGCCCAGTATCGTATGAAGACACTCTGGTATCCGTGGCATAAGGAAATCGGCTATTATTGGAAAACTCTGCTCGGTCATCCATTACAAAAAGCCGATATTGCAAATGTTCAGCTAGGGATGCAATAGATTTAGCAATATGGCCGCCGCCCATCAAGACTATTGTGGGCGGAGATGTGTAGCCTTCAATAAAAAGTTCTTCACCAGTATCAGTTGCAACGTGAAGGTTCCGACCCATGGACATCACTTCTTCAGATAACTGCAGAGCATGTAAATCAAGTGCTTTAGTGCCCAATGTCCCTGTTGTTGACTTATCATGTCTAATCAGCATTTTTGAGCCAATGAATTCTCTTGATCCTTTGGAATTAGTAATGGTGGCGAGAGCGACTGGCTCACTGCCATTGTATGCTGACACAATATCGTTCACAAAAGAGCCGAAGGAATTATCGTTAGAAATTTGTTCTATATAAAATGTCATTGTGCCACCACAAACTAAACCTTCACGGGCGGCAATATCTTCGTTTAACAAATAATCTTTCTTTTGGGGAGGAGCCTTATCAAGTAGCATTTCTTTTGCTGCAAACCAAATATCTCCTTCAACACAACCGCCTCCAAGAGTTCCTATTCCATGTCCATCTTCTCTCACTAGTAGTTTAGCACCAGGTTTCTGGGGCGTGGATCCTCGGGTTTCAACTACCGTGGCAATAGCAAACCGTCCATTGGACTGTAGCAGGTGTTTAGCTTCTTCAAATACTTTCTTCATGATTTATTCCGAACAAGTATGGCTTAGATTTCAGGGTGTCTACTATACCAAAGATTCGATTTTTAATAAAATTATTGTGTGTAAATCACCGGGATCTTTTCAGGGAATGTGCAGATAAGTATAATGGGGTTGTACAGTTTAAACTATTAAGAAAGGTTCATTGAATGACATATATAATTACCTCGCCCTGTGTGGACGAACTTGATCTTTCCTGTGTGGATGTTTGTCCGGTCGACTGCATATATTATGAAGATGGGGTAGACCGAATGCTACACATAGAGCCGGAGGAATGTATCGATTGTGCTGCTTGTGAGCCAGTGTGCCCTGTGGCTGCAATTTTCCCCGAAGAGGCAGTTCCTGCTGGAGAGAAGAATTTCATTGCTTTAAACTACGGGTGGTTTAAAGACAAACAAGTAACAAGAGATAAACTAAACGAACTTAAGCCTAAGGTATAGCAATTTGAATTGCTAAGGATATTAGTCGTTTTGACTTGGGTTATAAGTGCTCTCTATGGGTTGCCCAGAAGTGTCTAGGACTGCTTTCACTATTTTGTCATAGCCAGTACATCTGCACAGATTTCCGGCTAACGCCAAACGAATTTCTTTTTCAGTTGGTTTAGGGTTTTGGTCTAGTAATCCCCTTGCTGAGATCAGAAAACCAGGCGTACAGAAACCACACTGTAAAGCTCCCCATTCCACGAATTTCTCCTGCAGCGGATCTAACTTCCCATTCTTTGCGAGTCCTTCCACAGTGGTTACTTTATGACCAACTGCCTCGACTGCTAATGTTAAACATGCATCTATGGCTTTACCGTCTAAAAGGACAGAGCATGCACCGCAGTTTCCATTACTGCAACCTTCCTTTGTTCCTGTTAAATGGATTTCGTCACGCAGAACCTCGAGAAGTGTCCACCATGGTTGGACTAAAACCTCATAAGATTCGCCGTTAATATTTAGTTCGATTTGATCTTTTGTCACAGAACTCATCCCCTTTCGAGAGTAGGTTATTTTAAGGTCCGAAGACATTTTTGGAGCGTTCTTTTGGTCAATACTTTTACTAGTTGTTTCCTGTAGTCGGCTGATCCTCTGACATCAGAGATCGGTTTGGCAGACGCTGCGGCAGTAACACCGGCTTCGTCTATTAGATCTTCGGTTATAATTTTCCCAGTCAATACTTTTTCCGCTTCATAGGCACGGATTGGAGTTGGTGCCACTGCGGCAAGTGCGATGCGTGCTTGAAGGCAAGTCCCAGATGAATCAACTGTGACGAAACTTGCAGCTCCAGCAACAGCTATATCCATTTCTTCTCTAGGGATAAACCGAAGATAGTGACTTGCGCTATTAGCAGAGGGGTTGGGGATTACCAGTTTCACTAGAAATTCCCCTGTTTCTAAAACGTTTTTGCCAGGACCTGTGAAAAACTCGTTCAAAGCGATTTCACGTAGGCCTTTAGCACTTGCTATAACGGCAATAGCATCATGAACTAAAAGAGCTGGAATGGTGTCAGCAGAAGGAGAGGAATTGCAGACATTACCGCCAGCACTTGCCCTGTTCTGGATTTGGATTGATCCAATGAGTTCACATGACTCAGCTATAGCAGTAAATTGAGAGCGAACCGTAGGATTTGCATAAGTATCTGCACAACTTACGGCTGAACCTAGATGTAACGCACCATTAGCATCAAATTCCATAGAGGTAGTTTCAGGTATAGATTTTATGTCCATTACGAGATCCGCTTGTTTTCGGTTGGTGCGGAGCTGGTCAATTAAATCACTGCCTCCAACTAGCGGTCGGATTACTCCTGACTGTTGGCTCAGCAGGGATGTGGCTTCTTGTAATGATTTTGGGGATTCGTAGGTAAAAGAATTCACTGTACAACCTCTATACTTTGATTTGTGTTGATTATATATTCCTCTTTAGATACTGGCAAATGGTTACGTAAACTAATATTATCTAATGTCAATCTATTGAACCACCATGATTTCTAATATCATCAATGGTTACTTTCATAAACAGAGCGGTGAACATTTTAAGGGTTAATCTATTTCAATGGGAGAATTTATAATGCAGGGTAGAAAAATAATAGCTAATACCAAAAGACTGTACGACTTTATGTCATCTCGTGAGATTGACGCGGTAGTTTTAAGATCGGGAGTTAATGTGACATATTTATCCGGATTTTCTTACCCTGGCACTTTAGGCCGGCATTTAGATTTTGTTGACTCGCCTCGAAACATTTTGCTTTTGTGGCCGAGAGAAGGAGAGCCTGTTTTGATAGCAGACCTATTTGCTGTACCTTTGGCAAAAAGAGACGGGTTAATTGCAGATATTCGCTCTTTCAATGGCTATGTTGAATCAGCTTATTCTGTATTGCACAATGTGCTGCACGAAAAAGGATTAGCAGATGGGCGGTTGGGATTTGAATACAGTTGTCTCAATGAAGAGACATTAGGTTGTGTCAGGAACTACTTTTCTGGAGCAGATCTTTTCGATTGCTCTGACATGATGGATCAAGTGCGTTGGATTAAAACCAAGGAAGAAATTGCGCTTCTTGAAGCAAATGCTGATTTGTTAGACAAGGCTTATCTTGACGTGTTTCCAGATCTGAGACCCGGAGACACGGAACGGGAAATCCACGCTAGAATTATCAAGGCTTGTATCTCACGGGGAGCCCAATGGGCTCACGGTATCCTTAATTCCAGTAGGAATACTGTAATGTATGGTGGCGAAGGAGACTTTGAGTTTGCCGTATCAGACATTATCAGGAATGATTATGTGCTCTACCGCGACGGTTATCCTGGTCATCAATCTCGCACAGTAGTTTTAGGTACACCTTCCATGGATCAAACGAAGAGTTATGAGACGGTAAGAGATATTTACAGGGCTACTATTGAGCGATGCAGGCCCGGAATGCCTGCTAAGGCAGTGCATGAGTTTGCAGTTGATCAGTTTAAACAAGCAGGATTTAAAAATAAAGTTAATATCACAGGGCATGGGGTAGGCCCTTGGTGGCATCAACAGCGCCCCTTTTTAGTAGAGGGGTCGGAAGATATCATTGAAGAAGGAATGGTTATAGCTTTCGAACCCCATGTAGGCTATTGGCACATCCAAGATATGGTGCTTATAACCGATAAAGGATCTTCACTTCTCTCTCACACTTGGAATACAGATAGTATGTTGATAATTGGCAATTCTTAACACTAATATTCTTCAAAAAGCTAGATATCTGCTAGAAGAAGTAGTAGAATTTACGGAGTGCTCAGCACTGAATCTTGCGTGAAGCCTTTAAATCGGTCCAGAGAGGCTGGAAAGGTTTGGATAATTTGAATTGTCATCTGTATTTAGTCTCAGCCTGTGATGGTCTGGAGACTAAGCTTTGAACATTCCTTCCAAGCAACCAATGAGAATTATGGACGAAGAGAGTCTTGACAGGGCTTTGACTCGTATTGCCCACGAAATTTGTGAAACCAGCATTGGTATAAACAGTTTGGTGTTATTGGGTGTCCATACTCGCGGCGTTCCATTAGCCCGTAGGATTGCTCGGAAGATTGAACTCAGCGAATCGGTTGTTGTGCCCGTCGGATCCCTTGATATTGGTTTGTATCGAGATGATCTTTCTGCAGGATACTCCCCATCTTTAAAGGCTTCAAAAATCCCTGAATTAACTAACAAGAGGGTCGTGATTGTGGACGACGTTTTGTTCACCGGCCGAACTATAAGAGCGGCAATGGATGCGATCATTGATTTCGGGAGACCACAAGTGATTCAACTAGCAGTTGTAGTGGATAGAGGACATCGAGAACTACCTATAAAGCCTGACTACGTCGGCAAGAATATTCCTACGAGTGTAGACCAGAAAATTCGGGTGGCTCTAACTGAAATTGACACTTTCGACGCTGTAGAACTCAAGGAAGACATAGAGTGAGCACAAAAATAGAAGCACAAGAACTTAAAGAAAAAGATCCTATGTATTCTCTGGGTAGGAAACATGTTTTGGACTTAGATGATTTTTCTTCTGAGGAACTTGAAACTATATTCTCTTCTGCAGATGCAATGGCAGAGGTTATGAGTCGTGATATTAAAAAAGTTCCTTCTTTGCGTGGCAAGATTATCATGACCTTATTTTATGAACCTAGTACTAGGACTAGAGTGTCCTTTGAACAAGCGGGGAAAGTACTCAGTGCTGATGTGATAAACCTAGCAGCCTCTGCAAGTAGCAGTACTAAAGGAGAATCACTGATCAATACAACTCGAACTTTGGAAGCTATGGGAGCAGATGTTGTGGTCGTCCGTCATCCCCATTCAGGAGCACCCTATTTAATGGCACGTTACTGTGATCGACTCCGTGTCATTAATGCCGGAGATGGTCGTCATGCTCATCCCACTCAAGGGTTAGTTGATTTATACACTGTAAGGCAACATTTAGGTGATGTATCGGGGAAGAAAGTTGTGATTGTTGGTGATATTACGCACAGTAGAGTAGCAAGGTCTAATTTGTGGGGTTTGTTGGCTATGGGAGCAAGAGTCACTTTATCTGGACCTGCGACTATGATTCCTATGGATTTGTTGGAGAATTCAGGTACCTACTCCAAAAACAATAATAAAGGCATTGGTGATATCGAGATCGATACTAATTTAGATCGAGCAATAGATTCAGCGGACATTGTGATGGCATTAAGGCTCCAATTGGAACGACAGGAACTCAGCCTCTTTCCGACAATTCGGGAATATTGTAAGTATTGGCAAGTTAACGAGACACGACTTGCTAAAGCCAAACAGAATGTATTGGTTATGCATCCTGGACCTATTAATGAGGGTATAGAGATAACTTCTGCTGTTGCACATGGGATCCATTCACGGATTAAAGATCAAGTGAAGAATGGAGTCGCTATTCGAATGGCTCTTTTGCAAGAGTTGTTGTTGCCTAAGACAGGAGATGACGTGTAGATGAATAAGCCTATAGTTATTAGAGGGGCTACCGTTGTTGATCCTGCTGGTCCCGTTTTGCTTAAAGCTCAGATTACAGTTGACGAAGGAAAAATCTTGGCTGTAAAGGAAGGATCTGCTGATTCTGTACATGAAGATGCAATAATCATAGATGCTGATAACCTAACGCTGTCTCCTGGGTTTGTAGACCTTCATGCTCATTTAAGGGAACCTGGTTTTGAGGATAAAGAAACTATTGCTACGGGTACTAAGGCAGGCGTTGCTGGTGGTTTTACTACCTTATGTGCTATGCCTAATACGAATCCGGCAACAGACTCAGCTGCTGTAGTTGAATTCATTGTACAACAGGCTAAGAAGGCTGGTAATTCTCGCGTATACCCTATTGGATGTGTGACCAAAGGACGGCATGGAATTGAACTAGCTGAACTTCGGGAACTTTTTGATTCAGGAGTAGTGGCTTTTAGTGATGACGGAACACCAGTTTGGGATTCTCATATAATGCAGATGGCACTACTTTATAGCAGAGAGTTCGGGGTTCCTGTCACAGATCACTGTGAAGACCTTCAACTGAATCAAGGTTGGGTAGTACATGAAGGATGGGTATCTAGTCGATTGGGTCTTCCAGGGTATCCTTCATCCGGAGAGGAAAGTATGGTTGCGCGGAATATAGCATTGGCTGAATTGACTGGAGGTCAGCTGCATTTAGCACATCTTAGTACTGCTGGTTCTGTTGATCTTGTCAGATTAGCTAAAGCCCGTGGTTTGCGAGTGACTGCAGAAGTTACTCCTCAACACCTTACCATGTCTGAGGAATGGGTATTAGGATCTGAAACAGCTGATCATACTCAAGCACTGACTACTGGAGCTTACGATTCATTTGCAAAGGTGAACCCTCCGTTACGTACTAAGAAAGATGCAGCTGCCTTATTAGATGGATTGAAAGATGGAACTATCGATGCTATTGCAACTGATCATGCGCCTCATTGCCAAACTGATAAAGAAGTGACCATGCAAGATGCCGCAGTAGGTTTCTCTGTTCTTGAAACTGCATTTGCTTCACTCATGGGTCTAGTTCATAAAGGTTATCTTGATTTAGAAACGCTAATTCAACGACTCACTACTGGTCCTGTGTCGGTATTAGGAAAGCAGTTTGCGGAACTCGCATCATTAAATCCAGGTACTCCGGCAGACTTAGTTATTTTTGATACTAATGAGCAATGGATTGTGGATCCTGATAAGTTCTATTCTAAAGGTAAAAATACGCCTCTACAGGGAAAGACAATGACTGGGAAGGTTAAACTTGCAATGGTTGATGGGAAAATAGTACATAACGACATCGAGTCAGGCGGGTTCGGATGAAAGAAGAAAAAACTTGTGAGAGGGCCATCTAGCTATGTCTAATAACCAAGGTCTTTTGATACTTGAAGATGGATCCTCATATCGTGGAGATCTCATAGGGTCTATGAATTCAGCAGCAGGGGAAGTTGTTTTCGTTACTGCCATGACTGGTTATCAAGAAGTATTAACTGATCCATCTTATGCCGGACAAATTGTTGTGTTCACATATCCCTTAATAGGTAACTACGGTATTAATGAACAATTGTCAGAGTCCGTTCATGTTCAAGCTGCGGGTTGTGTTATTCGAAATTATTCTACGGAAAATACTCATCGACAGAGTAAGTCTTCGCTGGATGTATACATGGCTGAACAAGATTTGATCGGGATTACTGGTATTGATACCCGGGCGATAACTAGAAAGTTACGGTCATTAGGGGTCATGAAAGGTGTGATAGTGAAAACTGATCTGCAAGAGGGGCTGATTCACTTAAGGGAGTCTCCTGAATACGGAAGTATTAATTATGTATCCCGCGTAAGTGCTGGTAAAGAGTATGAATGGGATCACAAACCCGAATCAACAAAGAATACTCTAAGGATTGTGGTGCATGACTGCGGTCTTAAGTTCAACATACTGAGGATCCTTAAAAATCGAGGGTGTGAAATTATAGTTGTTCCTAACAGTTATAGCACAGCTGAGATACTAAATCTCAAGCCGGATGGGGTTATCATTTCTCCTGGTCCAGGAGATCCATCTTTATTAAGCGAGTCAGTTGAATCCGTTCGGCAAATTGCTTTAAAAGTACCCACTTTAGGAATTTGTTTAGGGCATCAGTTGATAGCTCGAGCCTTTGGTGCACAAACGTTTAAGATGAAGTTCGGTCATCGAGGAGCCAATCATCCTGTTAAAGACCTGCGTTCTGGAAAGGTATACATTACAGCACAGAATCATGGTTACGCTGTTGATAGGATATCTTTTCCGGGAGACTTACTGATAACTCACGTGAACCTCAACGATGATACGGTTGAAGGCATCAGACATCGTGAGTTGCCTGTGATGTCTATTCAATATCATTCTGAAGCATCACCGGGACCACGTGATAACGAATATATTTTTGATGAGTTTCTTGCATTAATTCGAAAGGAGGAAGTTTGATGACTATGGATTTTGATGCTGAAGAGAGGAGGATCCCAGCGGAAACTGCTGCAATGAAAGTGCCTCCTAGAAATCGTTGGCAAGTACTTCTTGTTGAGTACGAACTTTTGGACGCTTATTTACTTACTTTAAGTCAGCGAATCTGGACGAGTGGCCTTGTATTAATCGGGCTGTCTTTGATTGGGATAGCATTTATGGCTGTTGGTATGGACAGCTCCCGAGAGGAAACATCCTCGATAATTGGATTGATGGCTGCAGCTGCATCTGTTATGGCTGTTGTGTGGTGGATTTTGCAGAGACGTTTGTTTTCTATGCAGGCAGTAGCTGAATTTCGCAAGAGGGAGATAGAAAGAGAAATGGGTATGAGATCTGAGATTTACCTTACATTTCTGAAACAAGGTAGGAATCTTAGATTGAGAAGAAGAGAGGCCATGGTAAAGGGATTAGCTGAGGGAGATTCTCAGTTAGAAAATGATCTTTTTAGATTTATAAAGACTCCAGAGGCTCGACCAAGATTTTCTCGTTTAATGGGGGAACGTATCACTTGGGGTATGGTTCCGTGGGTTTTGATGTTGTCCTGGATAATGCTCTACCTTTTAAAAACCGGTTAGATAAATTAACAACTAATTCCGTAAAAGAATATTATGAATACAGATACTTCCTCTATAGTGCTGCTTTCTGATAGAAGGCAGCATGAATAAAAAAGAAAAAGTAATGATTATCGGCTCTGGCCCAATTATCATTGGACAGGCGGCAGAGTTTGATTATGCTGGTACGCAGGCTTGTAAATCCTTAAGAGAAGAAGGAGTTACTACTGTTCTGGTTAATTCTAATCCAGCTACTATCATGACAGATAAAACCACTGCAGATATTGTGTATATTGAGCCTCTTACACCTGAAATGCTTGAGAAAATTATAGCTAAGGAGAGACCAACTGGCTTGTTGCCCACTTTGGGAGGACAAACTGGTCTCAATTTGGCTATGGAACTTGCGGATGCAGGTGTTTTGGATCGTTACCAAGTAGATTTACTGGGTACGTCTGTCGATACTATCAGAAAAGCTGAAGATAGAAGCTTGTTTCATGACTTACTAGTAGATATAGGAGAACCAGTTCCTCAAAGCCAAACCGTTTCTAATCTAACTGATGCTAAGTCATTCGCTTCCATGAATGGATTTCCATTAGTTATTCGTCCTGCATACACTTTGGGTGGGACAGGAGGAGGAATTGCTTATGATGAGCAAGAACTAGAGACTATTGTTTCCAGTGGCCTAGCTGCTAGCCCTATTACCCAAGTTCTAGTAGAACGATCTCTTTTAGGCTGGAAAGAAATTGAATATGAAGTTATGAGAGATTCAGCTGATACGTGTATCACAATTTGCAATATGGAGAATCTTGATCCTATGGGAGTTCATACTGGTGATAGCATTGTGGTTGCTCCAAGCCAGACACTCACCGATAAAGAATATCAAATGCTTCGTTCTGCTGCTATTAAAATCATTCGTGCTCTAAAAATCGAAGGAGGATGTAATGTTCAATTCGCCTTGCCTCCTTGTGAAGATATAGCAGCAAGCTTTTCACAGTCTTCAAATAACCCTTCATCAGATAATTCGTACTATGTCATTGAAGTTAATCCTAGGGTGAGTAGGAGTTCTGCACTAGCAAGCAAAGCAACTGGATACCCTATAGCTCGAGTTGCCGCTAAAATTGCTATTGGGCGCAAATTATCTGAAATTCCTAATGCCGTGACAAAAAAGACAACAGCTGCTTTTGAGCCTGCCTTAGATTACTGTGTTGTTAAAATCCCTCGATGGCCGTTTGATAAATTTGCTTCTGGAGACCGTAGATTAGGAACCCAAATGAAAGCAACTGGTGAAGTGATGGCTATTGATAGGTCTTTTGAGGCAGCATTACAGAAGGCAGTTCGATCTCTAGAAGTTGGGGGTAAATCATTGTTGTGGGAAGACCCAAGCTGGAAAGGATCTAGGTCAAAGGAAAAAGTAAGGCAATTTTTATATCCCCCGAGTGATTTAAGGATATGGGCACTGGCAGCAGCACTGCGCAGAGGTATCCCAATTGATGATGTTGCAAGATCCACGGGAGTGGATCCATGGTTCTTAAAAGCTATACAAAATGTGATACGAATGGAACATCAGTTGCTATCTGATGATTTGAGCCCTTCTTTATTAAGAAATGCTAAAAGATTGGGCTTTTCTGATGAACAAATTAGTGTGTTGGCTGATCGTTTGCCATCTCAGGTTAGGGAAATGAGACTGAACTGGGGTATTTCTCCGGTTTATAAGATGGTGGATACTTGCGCAGCTGAATTTGAAGCAGTAACACCTTATTTTTACAGTACTTACGAAGAAGAGAACGAAGCTCAGCCTCTTTCCGGTGCTAAAGCGCTAGTTTTAGGAAGCGGGCCTATTAGAATTGGTCAGGGAATTGAATTTGACTATTGCTCAGTGCACGGCTCCTTATCCTTACATAGTGCTGGTTATAAAAGTATTATGTTAAATTCTAATCCGGAAACTGTCTCAACTGATTTTGATGTGAGTAGTAGATTATATTTTGAACCTCTAGATGAAGAAAGTGTTCTTGATATCATTGATAACGAAGGATTGAATACCAAGACTGGAGCCACGCCTTCTTTAGTTCAATATGGTGGGCAAACTGCAATTAACCTTTCTCAATTCCTAGGTCGTTCTGAATTGCCAGTACTAGGCTCTTCTGCTGAAGTTATTGACCGTGCATCCGATCGGCATAAATTTGAGGAATTTTTACTTGAGCAAGGTATACCGCAACCTCCTGGGGGAGCTGTTACTACTATTGAAGCGGCCTTAGATGTTGCTGAGCGGATTGGATTTCCTCTTTTAGTACGCCCGAGTTATGTTTTGGGAGGTCGTGCTATGGAAATAGTCCAGTCTCATAATGAATTGATTAGGTACCTTAATAACGGTTCTGATATAGGACAAGGACATCCAATATTGATCGATACATATCTGGAGGGCCAAGAGGTAGAAGTTGATGCTATATGTGATGGTAAGGGAGTATTGATTCCAGCAATTATGGAACATGTGGAGAGGGCAGGGGTGCATTCCGGAGACAGTATGGCTGTATGTCCTCCAATGAGTTTATCTCAGGAAGAATCTGAAACAATTATCGACTATACAACAAGGATAGGAATGGCTCTTGGGGTAAGGGGCTTAATGAATATTCAATATGTGATCATGCGCGGTAAGTCGTCTGCTGATCAATCGAGAGTATACGTTATCGAAGTAAATCCACGTGCCAGCCGCACTATTCCGTTTATATCGAAAATAACTGGAATTCCCATGATTCAAATAGCAACTGAGGTGATGATAGGACGGAGTATTAAAAAACAGGGTTATGCTTATGGTCTGGCGGAAGCACCCTCCATGATTGGTGTGAAGGCTCCTGTTTTTTCCATGGCCAAACTTGCTGGTGTAGATACCTATCTTGGTCCCGAGATGAAATCTACAGGAGAAGTCATGGGTGTTGATTTGACATTGGATGCAGCTATTGCAAAGGCATTAATAGCTGCCAATTTAGTTTTACCACCAAATGGTTCTATCTTGATAACAGTAGCTGATAAAGATAAACAGAAGGTGATTCCGTTGGTGAAGAGTTTATTTGAGCTAGAATACGTTATCTATGCTACAGAGGGTACCGGTACAATGATAAAGAGCATGGGTTATCCGGTGAAGATTATTTCAAAGCATTTTGAAAAAAGTCATCCGAACGCAATTGATATAATCATGGATGGTACGGTAAATGCTGTTCTTAATACCACTTCTCCATCCGGTTTGGTAGTAAGAGACGGTGTAGAAATACGGCGAGCTGCTGCTGAACAAAGGATCCCTTGTTATACATCAATTGATACGGCAAGAGTTGCAATACAATCCTTGGCTAGGCCAATCAAGGAATATTCGGTCAGACCGATATTCACCTCACTATAATTGTATATTTGTACCTACATTGTTAGCGATAGCTTTTTCGTAAATTAGTTGAGCTGTGACGATATCGAGTGGTCCCATACCAACAAATTTGAATAGAATCAGCTGTTCACTCGAGGTGCGTCCTGAACTTTCACCACTGACTATGGCACTAAGTTCTTTTACCTGTTCCCATTTAAAAAGGCCTTTTTCTGCTGCCGCCATCAGTTCGCCTGCTTCAGTTTTGCATCCTTCTATTGTGTCCACTGTTATCAAATCGCTGTTGTGGATTGTTCTAAAGTCTATCTCTTGTGCATTCCACCGGGCATTCCCAGGAGCAACAACTGTAGTTCCTGTTTTGAGCCAACTGTGATCAATCACTGGAGAATCAGCTGTTGTTATAGTAATCACTATATCTGCATCAGAAACTGCATCTTGTGCTGATTGGCAGGGTTCTACTGGGATACCGAGGCTGGATGTCATTTCTTTGGAAAAATTAATGCACTTCTCTTTTGTTCGACTGTAGGCGAGTATCTTCTTAATGCCTCTTACTCTGCAAGTCGCTTCTAATTGAGTACTTGCCTGATAACCCGAACCTATAATCGCTAATGTTTCGGAATCGCTGTTCGAAAGATATTTTGCTCCAATAGCTGATGTAGCTGCGGTTCTTAATCGACCAAGTGAATCTGCTCTTGTTAAAAGCAGGAGTTCTCCGGAGACAGAATCGAATAGTATGACATAAAACTGTAAGTTGTCCCCACAATGGGAATAAACTTTCATTCCCATTTTCTCTTGATAGTTATTAGAGCCACCCATGTAGGCTAGGTAATTCGGGCCTGCTTGGATTCTTTCCCTAGGTACTTCAGTAACTAACCCTTGCCCTTCCTGAGCAAACATGTTTTCAACTACAGGTAGAACGTCATCGATAGAAACGAGTTGCTTTATTTGGTCATCTGTTAATAGTAGTGTCACTTGGTCCCTCCTAATTACTTTTAGTCGTTATTATTATAACTACCATGCATTACTGATATGCGCAATAATTTAGAGTCATAGCCACACATTGCAATTAATTGTCCTTTAATCCTTCTGAGCTATACCGTGTTAGTGAACTTTTCTAATTAATATTTTGATATCTACGGCAATTTATCATACTTAGTTTTTGCTATGCTATAATTATTAGGTTCTCTGTTTTTGCGGGGGTTTTCAGATGGCATTATTTGAAGAACTAAAAATATTCACTGGCAATTCACATCCTCAGTTAGCAGAGGATATATGTCAGTATCTAAATATCCCATTAGGTCATAGTGAAACTTTTAAGTTTGCTAATGACAATACTTTTGTTCGCATCCAAGAAAATATTCGTCAGCGTGATGTATTTGTTATTCAACCAGGTATCGATCCTGTTAACGACAGTATTATGGAATTACTGATTATGATTGACGCTGCTAAACGAGCTTCTGCAGGTAGAATCACAGCAGTTATTCCATATTACGGCTATGGTCGAACTGATAAAAAAGATCAACCAAGAGTTCCAATAACTGCTCGGTTAATTGCAGATCTCATAACAGTTGCTGGTGCTGACAGATTATTAACAATAGATCTGCATGCTGCCCAGATACAAGGTTTCTTTAATATCCCTGTTGATGAACTGACTGCTATGCCAATTTTGACAGAGTATTTTTCTGAAAAAAACATTGATGACTTAGTAGTGGTTGCTGTCGATGTCGGGATAAGCAAACGTGCAAGAGACTTAGCGGAAAGGTTGGGTGCTCCGCTTGCTATCGTTGAAAAACGTCGAGTATCGTTTCAGAGTGCACCGCAAACCTTAAATGTCATAGGTGATGTGGCTGGTAAGACTGCCGTTTTGTTTGATGACGAAATTGATTCAGGTAGTTCCACAGTGAATGCAGCGAACGCGTTACGAGATAGGGGAACTAAAGCTGTTTACGCTGTTTGTACTCATGGAGTTCTTTCAGCGGGTTCTACTGAAAGAATCCTCGACAGTGATATTAGGGAACTTGTTGTTACGGACACAATTCCTGTATTTCAGCCAGAACTGGATGGTCGACTAACTGTCCTGTCGGTTGCTCAACTATTCGGAGAGGCTATTCATAGAATACATAATGGCCTTTCAGTTGGCTCGATGTTTGAATAAGGCTCGGAGCAACGTAAAAGTGGTGCCATCCCTTCATGCTAGACTATATAACCTTCTTAATTTGAGGATCTCTTATGTTTAAGCGTTTGATGGGAGTATTTGGTGATTCCAATAAAAAACAGTTAGATCGAATAAGGCCCTTGGTCGTTCGAATTAACGAACTGGAACCACTGATTACAAAACTATCTGCTGCTGAGCTTCAAGCTAAGGCGAAGGAATTTAAAGATCGATATGCCTTAGGTGAATCAACATCACAACTCTTGCCCGAAGTGTTTGCGTGTGTCCGTGAGAGCGCGGTACGTTCTATTGGGCTTCGACACTACGATGAACAGTTATTTGGTGGAATAGTCCTTCATCAGGGGAAAATTGCAGAGATGAAGACCGGAGAAGGTAAAACTTTGGTTGCAACGGCTCCCTTGTTTCTCAATGCAATAGCTGGATTGGGCTCCCATTTAGTCACGGTTAACGATTATCTGGCTAAAAGGGATAGTGAATGGATGTCTCCTGTTTACGGATCGCTAGGGATGAATGTTGCATGTCTGCAGTCTGGTCGATCTTTGATACATCACATCAACTCAATTTCTGATAACGGTATTGAAGAATGCACCAAGAAAGAGGCATATGAATCAGATATTACATATGGAACAAATAATGAATTTGGATTTGATTATTTGCGAGATAACATGGTACTGGAGTTATCTGAACAGGTGCAGAAGCCTCTCTATTACGGAATTGTAGATGAAGTTGACAACATTCTTATTGATGAAGCTAGAACTCCGTTAATCATTAGTGGACCGGCTGAAGATTCAGGGAATCTTTACGCAACTTTTGCAAAAGTTGCAAAGACGCTCAAGCCTGAGATTGATTATTTAATTGAGGAGAAGGAGCGATCTGTTAAATGGACTCAGGAAGGGCAATCTAATGTTGTCAGAATGCTCAAAGTAGACCCATGGGGTGCTACCCCTGAGAAATTTGATGAAGCTCAGAGACTTGTTTACTTTCTTGAAAGTGCTGTGAAGGCTATGGCTTTATACAAGAAAGATCGTGAATACGTTATTGAAGAAGGCCAGATAATCATTGTTGATGAGTTTACCGGTAGATTGATGAAAGGGCGGAGATTCGGTGATGGCCTACATCAGGCATTAGAGGCAAAAGAGGGTCTTCAAATCAGGCGTGAGAACATCACATATGCCACAATTACCCTCCAGAACTATTTTCGAATGTATTCTACACTGGCAGGAATGACAGGGACTGCTATGACGGAAGCTGAGGAATTTTGGAAAATTTACTCGCTAGATGTGGTAGAAATACCTACGCATGAACCGATGGTAAGGGAAGATAAATCAGATTATATTTTTTCCAATAAAAAGAATAAGGTTAAAGCTATTATTGACGATATTGTGGAGAGAAATACGACCAAACAACCTATCTTAATTGGAACTGTTTCTATAGAGGACTCAGAGCAATTAAGTTCTATGCTAAAACTTCAAGGAATCCATCACGAGGTGTTGAATGCTAAATATCATGAAAAAGAAGCATCAATTATTGCTCAAGCTGGTAAATTAAGTGCAGTCACTGTCGCTACTAACATGGCGGGAAGAGGCACGGATATTGTTTTAGGAGGTGATCCTGCGACAAGCGCATCACTGGATCAGTGGAAAGTTGATCACGAAGCAGTCGTAAATCTTGGAGGGCTCTATATTATAGGGAGTGAAAGACATGAATCCCGCCGTATTGATAATCAGTTAAGGGGTCGTTCAGGGAGGCAGGGTGATCCTGGCGAAACCAGGTTCTACGTGTCGATCGAAGATGATTTGATCAAACGATTTGGAGGAGAGAAAATTAAGACAGTCCTTAATATGACAGGTTTCGGGGAAGAAGCGCTGGAAAGCAATCTTATGACGAAACTGTTTGAAAGTTCTCAATCTCGTGTTGAGGGATACTATTTTGATATTCGGAAACATTTAGTTGATTACGATGATGTTATAAATACTCATAGGGAAATTATTTATAGAGACCGGATTGAGGTCCTACAGGGCGTAGAATTAAAACATAAAATCTTGGATATGTTGCAAGATGAGAGTGAAAGTTTAGTCAATATGTTTTTTCTTGAAGATGACATTGATCAAGAGGCTGAAGAAGCAGATATGATTCGTGAATTCAACATTCTCTGGGGGACTACCGAGTTGGTATTACCTGAAAATATCATGGATACATCGAGATCTGAGCTAACTGCTTATTTAACAGAACAGAATCTTAACTATTATCAAAAGATAGAGGATGTAATGGGTTCGGAACAAACCCGATCACTTGAAAGACTAATACTGTTAAAGGCAATTGATTACCATTGGGTGCATCACCTGACTAGTATGTCCGATTTACGTCAAGGAATCGGTCTGTACGGATATGGGCAGAGAGATCCCTTGGTTATGTATAAAATAGAAAGCCGCCGTCTGTTCGATGAATTGCAAAGTCGCATCAGGCATGATGTTAGTTCAAGTATATTTCGAGGAATAGATGCTTCCTCTACGTCAACAAAGGCACCACTCCGATCCATTTCGAACAAAGGAAATCAAACTTCTTCCATAATGAGTAAAGCTAATACAAAAGATGCTGCTGTCACTGCTAAAGCGACTTCTAAAATTGGTCGAAATGAAGCTTGTCCCTGTGGGAGTGGTAAGAAATTCAAGAGATGTCATGGATCCGATACTTGAGTGTAGATGGCATAGTCGTGGTCTGAAGGCTCCTTGTTATGTTGACGTATCGTCAAGGAATTTGTGCGTGAGTTTGATATGCAATCGAATAAACTAGCTGACTGGGCTATAGATATGATGGCATCAATGCGTACCTGGGATGTGTCTTCTGAAGTGGTAGGTAAAAGGAAATTTACCTACTTAATTGGTGGGGAAGCCTTTGATTACCTTTCCTTGTTGGAAAGGCTAGCAGTTGATGCAAAAATTAACCTGAAGGAAACCAATTTAGAAGAATTGCTTTTCTATGGTCATTTGCCTTCTCACAGCATGAAAGATGAAATAAAAAATCATCTTGGTTGGAAAAAATACAGAGCGTATTTAAATTATTGGTATGGCGTTGTGATTGAGCAATGTCTCCAATATGTAGTTGAAATTGAAGTTGCTAAAGAATTTCGGGCTAAAGGGATGATTGAACCGCAGGATCTTGGAGATATAGTATTCCATCGCTTGTACGGAGAAGAATCTGCGCTGCTCTTTCGTAAGTTTTGCCGTGATGTCAAGCGCACGTATAAGGAATCACTTAGCGTGACGGAGCTAGAAGCATATACTTATTGGTTATCCAAATATAGGTTTGAAGAATCTGATCAATCTCGTTTCGCCAGTGATACCTTGAAAGGACTAAGCTACTTCGAAAGTTTGAACGGCCAAACGAGATCTAATGGTTCACGGCACTTACAATAAGGATTGTATTTGAATAGACTTCATCGATCACGGGCATCGTGTTTATACGAATGGGTCACATTTCCAGCTTGGTCAATGACTAATGCTTCGGGATACTTCGTTGTAGTCGTGCATGCATGACCAGGAAGGGCAAATATAAAATCGCCAAGACGCAAATCAGAATCTGACCGGGTAATCACTCCATGCTCCTCGCTTTGTGAAACTAACGAGATATTGGCATTGCCAGCCACCTTAAAGCGATTTTTCATTTCCAGATCATCTGTTATGGCCTTTGACCCTATATCAACTGTAAGTGTATCTTTATCTACGTTGCGGTCTATTACTTGCCCTAAGACTACGCCTGCTACTTTAAATGGCAATTCAGGAATCATAGCGTTCATGTGATCCCAGTATATGAAAGTACCGGGTGACATTCTGATAGTGGGTTCGTCCTTGTACAAATGGAATGACCATGATCCACCTATTACATTATCGCTGGCTGGACACCCTTGTTTGGCTACTTCTTCCCATAGGTTGTGGATATGATCCAAACTTTGTTTTACAGAATCAGTCCGAATCGCAACATCAGGTTGATAGGAGGTATGTCCATCAAATAGATGGGTACCTACCACGGAAATTCTTGGTGTCCTGCTCGCTGCAAGATATAGCTCTATTGCTTCTGTGCCTGGTTGGGCACCAGTTCGATGCATGCCTGTATCCAAATCAATATATGCAACAATCTCCTTATTGTGTTTATTGAGTAAAGGCGCTACAGCGTCTACATGTGCTTTATGACTGAAAATGATCCTGAAATCAATATCACTGTGGGTGGACATTAGTTCCATTAATCTGTTTAGTTTTTGTGGATGTAGCATTGGATATGCGATAAGAATTTGGCGGGCACCTCCTTCCGCTAACACTTCGGCCTCTCTTAGCGTGGCGCACTTATAAGATTGAATACCTGCTGCCAAACACTGTTTTAGTACTTCTTTAGATTTATGTGTTTTGAAGTGAGGAACTACTCTGTCTGGACCACCTGTAACTTTAATAATAGAAGCGATGTTGTGTTCTAGTTGGTCTTGGAACACCAGCATGACCGGGGTTTCTAGGGTATCGGGATTTTTGAGTACGTATTCATTGACTTGCATAATTCGTTAGCCTCCAAACATGTATTTAAGTGGTATTGATTTCAATATATACCTAAGAATCTGTAAGTTGGTCGAGTATGTCTTCCAAATGCCTTACTTTTTCAGATAAATCACGAAGTTTATTTTGTTCCCTCTCTATAATTTCCTGGGGAGCTTTCGTGAGAAACGTGCTATCAGATAGCTTGCTTGAAGTTTTACTTAGTATACTACGTAAGTCATTAGCTTGATTATCTAAATTCTTTCTTTCAGCAGCAAGATCGATTGAATGACCTACATTGACTGCAAGTTTTAAATTTCCCGCAATAAACTGTACGGAATTTGATTTGGATGATTGTGTTTTGGATGGCAAGAGGTTGATATTTGCTAGATGTCCTATTGAATCACCGTGAGCAGCAGTTAGTTCTTGACTGCCGATACCGCTAATTGCCGTATCAAGTTTTTCTCCTGCTGGTATTTTAAGTTGAGCCCTGAGATTGCGGATATTGGTAATGACGTCGATGGCTGTTGATAACTCTAGCTCAGCAGTTTTATTAGTGAAGGATTGTATGTATTCAGGATAACTAGAAATCATAATTGAGATTTCTCTGTCATTATCCACGGGTAAGCTGCCCGTAAGTAGCTGCCATGCCTCTTCAGTTATGAAAGGCATCATTGGGTGCAGTAGACGTAATGAGGATTCAAGTACATAAGCTAAAACTTTAATAACCTCTTCATCTTTATTTCTAATCCTGACCTTTGCTAACTCTATATACCAGTCGCAAAATTCAAGCCAAATAAAATCATGTACCTCCCTGTGAATCTCTGATATTTGAAGGTCATCCCAGAGTTTATCCACTGTGGCTATTAAATTATGAAGTCTACTTACTATCCATTGGTCTGTAACATTATTCAGTGTGATGTTGGATTCCCAATTCTTTACCAAAGGGTTCTCGTTTAGTAGTACCGTTACAAATCGAGTTGCATTCCATATCTTATTTGCAAAATTCCTACCAGCTTCGAGGCGTGTATCAGACATTCTTAGGTCATTGCCTGGTCCATTCCCCATAGAAAGGGCAAACCGGAGAGCGTCTGAACCGTACTTCTCTATACTTTCGATCGGATCAATGACGTTTCCCTTAGTCTTGCTCATCTTAACGCCTTTTGAGTCTCGAATTAGTCCAGTTAGGGTTACGGTGTGGAATGGAATTTTTCCAGTATTTTCTATTCCTAACATGATCATTCTAGCTACCCAGAAAAACAAGATATCGTAGCCTGTGGCCATGACACTGGTAGGGTAAAAGTACTTAAAGTCAGCACTGTTTTCAGGCCATCCTAGTGTCGAATGAGGCCACAAACCTGAGCTGAACCAAGTATCCAAGACATCAGGATCTTGGATTAGGTCACTGTTACTGCAGTAAGCACAAACCTTAGGTTTAGTCGTTGCGACATTTTCTCTGGAACATTTTGCGCAATACCAGACAGGTATTCGATGACCCCACCACAATTGTCTACTGACACACCAATCTCTAATATTTTCAAGCCAGTTCAAATACACTCGTGTGAATCGTTCTGGGATAATGCGTATATCACCGTCTGATACGGCTCGATATGCCTTTCCGGCTATCGAGTTAGGATCGTCATGTTCTCCTACTTTTACAAACCACTGTGTACTACTTAACGGTTCAACAACTGTCTTACATCTTTGGCAATGGCCAACCGCATGTTGGTGGTTATCAATTTGTGAAACTAACCCAAGTTCTTGTAGTTTTTGCACTATTGCATCTCGTGCCAAAAACCTTTCCATTCCAGAAAATTCGAAGCAATCGTCACTCAAGTTCCCGCTTTGGTCAATAGTCGTGATTGATTGCAAATTATGGCGAAGGCCTATTTCGAAATCTACGGGATCATGAGCTGGAGTAACCTTAAGTGCACCAGTGCCAAATTCCGGGTCAATAGAGGTATCCGTGATTATTGGAATGTTCCTTTCTGCAATTGGCAATATCGCGGAACATCCGTGGAGATCAGCATACCTGGTATCAGTAGGGTGGATGGCAACAGCTACATCGCCTAGCATGGTTTCAGGCCTAGTAGTGGCGACTGTTATAAAATCAGAAGTTCCTGCAATAGGATACTTTATGTAATACAAATGCCCATCTTGTTGCTGGTACTCTACTTCAAGATCTGATAGAGCCGTACTGCATCTAGGGCACCAGTTGATTACTCTGTTTCCTCGATAGACTAGGCCCTTGTTGTACAGGTTTACAAAGGTGGTTGCTACTGCGCGGCTGGGTGACGGATCAAGCGTGAATCTTTCTCTTGACCAGTCACACGAAATTCCCAAACGTTTGTGTTGACTGGCTATTTGGGATCCTGTGTTTTTGACATGTTTCCAAACTTGCTCAACAAATTCTTCTCTACCTAATTCTTGGCGGGATATTCCTTGGGACCGTAGATTATTTTCAACGATCATTTGCGTGGCTATACCTGCGTGGTCTGTTCCTGGAAGCCAAAGAGCTTCATATCCTTTCATTCTTCGATGGCGAATGAGTGCGTCTTCGACTGTGGCTTGTAGTGCATGGCCTAGGTGAAGTTGTCCTGTTACATTTGGGGGTGGCATGATGATAACGAAAGGAACTTTGTCAGATTCGTTATCAGGAATGAACAGGTTATTGTTTTCCCAGAAGTCATAGAGTTTATTTTCTACAATTGAAGGGTCATAGTTTTTGGGTATTTGTCCTTCTGCTAGTGGTTTGGTCATATTAGGTGAGGGATCCCTTCGAAATGTATAACACCATTCTATCCATTGCCTTCCGAGAGCGTCAACGATCCTTATCTAAATAACTAAAATTGTTGTATGATTGCTCTTAATACAAGCTCGGATGTTTTTCTTGAGGGCTTGTGGTTGTTTCTCTATAGCTGTGATGTCAAATACAACTGATACCAATCTTCCAACACGTCATAATTGGAAGCGCAACGTCTATATTCTGTGGCTTGCTCAAGTATCTAGTATTTCGAGTTTTACCTTCGTTATTCCTTTTTTGCCACTTTTTATACAGAACGAACTTGGTATAGTTGATCCTCGACAGTCTGCGCTCTGGACCGGTATATGCGGGGCTTTTATGGCATTATCTATGTTTTGTGTTAGCCCTCTTTGGGGATTTATAGGAGACCGTTATGGGCGTAAGATTAATGTTTTGAGGGCTATGACAGGATCGTCGCTGGTTTTGATAGGTACTGGTTTAGTTCAGAATATATATCAATTGTTAGTATTAAGGACCTTAAGCGGTTTGCTTACAGGAGTTTTCTCTCCCTTGGTAGCACTAGCAGTTTCCATGGCGCCTTCCACTAAAGTGGGATATACGACAGGCTTTTTGTTAACAGCTATTTACACAGGTCAAATCCTAGGTCCCATAGCTGGTGGATATGCTTCAGAACTACTAGGTTTCAGGCCACCATTCTACTTGGCTGGATGCGTGTTGGCTGTTTCTGCACTAGGAGTTCTTCTGTTTGTTAAGGAGGTATATACCCCACCTCCGAAAACAAGTCGTGCTACTCCGGGGAATATTTTTAGAGGAATATTCAATACTATTAAGTTGTATAATTTATTCCCCATCCTAGCCGTAATACTACTAGTACAGATCAGTATCACTATTATGCATCCAGTGTTGCCGGTTTTATTGCAAGAGATAGGGATTACTGGCAATATTTCCTCACTAACAGGACTATGCTTTATGTGTTTGGGACTCACAAGCACTGTTTCTGCGTATGTCTGTTCTGTCTATAGTGATAAAATTGGAATAACTAACGTATTAGTTATATGTTGCATAGGGGCAAGTATTTTTAGTGCTCCCTTGGCGTTTGCAGGATCAGTGCTTCAGATAGTCATATTACTGGGATTTATTGGACTGTTTGGTGGAGGGCTCGCCGGTTTAGCTTTGGGTTTAGTCGCTAAAAGTGTCCCTAAAGAACAGTATGGAATATCATTTGGTACGGCGCAAAGCGCGAATTCACTGGCATTCGGATTTGGTCCATTTATCGGTGGATTAATTGCAAACTCGATTGGGACTCGTATCGTATTTATTATTGAGGCCGTAACCTATCTTTTGGCAGGTCTCAATGCAGTAGTGTTTATAAACAGAAAAGCAAAACAGTAGAAAACATTAGGTTTCGCTAATATTTGAAATCCCGCTACGCTGAAACATGTTGGTTTTTGTTAAGTTTACCTTCTTCTTGGGCATGACGCTATCGACTTATTCGCTGAAAAGAAAATAGATGCCTTATGGATTCAGATCTAGGATAACGTCAAGAATCTGCCAAGCAACATCTGATTTCGGGAGCAGTGGGAGTGGAGTAATAATCCCTTTTCTGTCGATGATAGAGACTTGGTTGAAATCAGAGGCAAAGCCGGTCCCTGGCTGAGAAATATCATTAGCAATAATTAAGTCGAGGTTTTTTGCCGACAGTTTAGATGTGGCGTTTCGTTCAACATCCTCTGTCTCTGCGGCAAACCCAATTTTCAGTAAGTTATCAGGTACACTGGCAAGGATGTCCTCTGTGGTCTCTAGCGGAAGAGTCAATTTTGCAATTGACTTTTTTTCCTTAGCAGTGTGGGGATTAGTAGGTCTAAAATCTGATACAGCTGCAGCCATGATTAATATATCTGCATTTGCCACTGACTTTAAGACGGCAGTATACATTTGCTTTGCTGACTTTACATCGATTTTTGTGACTCCAAATGGCGTTTCCAGGTAAGTTGGGCCACTTATTAATGTGACCTTTGCTCCTCGATCCCGAGATGCTGTCGCAAGTGCAAATCCCATTTTCCCTGAGGAGGGATTCGTGATTATTCGGACAGGGTCGATGTGTTCAACAGTTGGTCCAGCGGTGATAACGATCCTCTTACCAGCAAAATCGCCATAAGCTCCGAGCGTGGTTTTCAGTAAATCTATGATGTTGTTTGGTTCCATTAATCGGCCTCTGCCTACTTTTCCAGAAGCTAATCGACCTTGTTCTGGACCTGCAAATATCACTCCTCTTTTTTGTAGGGTTTTAACGTTGCTCTGGGTTGAGGGGTTGTCATACATATTTAGATCCATAGCAGGGGCGATTATTACCGGGCACGTAGCTGCTAGAAAAGCTGTACTGACCAGATCATCAGCAATGCCGATTGCTAGTTTTGCTATAGTATTGGCTGTAGCTGGGGCGATAAGGAATGCATCAGCATCATATGTGCTTTCAAGATGCTGTAAATAAGCATTATCCTCACTACTGAAAAGATCAGTTGATATTTTTTGGCGTGAAATGTTTTGAAAGCTCAATGGTGTTACAAATTCCGCAGCTTCCTTTGTGAGCAGAATATGCAGGGAAACATCAGCCTGAGTTAACTTACTTGCTATATCAACTGCCTTGTACGCAGCTATACTTCCTGTTACTGCTAAAACTATTTTTTTCCCTTTTAAACTATTATTCATCACTTGGAATCACTATAAGGTAGGAATTCGGTTCATTGATGCACTAAGGGCGATCTGCATGTTCTTTGTAGGCTATTCGAAGCCCGTCCATTGCCAAATTAGGTGCAACAATATCAAAGATGGAAGTAGCGGGTAGGATGAGATTCAATAATCCCCCTGTCCCAATAATTTTGCTTTTTCCTCCCAACTCATTCCTGAATTTGTTAACCATTCCTTCAATTAAACTAATATGTCCCAAAATAAGACCCGATTGAATAGATCTGGTGGTGTTTTGTCCAATTGATTCAGGAGGAGAGATCAGCTCTACACGTTTTAGTTGGGAAGCTTGGGTAAACAAAGCATTACTTCCTAGTATCAAGCCTGGAGCGATTGCCCCTCCTACATACGAACCATGGCGATCAATTGCATCAAACACGGTAGCTGTACCCATGTCAACAATTACAGAGCATTCTTCTTGATCTCGGTACATTGAGTTGGATGCTACGGCGTTAACAATTCTATCACTCCCTACGTCTGTTGGTGCGTCGTAATGAATTTGCAGGTTTGGGTGAATATCTTTGCCAATAAGGAGGGGGTGAACGTAGAAGAGATTAAACATTGCTTGGGAGATTATGTTTGTTAATGGAGGAACAACGCTACACATTACAATGTTAGGCTTCTCATCTGGAGGCGTCACTGATTCTTTTGGTAGAAGTATTTTGGCTCTAATGATTTGCTGGAATAAAGCAGTGTACTCGTCAGTTTCCTTACGCAGGTCAGTTGTTAGTCTCCAAGAATGAGTGAGAGTAGTATCTTGAAAGATACCAATGCTGATATTGGAGTTACCTATGTCTATAGCTACTAGCATTAGAATTACTCTTCCAGAACTTTAAATAGATCATCAGGACGTTTTTTCAATCCGATTGTTCTTACGGTTCCACTTCGAAGACAGGTAAGTACTACTTTCTAAAAGTTTTTGCAGAGTTGGATACTGAGAAGCGCTTAACTTGGGGAATGCCAGTATTTTAGCAGCTTCGCTGGCTGCCCAAGTCCCAGGAATTGATTCACCAACAGTGACAGCTCGCCTGCTCCAAGCCTGATCTATTTGGTGATCCCATTTATGAGATTCTTTATCAAGCCTATGCGAAACTGAAGGAAGAACCTTCTTAACAGCCTGAAGGAAGCTAGGTTTCTTTTCAGCCGATCGTGTTCTTGAAAACGGTGCACTTTGGGGCTTGGCATTAGGTCCTGAGTGGTCATCAAGATAAATATAGTCATCACATGCCAGAACTAAGCTGTCAGGCACTATTATTTTTCGGCCAGCACCGATAATTTCCTTTCCGAGAGCTTTTAAGTAACGAATCAAGGGGATAAAATCACTGTCGGACGAAACGATGACGAAGAGATCTACCGGACTTCTGTGAACAGTGTCTACTGCATCTACTGCCAACATGATATCTGCAGCATTTTTTGACGTTTTAGTCGCGCGAAAATTATGGATGGGTTCTATACCCAGTTCTTGTAGTTTTTCTTTAATTCCTCTCGTAGTAGTCCAATCAGCATAAGCCCTATTTATTATGATTCGACCATGTTTTGAGGACTGTTCGACTACGAAGCTCATCGCGTCAATACCTATGTTCTCAAAATCGATAAGAATAGCTACCTGTTTAGTACTCAATCTGACTCCTTGATCTAGTGGATGTAGTAAGTATTACCTTCAGTTGAAAATCACGAATACACCTACATTATACTATGTCTTGACCAATATCACCTCTTATGGCTGTAATTGCTTTAGGTATTTGGTCGATTAAATCCCCGGCCAGCATACCCCTGTCACCGAGTGTATTGCTTATCTCCTCTGCGGCTTTTGAATGGATATAAACACCGATCAATGCTGCTATCTCCGGGTCAAGTTGTTGTCCCAGAAATGAAGTAATTATTCCTGCAAGGATATCTCCAGTGCCAGCGGTGCTAAGACACGGGTTTGGATGGGCATTGATTGTACAGTATCCCTTGGGTCCAGCTATTATGCTAATTGATCCCTTTAGAGCAACTGTTTGGTTCCATGCTTGTGAGTATTTTGATGCAATATCCAAAGGATCAAAGTTGTCATCTTCTCTAGTTAGTCGCATCATTTCACGGTGGTGAGGTGTTAAAACCATAGGATTACTTACGTGTTTCCACCATGTTGGGATAGTTGCAATACAGTTAAGTCCGTCTGCATCCAGTACGGTTGGCGGGAGCGTCATATTTGTATTGCAAATGAGGCCTTTGATAAAGCCAGTTGTACTTTTGTCAAATCCAAGGCCACAGCCGATAAGGACTGCATCGTAACGGTGAATAATGGACTGAATCAAAGGAATAGATTCTTTGTTGATTCTTCCGGATTTAGATTCTGGTAGTGGTTGGTATGTTGCTTCAGGCAAGGTAGGAGCTAATAGCTTGTATACGGATCTTGGAGTAGCGAGAGTCACCAAGCCACTTCCAGTGCGGTATGCTGCTAATGTAGCTAGTCTTGCTGCACCCATGTATTCTGGAGATCCCGCTATTATAAGTATTTTCCCGAAAGAGTGTTTACTGGAATGGAGTGGCCTAGCAGGAAGATGTTTTTGGACGATTGACTTGTCTATTAAACGAATCGGCACATTGTCGAACAGGTGTTCTGGTATACCTATCTGTAGTCTTTCTAATTTACCGATGTTTGTTGCTCCAGGGAGTCGAAATAGGCCTAACTTTGGCGCTCCTAAGGCCAAAGTTACATCGGCGGAAAGTGCCGCACTAGAAATCGATCCATCGTCGGGATCAATCCCTGAAGGCATATCAATAGATAAAATTTGAAATGCTTTGGGCGATTTTTGCTTTGCGGCATTAATTCTAGTAAGAATAGCGGATAGCCCATCATCTATTCTTTGTGAGGATCCTGCCCCGAATATAGCGTCTAAAATGATTCCGGCATTTAGTATTTCCTGATGTAGTATTTTTTGGCCAAAATCACTCGAAGCATTGATGACATGGATGTTGGAATCTATGCACTGCTGATATTTCTCATTGCAATTAGTAGAATTGGTTGCTAGGTAAATAACTACAGGAATATGCCATTTATGCAAAATACGTGAAGCAACTAATCCGTCACCACCGTTATTACCCGGTCCTACCAACGATAAAACACTTTTTTTATGTGAAGAATTTAATCGAGAACATACCGTTTTAGCTATACTAAGACCGGCATTTTCCATGAGTACGTCCTGCGAAATGCCGCTATTTACGGCTTCTTGTTCGATGCATTTCATTTGCTTTGAACTAACGACTTTCATTTTGTGGTCCCCATTACAAACGCGATGGCTGTTTCATCAGTATGTGAGATGCTGACAGTCAACTGGTCAATCCCTAAAGCAGTAGAGAGCTCTCTGGCTTTACCAGACAAATGTATGATAGGCGAACTTCGGGGTCGATTAATCACGTGGATATCTTTCCAGGATATTCCAGCAGAACTAGATCCCAGTGCTTTTAAGGTTGCTTCCTTTGCGGCAAGTCTCCCGGCTAATCTGTCATACCTGGATCTGCAATACGAGAGTTCTTCTTGCGAGTATATGCGATTGAGAAACTTGGAGTCCCATCTCTTCACTAGTTGTTCGATTCGTTTAAGCTCTACAATGTCTACGCCAATTAGGTTCATGAGAAATTAAATCCGAAATAGATATTTATCAACTACTGTAAAAGATTGACATTTAATGGGAAAAAATCTTGTTTCTACCTGTGAGTGGTTTAGTAATATTGAGCGCTAATATACCTATATGCTACCATTGATTGGATACTTCACAAAGGATTAACCTAGGAATGTCAAAGTTAGCCGATATTATTGATGGGAAACAAATAGCACAAGCCGTACGGCAAGAGTCTAAATTGCTTCTTGCTGAGCTTAAATCTAACCGGGGAATAATACCGGGTTTAACTGTCGTCCTAGTAGGTGATGATCCAGCTTCTGCGGTGTATGTCAGAAATAAGGAGAAAGCATGCCAGGAAGCTGGTATATCGGTTACAACACATGTTTTACCGAGTACGGTTGCAGAAACTACTTTACTTAATTTATTGGATCAATTGAATAACGATTCATCATGCCATGGTATTTTGGTTCAGCTTCCGTTACCTAGGCATCTTGATGCTGATAAGGTCATTGAGCTGATAAATCCAATGAAAGATGTTGATGGATTGCATCCATTGAATATAGGTCTTTTAGCTAAAGGAACCCCTCGATTTGTTTCTGCTACCCCAGCAGGTATTCAGCAGCTCCTTGGTCGGAGTGGTATCGATCCTGCTGGAAAAAGAGTGGTTATTTTAGGCCGTAGCAATATTGTGGGCAAACCTTTAGCTTTGCTTTTAATGCAAAAAGATAAAATGGCGAATGCTACAGTAACCGTTTGTCATTCAGCTACCCCTAGCCTTGAAAGTTTTACTAGCCAGGCAGATATTTTGATTGCAGCTTTAGGCTCTGCGAATGCGGTCACAGGAGATATGATTAAACCCGGATCGGTCGTCATTGATGTAGGCATCAATCGAGTTGAAGATTCAACCAGGCCAAAAGGATATAGGTTGGTAGGAGATGTTGACTTTGAGTCTGCGCAGCATATAGCCAAGGCTATTACTCCAGTTCCGGGAGGAGTTGGTCCTATGACTATAGCGATGTTAATCAGCAACACCTATCATGCAGCTATTCTCAGTGTTGGATAGCTTGACCAGTGCTAACTTCAGACTTTGATTACTTCTTACCCAAGGAATTGATAGCGCAATCTCCTCTTGAACCGAGAGATCAGGCCAGATTGCTGATCATGGATAAAAAACGAGGTACCCTATGCCATCGACTTTTTAAAGATATTCTTGACTATTTGTCCCCGAAAGATGTTGTAGTGCTCAACAATACGAAAGTTTTGGCATCCCGTTTATTGGGACACCGAAGAGACACAGGAGGGAAAGTAGAGGTATTTGCTCTAAGAAATATTAATGGCAATGAGTGGGAAGCTCAAGTAAAATCATCTGGTAAAATACAAACAGGCGAAATCATAGACTTTGGCCTGGCTGGCAGCGCTCAATACGTCAAAAAACTTTCTAATGGTTTATCCATTGTTATTTTGTCATCAGAACGTGTCTTTCAAGAACATGGGTTAATGCCATTACCGCCTTATATCAAGAAGGATCTCAAGCGACCGAATCGATACCAAACCGTTTATGCAAAACATTTAGGGAGTGCAGCTGCTCCCACTGCAGGATTACATTTTACACAGGAATTACTTGAGGCAGTAAAGAACTTAGGGGTCACTATTGCCGAGGTTACTTTACATGTTGGAGTGGACACCTTTAGACCAGTTTATGAAGATAATCCCATTAACCATGAAATACATAAGGAATACTGGTATTTGTCAGACTTTGCTGCGGACGCTATTAATACTGCAAAACTGAGAGGTGGAAGGGTTGTCTGTATTGGTACGACAACGGTGCGTTTATTGGAACACGCTGCGTCCGTATCAGATGGATTACCTTTGGTTTCTGGATCGGGTATGGCAGATCTTTATATATTACCTGGATTTTCCTTTAAGATTACCGATGCTATGATTACCAACTTTCATTTGCCTTGTTCTACGTTGCTTATGCTAGTATCTGCTTTTTCTGACCGAGCCCATATAATGTCTGCTTATAAGGAAGCTATCAACAAAAAGTATCGCTTTTATAGTTTCGGTGATGCAATGTTTATTCACTAGGTGAAAAGTGATAAAGGATTACTAAGGGTTTCATTCTCGCAATCCTTAATTTACTAAAAATGATTGAGAGAGCGTTATGAACCTCGTATAATGCCATAATCAAAGTTATTGAACCTATTGAGAAAGGAACACCTTGGAATTCAGAACACTTTATTGCGGAGATGTCCGTGTAGAGCATGTCGGACAAGAAATCACTCTTGCGGGCTGGCTTCATCGAAGAAGAGATCACGGTGGATTAGTCTTTATTGACCTTAGGGACTCGCGCGGAATAGTTCAGGTTGTGATTAATCCCACTGAACCAGATCTTGATTTAGATACAGTTCAAGAATTTCGGAATGAATGGTTGATTCAGGTAACTGGCACCGTGTCCGAAAGACCTGAAGGTACGGTGAATATGAATTTACCTACAGGGCAAACCGAAGTCTTGGCCTCCAGCGTAAATGTCATTAATCCTTCTAACACTCCCCCGTTTAATGTGAATGATTCATCGAATGTAGATGAATCTTTGCGTATGAAATATCGCTATTTGGATTTGAGAAGACCTAATCTTCAGGAAAACCTTTGGCTTAGGCATAGAGTAGTGAAACACATTCGTGATTTTCTGGATGATAAAGGCTTTATCGAGATTGAAACTCCGATTCTTATTAAAAGTACTCCCGAAGGAGCAAGAGATTATTTGGTTCCTAGTAGGGTGCACCGGGGTCAATTTTATGCGCTACCCCAATCTCCTCAGCAGTTAAAGCAATTATTGATGGTTTCTGGATTTGATAAGTATTTTCAAATAGCAAGGTGTTTCAGAGACGAAGATTTGCGGGCTGATCGTCAACCTGAATTTACGCAACTTGATCTTGAAATGTCTTTTGTGACAGAAAGGGATGTTTTGAACTTAACAGAAGATCTGTATCTCGATATTATGGCTAAGCTTGCACCTGAATTCTCTGTTACTAATCCTATGCCAAGGATTAAATATCAAGATGCTATGGATAGATACGGAACAGATAAACCTGATATTAGGTTTGCACTGGAATTAAAAAACTTATCTGCAGAAGTTCAGGATTTTGACTTCACCGTGTTCAAGGATACTCTTGCAGCTGGGGGATGTGTTAAGGCTATATCTGCTCCTGGATGTTCTTCATATTCAAGAAAACAGATGGCTGGGCTCACTGAATTTGCTGTCAGTAGAGGAGCTTCGGGGCTCATTACAATCGCCGTAGACGAGGATGGTGAACAATCTGGGAACTCTTACAGATCAGTGCTGAGTAAATATTTAAGCGATGCTGAAATGCATCTTATCGCTAAAGCGACAGATGCCTCACCAGGGGATCTTATTCTTATTGTTGCCGGAAAACCTAAAATAGTAAACGCGGTGCTAGGGGATTTAAGACTTGAGCTACGAGATCGGCTGAATTTAGTAGATCAAGATACTCTTGCTTTTTGTTTCATTACAGACTTTCCTTTATTTGATTGGAATGAAGAAAAACAAAGATGGGATTCTAGTCACCACCCTTTTACATCCCCTACGGAGGAAGATGAACAATACTTAGATACTGATCCTGGTAGAGTGATCAGCAAAGCATATGATTTAGTGTGTAATGGATCAGAATTAGCCAGTGGTAGCATTAGGATACATCGCAGGGCCCTTCAGGAAAAAGTGCTGGCAATCTTAGGTTATACCTCGAGTGAGATGCTGGAACGCTTTAACCAATTACTTGAGGCTTTTGACTATGGAGCACCACCTCATGGTGGAATAGCACCAGGGATAGACAGGTTTATTGCGCTCCTTTCACGAAATGCAACTTCAATAAGAGACGTTATTGCTTTTCCTAAAACCCAGGCTGCTACTGACCCACTATTTGGGTCACCAGACGAGGTGTCAACAGAACAGCTTCGAGATTTGGGGTTGAGAATCGTTCCAGAATAAAAAGAGATCAAAAGAAATGCCTTCTGCACTTTACGTGCTATAATCCTCTGTGCATTTTTAAACATTAAGGACATACTTGTGAAACGAAAACTAGAGAATAAAAAATCAAGAGAAGTACTACTAACAGTTGATCTCGAGCAAACTGATGTTGATCCGTACTTGGATGCCTCCTACAAGAGAATTGTTTCTAAAATTAGAATTGATGGATTTCGGAAAGGGAAAGCTCCTAGACATATTGTAGAAAAAACGCTTGGATCCAATTATTTGTTGGAAGAAGCATTGGAATCAATTGTTAATAAAGAAGTGCTCAAAGCCATTGAGGAAGAAAGCATTGAAGCTTATGGTTTGCCGAGTGTTGACCCAGGTGATGTTAGTTTAGATCCGGTTCGGTTCAAAGCAAGGATAGCATTGAAACCAGTGGTTACTCTTGCTGCATATAAAGATTTTTCAATAGAAGCAGATCCCGTTGAAGTAACAGACGAACAAGTTCAACAAACTTTAGAGAATTTACGTAATCAGATAGCACCTTGGGAACCGGTAGACCGAGGTGTTTTATTCGGTGATTTGGTCAACCTTACAGTAAAAGCCTGGAATGATGAAGGGACGGAACTCATTAACTCTGCAAAGGTAGACTACATTCCCCAAAGTAAGGCGGAAGAACCTTACCCTGGGTTTGCAGAAGCACTTGTAGGAAATCCTTCTGGGAAACTGGATCAGATTAAATTGAAATCTAAAAGCGCTTGTGAAGGAGTAACTTTGTTAGGGAATGCCCCAGTATTTGAAGTAACAATTAATTCAGTCAAGGCTAAGAAATTAGCAGAGCTAAATGACGAGTTTGCTAAAGGCGTAGGCAATGGGTATGAGAGTTTTGCTGCTTTGCAGGACGAAATTAAAAACAACATGTTGGAAGAAAAAATGAGGCAGTCAAAGCAATCTCATCAACAGAAACTAGTTGACCATTTAATAAGTACAGCTTCATATGAGATGTCGCCTCTTTTAATTGACCAAGAAGTCAATCGCACTCTTTACCAGCAGGCTCAATTTGTGAAAGACCAAAAAATTTCAATGGAGGATTACCTTAAGAATATAGGTATGAGTGAGAAGCAATTTAGTCAGCGGATACGAGAGGATTCAGACTATAAAATAAAGCGTTCACTCGTACTTCAGGAACTTGCCATACAAGAACAATTAGAAGTAGAAGATAAAGAATTGAATACAGAAATTGAAATGATTACGAGTAGGAATAGGTCTAATACTGAAAGGAAGACTATGAAGAAATACTTCTCGTCTGTTTCTGGGCGTGAAAACCTTCGACAGTCTTTACTTGAACAAAAAACCATAGAGCACCTGTCAGGTAAAGGATGGGATCAACCAGAGTCTGCCGAGGCTCCAGCAAATGATAAGCCTGAATAGTGAGCCTATTAAAACGAATCAACTTTATATAAATTTATAGGAGAGAATAAAATGGATAATGTGCAAAATATAATACCGATGGTGATTGAGTCTGGAGCACGAGGTGAAAGAGCTTATGACGTATATTCCCTCTTACTTAAAGAACGGATCATTTTTTTGGGATCACCTATTAATGACCAACTGGCGAATGTGGTTGTTGCACAATTGCTGTTTCTTGAAAGGGAGGATCCTGATAAAGACATAAGCTTGTACATCAATAGTCCTGGAGGAGTTATTAGTGCAGGACTTGCTATTTATGACACAATGCAAATCATTCGACCAAGTGTTTCAACTACCTGTGTGGGTCTTGCAGCGAGTATGGCAACTGTATTACTTACGTCTGGGGCTAAAGGAAAGCGCTATGCGTTGCCCAATTCTACTATCCATATGCATCAGGCTATGGGCGGAGCTCAGGGTCAGGCTGCTGATATAGAAATAGCCGCCAGAGAGATTTTAAGAATGCAGGATATAATCAGGAATATTCTGTCTAAACAGACTGGTCAGCCTTATGACAAGATTACCAGAGATAGTGATAGGGACTATTATTTAAGTGCAGAACAGGCACAAGAGTATGGTTTGGTTGATGAGGTACTGAAACCAGGATCATCAGATGATCAAGGTGATAAGAAACCAGCTAAGAAGACTTCTCGTAAATAGAAGGATATTCAGGTGTCTGACAAAAATAATTCTACTACTAACGGGAAATACATTTGTTCTTTCTGTGACAAGGATCAAGCAGAGGTGAGCCGTCTTATAGCAGGTCCTAAGGATGTCTTTATTTGCGACGAATGCATTGTACTATGCCAACAAATGGTGGAGGACTTAACGATTGCAAGGAAACAGAAGGCTGGCTCTTCGATTAAAACTCCTGCCCTGATCCCTCCACAAGATTTAAGACATTCACTGGATAATTACGTTATTTCACAGAAGAGGGCTAAGCAGGTATTGTCTGTGGCTGTATACAATCATTATAAGCGTTTGTGCTCTTCTAAAGAGGAAGATGATGTGGAGATACAGAAAAGCAACATTCTATTAATTGGTCCCACGGGTACTGGCAAAACTCTTTTAGCACAAACATTAGCCAAAGAACTCCAAGTTCCTTTTGCTATAGTTGACGCCACTTGTTTTACAGAAGCTGGATATGTTGGAGAAGATGTGGAAAACATCTTACTTCGATTGTTGCAAGTTGCTGATTATGACGTCTCACGGGCCGAGAAAGGTATTATCTACATCGATGAGATTGATAAAATTACCAAAAAATCCCCGAATCCTTCCATTACCCGAGACGTTTCTGGAGAAGGAGTTCAGCAGGCTTTATTAAAAATTATCGAAGGATCAGTTGTTAACGTGCCACCCCAAGGAGGCAGGAAACATCCTCAGCAGGAGTATATTCAAGTTTCAACTGATGATATTCTGTTTATCTGTGGGGGCGCGTTTGAAGGGCTTGATACAATCACTGACGAACGTCTTTCCAAAGGCATAACTCGGCTTGGTTACAAATCCGAAACGATATCTTACCCTGGTGCTCAGTCTTCGTCAGAAGTCAATTCTCAGGATTTGATAAAGTATGGCTTTATCCCAGAGTTGGTTGGAAGATTACCTATAGTCGTTGGACTGGACGATCTTACTGCCGATGACCTTGTGTCCATTCTTACCCAGCCAAAAAATGCCTTGCTCAAGCAGTATCAATCATTGTTTAGAATGGACCAAGTAGAATTAGTATTTACTGATGATGCTCTGCGGGCAGTTGTCGATAAAGCAATAGAATGGAAGACTGGTGCTCGAGGCTTGCGGTCTATTATCGAAGGTGCCCTATTGGATGTCATGTATTTGATTCCTAGCACTAAGGACATAAAAAAGTGCGTTATTAACGCTTCTGTGATTGAGCAAAGCGAACAGCCTGTGTTAATTAATGGAGCTGGAACAGCCGTTCAACCGGAACTACCGTCCAAAGAGTCAGCATAGTCACTTAGACCATGCTTTCAATGACTTCAGTTAACGATATCGGCTTTGCAAGATTTCCATTTGCCAAAGTTGTCAGGATGGTAGGGTTCTTGGCGATATAGCGGAGAGATTCAACGATTAAGTGTCCTTCTCGTTTGAGCCCTGATTCTCTGATAGCCTTGAATAGAGCATTATCTTCGCCGTCATGTAAGCGGATGTCTTCTATTGTTTTCCCATCAATTTCTTTCCATAATGGGGCAAAACTGTCCGTGTGTATGGGAATCTTAAAATAGGTAATAGGTGGACCTTGATCAAGGTATTCAGTAACCTGATGTATGGTTGCTCCAGTGTGCGTACTTTTAGATTGTATTAATTGCCATATTACATCTTGCCATGTACCTGTCGGGCCTGACGGTAGGGCAGGATGTAGATTTATAATGGTAAAGTAATCACATAGCTCCTTGCTCACTATTAATTTATAGCCAGCAAATATAACTAGGTCTGGAGAAAAAGCGGAAAGCTTTTTAATGACACCTTGATCAAAGCGAGTTCGGGTTTCTTTGTTTTTTTCTTTCGATGCATAAAACCTATTTGAAGAATGGGTTAGCAAGGGAATATTAAGGGAATGAACTAGCGAGAAAAACTGGTCTGATCCACTGTGCTCTCCTGCTTCTCTATTGCTGAATACACATTCGATATCCAGAGATAAGTTATCCTGAGTGATGGAGGAATAAGTAGCTTCGAGAAGGTTTCTTGATCCAAAACCGGAGCCTGTCGAGAACCAGGCAATTTTTATTGTCATCCTGATGCCTTATTGTGGTGAAGTTGCATTCTCGGTTCCTCTCCATACCTTGCCTGATGATTATGCTCGTTCTAGATATTCGCCTGAACGTGTGTCAATTTTCACCATTTCACCAGGGTTAATAAACAAGGGCACCTGTACTGTAAGACCGGTTTCTAGTACAGCAGGTTTAGTTGCACCGGAAGTTGAGTCACCTTTTACCCCGGGAGGGCTTTCAGTTACCTGGAGATTAACGTGAGCTGAAAGTTGGATGGTAATTGGAGAGTCGTCATAAAAGACCACTTCTACCTCAGCTTCCTCTCGTAGGAAGTTTACAGAATCTTTGAGCTGTTCCTTCGAAATTATGTACTGCTCAAAGGTTTCTAAATCCATGAAACAATATTCGTCCTGATCTTGGTAGATATATTGGGTTTTCCTGCTTTTAACCGCTGCCATATTAAACTTTACGTCGTACCCTTGATACGACTTATCTACTCGTTGCCCGGTGCGAATATTTCGAAGCTTTAACTTGATCACTGGAGCTCGCTGTTGCATCTTTGAATGGCTGTACTCCTCAACTTGAAAAGGTTCCCCGTCAAGCTCTATAGTGACTCCGCGTTTTAAATCTCCGTATCCTAATACCATCTAATTAAAGCTCCTTAGTTGTTATATCTTGCTGGACTTTGTCAAGATCTGGACTGTGCCTTGGTCTAAAAGGATCATATCCTCAATTCTGACACCACCCCAGTCTTTGATGTAAATACCTGGTTCGATTGTAAATATCATGTTGTCCTCTAAAATGTTATCAGAGTTAGGACTTAACGTGGGGTATTCATGGACTAGAATGCCGATGCCATGCCCTAGGCTGTGCCCAAAGTAATCGCCATAAGATGCCTTGTCGATCACGCTCCTCGCAAGAGTATCCGCCTGTGAACCCGTCATTCCTTGAGATACAGTGGCAATAGCTGTTTGTTGGGCAGCCAAAACAGTATCGTAAATAGTACGGAACTGTATATCTTGAGATCCAATATATAGCGTCCTTGTCATATCACTGCAGTAGCCTTGAAACCGAACTCCCATGTCGATAACAATGGGTTCGTTGTGTTCGATTAACTTATCAGACGGCTGATGATGTGGTAAAGCTGCGTTTGCTCCAGAGGCTACTATGGTAGGGAAGGAAGGACCCTCTCCTCCGTAATAGTGTATTGCCATTTCAATTCGCCATGCTAGTTCTTTTTCCGAAATCCCACCTTTGAAGTCAGATGTTGCCTCTGCGAAGCTCTTGTCCGCAATCTGAGCTGCTTGTCCTATTAATGCGATTTCCTCAGCAGTCTTTACTGAACGAAATTTATCTAAGAAGCCATCTAAGCCGGTTAGGGATAACTTTGTTTTATTTAAATTACTGACATTTATTACAGAGGTGTTGAGTTGATCAAATAAGGCTACAGTCATCGATCGATTTTCATAGCCAATACGACTGTTTGCTGGAAGCTCTTCCAGAAGTGATCGAAACCATCCGGTTTTTTCGATCTGTCGGATTTCAAATAACGGTGCTTCATTTGTTGCTTGTTGAGTATATCGTGAATCGGTGAATAGGATGGCAAGATCAGCTGTTATGAACAAGAATCCTGCTGAACCAGTAAAGCCTGAAAGATACCTTCGGTTTTCACTACTTGAAACAAGAACAGCGGTTAATTCCTCTTGGGCTAATCGGCTTTGTACCTGGGTAAGGTGTACATGAAAAGTATTATCCAATCCGCACCTTCTTAATAAGTTGTGATAGGGCTGAGAAGTATCCTTGCCATCCTTCACCTACAACGCTTTTAATATCACTAAATTCCGTCACTGATTTATGCCTGAACTCTTCTCGTTCATAGATATTAGAAATGTGTACTTCTACGGTTGGAAGGTTTGAGTCCACCAGTGCGTCTCTTAACACTATGCTTGTGTGAGCTAGTCCTCCGGGATTAATAATAATGCCAGAAGCATTGCTTGATTCAGATTGGATGAAGTCAATCAACTGTCCTTCATGATTGGATTGAAAAGGTTTAATCGCAAAACCTTGGCTCACAGCTTCTTTACTCAAGTCCTCTTCGATTTCCAGAAGGGTTTTGGTTCCATAAATCCCTTGGTTTCGAGTGCCTAGTTTGTTTAGGTTGGGTCCATTAATAAGTAGAATTGTTTGCATAAAGCTTATACCTTTGCTCTGGGATGGTAGGCTAAGTATTCCTTACGAAGAACTTCATTGCTTACATGGGTGTATATCTGGGTAGTAACAGGACTAGCATGTCCTAGTAACTCCTGAACCACTCTCAAGTTAGCTCCTCCGTTTAAAAGATGAGTTGCGAATGAATGCCTTAGGGTATGTGTATGGATTTTTTGCGTTAACCCGAGCATCTTAGCATATTTCTTAACTAGAAGTTGTACTGTACGATGTCCAAGACGTTCCCCCCGACTATTAAGATATAGTGCCTTTCTCGAATTCAATCCAAGGTGGGGACGACTTTCTTTCAGGTAGAATTTCAAAGTGTCCAGAGATTGTTGGTTCAGAAAAACAATCCTTTGCTTATTACCTTTTCCGGTCACTAGTACTTCTCTGGAATTCATGTCAATGTCTGACTGATCCAAAGAGCATATTTCACTAATCCGTAAGCCACAACTATATAGTGTTTGAAGTATAGACTGATCTCGGATCCGGAGTTTATGGCTAATATTGCTCTTGAGATTACTCACTGAACTTGATAAGGGGAAGGTTATTAGGGCTACTGCCTGTTCCCTAGAAAGGATCTCAGGTAAGGGCTTCGGGGATTTAGGAAGGAGTTTCTGGAAAGTTGTCGATCCTTTCTGCCATATCGGAGCATCTGGTGCGAAATCCATCTTGATGGCATACAGCATGAAATAGCGAAGGTACTGTATCAAGGTAGTTGTTGTGTTGTTTGTATATCCTAGATGCCCTTTATTCTTGCCGCTAACAACTTCTTTCTTTGTCGATAGCCATGCTATGTAGTCCCGTACCAACGTTCTGTACTGGTTTTGTGGAGTTGTGCTAGTACCAAGCTGAACTAGGGATTTAAGTGTTACATCCAAATTAGATGGGGGCGAAGTGGTACGAGTTATGCTGGCAATATACTTAAAAAAAGGGAGGATTCCATTCACGTAGTTGTGAACTGTTTGTCGTGAAATTCCTTGTTCTAAGGCCAAGTACCTTTCGTATCCCTCAATTAACTTTTCATATGAGTTTGCCATAGCAAATGATTACCTAGCCGCAGTCCCTGTGGAATAGTCTAATTCTTTGAATGCACATGAAATACACTGAGCACCCTTATCACCAGTCATTGTCAGCAATCCATTGCATTCTGGGCAGGGTTCAGGCAATGGTTTTTGCGGAGTGGTAAATTTACACGTAGGGTAGTTTGAGCATCCGTAAAAGATTCTACCCCTGGTTTCTAGTTGATTAAGTTCCTCTCCGCATTGAGGGCAGGGGACTCCAATGTGCTTCTTGAGTGGTTTGGCATTTCTGCATTTAGGGAAAGCCGAACAGGCCATGAATTTCCCGTTCCTGCCATTCTTGATAACCATAGGAGAACCACATTTAGAACATTCTTCATCCGTGGCCTCTTGTACGGGTTCTTCGCCTTCTAGTGGTTTGGTGTTTCTACATTTAGGGAAAGCTGAACAGGCTATGAATTTCCCGTTCCTTCCATTCTTGATGACCATAGGAGAACCGCATTTAGAACATTCCTCATCCGTGGCCTCTTGTATAGGTTCTTCCCCGTCTACTGGTTTGGCATTTCTACATTTAGGGAAAGCTGAACAGGCCATGAACTTCCCGTTCCTGCCATTCTTGATGACCATGGGAGAACCGCATTTAGAACATTCCTCATCCGTGGCCTCTTCTGTTTTTAAACTAGGCATACTGGCTATAGCGGTTTCAAGAGCTAGACTGAAAGGAGCGTAAAATTCTTGTAGTACAGATTGCCAGTCTTGAGATCCCTTAGCGACACCATCAAGTTGTTCCTCCATAGAAGCAGTAAATTGTTCACTTAGGAGTAACGGAAAATGACTGACGAGCTGGTCAGTTACAACTTCGCCCAACTCTAATGAGGAAAAACGTCCCTTTGATTTTTCCACATATCCACGCTCGGATATGGCTGATAAGGTTGGTACGTATGTGCTAGGCCTGCCGATCCCATTCTCTTCTAGGGCTTTAATCAATGTACCCTCAGTGAATAAAGGCGGAGGTTCTGTGAAATGTTGGTTAGGAGTAATAGACTGCGAGGTTAGGATGTCATTTTCCTTAAGGGTGCTGAGGCTTGTACCACTTTGATCGTCGTTAGGATCATCATCTTCAAGCGTATAAGCTGCCTTGAATCCTTTGAACTGAAGAACGTTGGCTGTAGCTCTGAAGATATAAGTTTTACCAGTGCCATTACCGTTTCGAATCAGGGCTACAGTTTGTCTGTGGACAGCATCAGACATCTGGCTGGCAATCGTCCTCTTCCATATGAGATCGTAAAGACGTATTGCATCCTTAGAAAGGGAGATTCGTAATGATTCCGGAGACCTCTCTATGGAAGTTGGCCTTATGGCCTCATGAGCTTCTTGGGCTCCTTTTGTTTTTGTCTTGAAAGTCCTTACTGTCTTATGTAAAAATTCCGAACCAAATCTCTTTTCTATTTCATTCCTGATATCGTTGAGGGCGGTAGTAGATATCGTAGTCGAATCCGTTCTCATGTAAGTGATTAAGCCCCCAGTGTTGCTATTCTGGACATCAACTCCCTCATATAACTGTTGGGCTAAAGCCATTGTTTTCTTAGCTGAGTACCTCAATTTCCGATATGCTTCTTGTTGAAGTGTACTCGTTGTGAACGGAGCTCCAGGTTTGTATTTAACTGGTTTGACCTGAATATCTTGAACATTGAACTGGCTAGAAATGAATTGTGAGGCAACGGACGTAGCTTCTGTCTCATTCGACATAGACAATTTTTGGAGATGGTCATTCTCCCAAGTACCAACAAGCAGTGCTTTCAGACTCTGTCCTGATTCTGTCACAAAGAATGCTTCAATGAGCCAATACTCTCTTGGCACAAAGGCTGTTACTTCTCTTGTGCGATCCACTACCATTTTTAAGGCAACTGATTGAACTCGGCCGGCAGATAAACCCTTTTGGATTTTCTTCCACAATAGGGGACTCAACTTATATCCGACAAGGCGATCTAAGACTCTGCGAGCTTGCTGTGCGTTAACCATGTCCATGTCAATGTCTTTAGGGTTTTTGATCGCTTCCTCGATCGCATCCCTTGTAATTTCGTGGAATACGATCCTGTTTATTGGTTTTTTGTTGAGCTTTGCTGTCTGTGCTAGGTGCCATGAGATGGATTCACCCTCTCGGTCAGGGTCTGTTGCGAAGTAGATATTCTCTGCACTTTTGCAGTCCGATACCAACTGTTTTATAAAGGATTCTTTCTTCTTTGAAATGACATATTGCGGTTCAAAGTTGTTGTCGATATCGACACCCAGCTTGTATTCTGGTAAGTCCCGCACGTGACCCATAGATGCAGTGACTTTATATCTCGGCCCTAAGAACTGGCTGATAGTTCGCGCTTTAGCGGGTGACTCTACTATAACCAAGTGTTTCTTGGCACCTTTGGATTGCTTTCCTGGTTTGTTCTTTGCGGGTTCTATAGCAGTAGATGAGTTTTCCTCTCTCATCATCGTATCTAGGATGGATGTATCATCTGAATTATTCATATCAATCAAGACTCTAATGTAAATATAATACGTCAACTGTGCAAATCTTATATTTGGCGGAGAGGGCGGGATTCGAACCCGCGAGAGGATTGCTCCTCTACACGCTTTCCAGGCGTGCCTGTTCGGCCGCTCCAGCACCTCTCCATATAAGGGTTGCCCATGGCGGAGAGGGTGGGATTCGAACCCACGACCCGTATTAGGAGTACGGCTTTTCGAGAACCGCGCCTTCGTCCGCTCGGCCACCTCTCCGGACAAGATAATTGTAAATTATAGCACGATAAGATTTGGAACCTGGCAGGGTTGAGTTAGTAACCCTGCCTTTCCTTGACAGCTACAATACCTAATATTATCATGGTTTTGTCCAAATCCGTGGGTTTGGTTACTGTTCGAACATATGTCGAATTCTCTTCGCAATATACCCGCTGCCCGCTATAAAATACGCAGTCATACCAACCGGCGTGGGGTGCCCCTATGACTTCACTAGGTGCCGTTATATTGGCAGCAGGACAGGGTCAACGGATGCATTCTGATACTCCTAAGGTTCTCCATAAGCTCGCAGGAATGTCAATGTTGGATTATGTATTCAAATCTGTCCTAGAACTAAAACTCGATTATCTAGCTCTAGTTGTTAATCCTTCTATTCGTCCGCATCTTTTTGATCAATTTGAAATACTTACGACTACTGAAGGGGAAAAGAAGGGCTTCGAGCTTCTGGAACAGTCTTCTCCAACGGGTACAGCCGACGCAGTTAAAATTGCAGAGATGTTCTTTAAAGACCGAGTTGATCACTTACTGGTTATCGGATCTGACTGCCCATTGATCACCTCGAACTCACTACAGCAATTAATTGACTTCCACATAAACGAAGACAATCGCATTAGCTTATTGTCTTCTTCCTCGTGCTCATCTGATGACATGGGAGCAATTAGTAGAGATTCAAATGGAGTCATAAACTCTGTAAAAGAGCGTAAACATTCCTCTGGATCTGATCATAATGAGGTGCCTCCAGAGCTGAATGCAGGTATTTATTGTTTCAATAATCTATGGTTATGGGATCAACTGAAAACTATTAAACGTGCCTCTACTGGTGAGTTTCACTTACCTGATTTAATCGCCACTGCGTATGCTCAAAAACAGCCTGCGCGGTCTTTTGAGCCCAGTGACCCTATGGAAATATTTGGTGTGAATACGATGGGTCAACTTGCTCAGGCTGAATCATTGATATACCAGCGCCATAATCAAGCATTGATGGACAAAGGCGTAAGGATTCACGACCCAGCTTCTGTTTTTATAGATTCTACCGCTGAAATCTCCAGTAGTGCTGAAATAAAATCTAATACCATAATTGAAGGACTAAGTCATGTAGGCAGCAAAACAGTTATAGGTCCTAATTCTAATATAGCTGACTCTGCCATCGGAGAAGAATCATGTTTTGAAAACAGCTCGTGTGTTGATGTGATTATTGGCAAGAATGTTTCAGTTGGACCCTATTGTCATTTGAGGCCGGGTACTGATGTAGAGGACGATGTTGTAATCGGGACTGGGGCAGAGATAAAGAATAGCGAAATTGGAAAAAGATCTCGTATTCATCACTTCAGTTACATTGGGGATTGTGAAATCGGGTCAGATGTAAACGTAGGAGCTGGAACTGTCACCTGTAATTATGACGGTAAAGAGAAACATAAAACTGTAATCAGGGATGGAGCCTTTATAGGAAGTGGATCGATGTTGGTTGCGCCTGTTGTCATTGGTCGCAAGGCTACCATAGGAGCAGGGTCGGTAGTCGTAAAAGATGTTCCTGAAGAAACTTTGGTGTATGGCGTCCCAGCTGCTATTCACAAAGAGAAGCCAACAAATTCTCCTGATGGTGATCATAATGCCTGAAAACGACTCACTTATATTAATTGCACTTTCAATTGCCCTGCTTGCTGTTTTCTTGGGTTTATCTTCATCACTGTATATGATTGCGGTCGATTCAAGCAGGAAATCCAATTTACAGGATCCCACATCACCTATTACAGAATCTCACTCAGACTGGATGATGATATTCATTTTACAGAGTGGGTTAGGAGCCCTAAGATTACTTGCGGTCTATAAGCCTGTCCTATTGGCAATATTAGGCACAGTCTTAGTTCTTCTTGTGGAATCCTTTCAGGATTTAACATGGACCAATGTCGCTATTGTTTTTTGCGCAGTCATTTTTCTTAATGGTATCTCTTCACGACTTATAGCAATATCAGTGTCACATGTTTCAACTCAACTGCTTCCATTGATAGAACTCAATGCTGTAATTTCTATAGCTCCTGTTGTGGCAGTCAATTTACTATTTAATCGATTACTGGCATTGGGATCAACCAAAAGATCCCCTAACAGCAATACATTGGAGCATAATAGTTTTGCGCAGCCTACAGAGAATCCAGAAGATATGACTATGACAGTTGATTCCCTTGATCCTAAAGAGAAAAGAATGATACTTGGTGTTCTTGATCTTGACAGCACTGCAGTCCGGGAAATTATGGTACCCCGAGTTGATCTCAGCGCAGCTGATATTAAGAGCACTATTGATGAAATACGGGATTTAGTCATAGCCAGTGGTCATAGTCGCATTTTGATTTATGATGGAAATATTGACTCCATTATGGGTACGGTACATGTTAGAGATTTGCTAAAAATCTTCTCTGAGGATAGTAGATCCACTTGTTTGAAGGATTTGATCAGAGAGCCCTTTTTTATTCCAGATTCTAAACGAATAGATGACTTGCTGGACGAGATGCAAGATTCAAGAATTCATATTGCAATTGTTGTTGACGAATATGGAGGTACTGCAGGGATTGTGACACTGGAAGATTTGCTTGAAGAAATCGTTGGCGAGATAGCAGATGAATTCACTAACGATGAACCGATATTGAAAATGGTGAATAACCAGGAAGCGCTTGTAGACGCCAGGGTTACTCTCGATCAAATAAATGACGCCTTATCTTTGAAAATCCTCCCTGATGGTTTTGATACTGTCGGTGGCTTGGTTTATCAGCAGCTAGGGAAAATGCCAAAAACAGGTGATGTCGTAAATTGCGAAGGTCTAAAGATCAAGGTTTTGTCCACAACTGGTAGAAGAATTAAAATCTTGGGCGTTTCGAAAATCGTATAAACACAATTGCTCTGTCTCTTTCAATTCATTCTTTGGTCTGTCAATAACTGGAAGAAACAGACGACGTTGTGCCCCTGTAGCTCAGAGGATAGAGCACCGGCCTCCGGAGCCGGTTGCGGGAGTTCGAGTCTCCCCAGGGGTACCAAATTTTACCGGGTTCCTTGGTTTTTTCTGTAGACTACTAGTTATTGATAAGCTGTTTATTTTCCTTCATGAATGCAGTGATGACGTCAACAGTAGTCTGGATATCATTTTCTGAATGAGCAGCATTGATGTAAGCCCGATTAACCAGTTGAGGCCTGAGGAAGATCCCGTTATTAAGCATGTGAGATCTGTAGGCTTGATCTTTTTCGGTACCTCCGTTTGCACGGTAGTTAGCGATATCACGATAATCGTGGGGAGTTTGGTCAGAAAAGTACATGCACCAGACACTGCCGTACCCGTCACAGCGTGCTTTTACGCCCAGTTGCTGCGCTGTTTTATTAACTTCATCTCGAAGCGTATTGCCGAGTTTAAATAGATGTTCATAGAACCCGGGGGTTTCCAGTACCTGAATGGTAGCAAGAGCTGCTGAACAGGAAAGGGCATTTCCTGCAAATGTTGCTGCAGTCTTAACATCGCCTTCAGGTGAAACAACCGAAAGAACATCATTTTTCCCGCACACTGCAGCAATAATAAATCCGTTGGCCATGGCTTTCCCGAAGACTCCCATATCAGGAATAACGTTTACTGCTCCTTGCCCGCCCTGTAAACCGTGGCGGAAACCAGTTACGATTTCATCGAATACAAGGAGGATTCCCAAGTTGGAGCATAACTCCCGGAGTCCTTCAAGGAAACCTTCTTTGGGCATGAGGTTATTTCCGTGGATCATCGGTTCCACTATGACACAGGCTATCGCATCTTTTTCTTTAGTGAGAATTTTTTCTGTAGTTGCCAGATCATTGTATGGCAGGACTAAGGTTTGAGAGTTCTTATCAATATTAGCTCCGGCAGAATCAGCTACTGTATTGGGTTGTTCTTTGTTTCCGGCTTTGGATAAATCAGGAGCGTTGCTAACGGATAATTCATCTGACCACCCTTGATATCCTCCTTCAAATTTTGCAAGCCGGGGTCTGCCAGTGTAAGTCCTTGCTATTCTTGCGGCGAATGCTAAGGCATCGGTCCCGGCAGTTGATAAAATTCCTTTTTCTGCACAGGGAATATGTTTTACTAGTTTTGCCATGAGTTCAACTTCGAGCGAAGAAGGTATGGAAAACTGTACATTCCCTGCTTCAATTGCTTTGATTACTGCGGCATTAACTGCGGAGTTCGCATGTCCTAATATAACTGGTCCTGCTCCACACCAGTACTCAAGGTACGTATTACCGTCAATGTCCTGTATCCTGGCACCCTTTCCTCCCTGAACGTAAAAGGGGGATGGTTTTCCCGTAGGGACTCCATTGGGACTAAAATCTGAGGCGTAGTTTCGCAGATCATTAGACTTTTCAAGATTTAACATTGTAAGAACTCCTTCGCTACTGGTTATTGATAAGCTGTTTATTTTCCTTCATGAATGCAGTGATGACGTCAACAGTAGTCTGGATATCATTTTCTGAATGAGCAGCATTGATGTAAGCCCGATTAACCAGTTGAGGCCTGAGGAAGATCCCGTTATTAAGCATGTGAGATCTGTAGGCTTGATCTTTTTCGGTACCTCCGTTTGCACGGTAGTTAGCGATATCACGATAATCGTGGGGAGTTTGGTCAGAAAAGTACATGCACCAGACACTGCCGTACCCGTCACAGCGTGCTTTTACGCCCAGTTGCTGCGCTGTTTTATTAACTTCATCTCGAAGCGTATTGCCGAGTTTAAATAGATGTTCATAGAACCCGGGGGTTTCCAGTACCTGAATGGTAGCAAGAGCTGCTGAACAGGAAAGGGCATTTCCTGCAAATGTTGCTGCAGTCTTAACATCGCCTTCAGGTGAAACAACCGAAAGAACATCATTTTTCCCGCACACTGCAGCAATAATAAATCCGTTGGCCATGGCTTTCCCGAAGACTCCCATATCAGGAATAACGTTTACTGCTCCTTGCCCGCCCTGTAAACCGTGGCGGAAACCAGTTACGATTTCATCGAATACAAGGAGGATTCCCAAGTTGGAGCATAACTCCCGGAGTCCTTCAAGGAAACCTTCTTTGGGCATGAGGTTATTTCCGTGGATCATCGGTTCCACTATGACACAGGCTATCGCATCTTTTTCTTTAGTGAGAATTTTTTCTGTAGTTGCCAGATCATTGTATGGCAGGACTAAGGTTTGAGAGTTCTTATCAATATTAGCTCCGGCAGAATCAGCTACTGTATTGGGTTGTTCTTTGTTTCCGGCTTTGGATAAATCAGGAGCGTTGCTAACGGATAATTCATCATGCCACCCTTGATATCCACCTTCAAATTTTGCAAGCCGGGGTCTGCCTGTATAAGACCTTGCTATTCGTGCTACGCATGCCAGGGCATCACTTCCTGCTGTAGCTAAAATTCCTTTTTCTGCGCACGGAATATGTTCAGAAAGTTTTGCCATTACTGCCACTTGAAGCGAAGAAGGTATGGAAAACTGTACTGTACCCGCTTCAATTGCCTTGATTACTGCGGCATTAACTGCAGAGTTCGCATGTCCTAATATAACTGGTCCTGCTCCACACCAGTAGTCCATGTAAGTGTTGCCGTCAATGTCCTGTATCCTGGCACCGTTTCCTTGCTGAACATAAAAGGGAGAAGGTTTGCCAGTGGGAGTTCCTTTGGGGCAAAATGCAGATGCGTAAGTTCGCATCTCGCTGGATTTTTCAAGATTTAACATATTCTATTTACTGTCCTCCGTTGCGGTTGGTATACGAGTATTGTTTGTAATCCTTACTCTTTGGATTTCCTAAGTGATCTTGATGTCTCTAAATAGTCTTTTCCAAAGTGCAGAAGAAAGGTAGAGAATGGTATATTAATAAACCGTGCTCCATGAGAGAGATAATCTCTCATTTTTTCATGTTGTGGAAAGAAAAAGGTACCAGCTCCGCCTGTTCCAAACCACTTTCCGGCAGAGATGCAGATTTCAGCAGCTGAATAGACCCTGTTTTTAAGTATTTCCTGGGAAGGGAAGTTCATTGATGCGGATAGGTCTCCCGCACCGATATAAGCACCATCTATGTGTTCCAAATTCATGATGTCTGTTATGTTGTCCAGACCCTCTTCGTTTTCAGGCATAACAATTGCCAACATTTGGGAGTCAGCATAATCTAGGTACTCTTTCCCGCTGAGCGCATTAGCCCCTTGGCCAAAATTGGTGGCTCTGCTGGCATTCATGTAGCCTCTCTCTCCAGTAGGTTCATGTTTGATGATGCGAATTAATTCGAGGGCATCTTCCAGAGTGACCACATGAGGAGCGAGTATTCCTTGAATCCCTGAGTCAAGAATTCTTTGAATGAATGCAGAGTCACGTATAGATACCCTAGCTAATGGAGTGATACTAGAGCCCTCACATGCTCTGATCATACTTTGTACTTGCTCGGGATTAAAAGTGCCGTGTTCGCAGTCAAGTTGGATGAAATCAAATCCAATGGATCCTAGCAGTTCGACAAGGGTAGGAGCATAAAAATCAATCTGAACTCCGTAGACGACTTTGCCTTGTTGTAGTTTGTCCTTTGTTTGATTGATATGCATAAATCGACCCTCTTTCCATTGGTTCTGGCGAACATTTCCTCTGGCGTTTATAAGCCAACGAAACACACTTTGTCTTGCAGGATAATGTTATGATATGCCAATCCAAAATAGAAATCAAAGGATATCTTAGTGAGCATAATAGATAATAGCGGTGTTAAGCTCGATGAATGGAGACCTGGCGTCCTTACAAGGAAGCTGGCAGGAGCGTTTTCGAAAGTTAAATCTCTTTTTTTTATGGAGCAGACTCTCTACTCTGGCAAAGGAGCTCCGCTGCATGTTCATCAAGTGGAAGAACTTCTCTATATTAAAAGCGGTGCTTTAAAAGTGAGCATAGATACCCCGGATGAAGTGCAAGGGTTTAATGTATCCACTAACCAAACTGTAGTTATTCCCAGCTCTTATCCTCATTCTTTCGTAAATGAAACTGATGCAGAAACTGTGCTTTTGGTGTTCTTTCCACACGGTGATCCTTTCAATCCTAGTATCACGAGATACCTTTGAACAAAGCTTTATTTAACTAAGCTGATTGTCCCTGAGTCATCCTTAGTTGTGTGAATGACTCAATTTGCTTACAATATTTGCCTCACCTGGATGTGTTTGTTACGGGGCGTAGCGCAGTGGCAGCGCGCCTGTTTTGGGAACAGGAGGTCGGCGGTTCAAATCCGCCCGCCCCGACCAACAAATGTGCATTCGGTAAATGATTAGAGTAGACTACCTTTATCTCGGCTGGAGGGTTCAGATGACAACTATAGATGAACGGTTTTTTAAAACACATCCTTTATCTCTTGAGACTGCGACACAAGCCAAGGATATGTTCCCTGATGGAGTTACCCATGATATTAGATATATTTCCCCGTTCCCAATTTACATGCAAAGTGCAAAGGATGGGATTAAATGGGACATAGATGGAAACAGGTATATTGATTATGTTATTGGCCATGGGGCATTAATTTTAGGACACGGAAGAAAAGAAGTAGTTGACGGCCTCTCATCGCAAATCAAGGATGGGACTCATCTGGGAGGCAGTACAAAACAAGAAATTCAATGGGCTAAAGAGATAATGAATTTGGTTCCCTGTGCGGAAAAGGTTCGTTTTGTTGCTTCCGGCACAGAGGCCAGCCTTATGGCTTTGAGATTGGCAAGGGCTTACACTGGTAAAAACAAAGTTATAAAATTTGCTTATCATTTCCACGGTTGGCATGACTATTTAATTTTAGGGGAACCCAGAGGAGTAGGCGGAGTTCCTGATAAAGTTGCCGAAACTGTAGTGGTTTTGGAACCCAATATTGAATCAGTTGAACGCGTGCTGCAGCAAGATGATGATATCGCCTGCCTTATATTAGAGCCTACTGGCGCACATGGAGGACAATTACCTGTTCCACCAGCATTCCTGGAGGCTTTGCGAAGTCTCACGGAGCAACATAATGTGGTACTAATCTTTGATGAAGTAGTAACTGGCTTCAGGGTTTCTAAAGGTGGGGCGCAGTTACGGTATGGTGTTACTCCCGATATGAGTACACATGCTAAAGTATTAGCAGGTGGATTACCTGGAGGTGCAGTCGTTGGTAAAAAAGACATCCTCGATATGATTCAACACCGCGGGGATCCAAAATGGGACTCGCAGAAACGAGTTGCCCATCCAGGAACATTTAATGCGAATCCACTTTCATCAGTGGCAGGTACAGCAGCTTTGAGTATCATAGCTAATGAACCCATAAATGAAAGATGCGACGTATTAGCTGAGCGCCTGAAGTCAGGTATCAATGATGTATTGATTAGGAATGAAATAGACGGATTTGCTTATGGCGTATCTTCGATAGTTTTTATTGGATTAGGTATTGCGCCAGAATTTGATTCAAATGGCATCTGTGTCGTACCGCATGACAAAATACGGAAAGCTGCAGATCCTAGAATGGTTGGAGCACTCCGTAAAGCATTATTAAATGAAGGAATTGACACCCAAGGGGGTAGGGTGTGGAGACTCTCTGCTGCTCATACTGAGAGCAATATAGATGATAGCATCGGGTCTTTTGAGAAAGCCCTTGATGCAGTTAGAAAAGATGGTTTTATTTAAGGAATGAACTGACTAATAGGTACTGATTAAAAATACTCTTTATTGATTATGCCGAGGCAGTTGCAATCTAATTAATGGTGTTGTATGATGTCGCTTCACGTGTCAGGCACGATACGGCCTGAGACGACGTAAAAAACATAATATAGGAGTTGAGTTATGAGTAGAACCAAGATAATCGCAGGTCTTTCGGCCCTTTGTATGCTCGCTTTTGGTGCAGCTTGCAGTAGTGATCCGGAAGTCGTGGAGAAAATTGTTGAGGTAGAAAAAGAGGTCATAAAAGAAGTTGAAGTTGTAAAAGAACAACGCATCGTGAGCTATAATTTCGCGGAGTTCGTTCATACTACCCAGTCTTCTTATGTTGACATTGTGAAGCCTTTCTTAAGGGAAGAATTCCCAGGACTGGCAGCAGCTGCTCTACCTGATGTAACGTTAGAGCCCAACTACCTGACTCACGCGGAATTGGGTCTTACTGGTTTTGAAACCTTTAAGCTCATCCAACAGGGTCTTCAGGATATAGCATGGTTTTCGTATGCTTACACTGGCGGTGCGGTTCCATTGACTGAAGGTGTTGATATTGCAACTTTCGGATCTGACTGGAAGAACGCACAGCAAATTGGTAAGACTTGGATGCCAGTAGTAAATGATGCTGTATTTGAGCCAGACTACGGTGTTCGTGTTCAGGCAACATATCCAGCACCGCAGCTAACCTTCTTCTGTAACTCACCAGTTACATCGATCGATGACTTTAAAGGTAAAAAGGTTAGGGTTTGGTCAACACTTCTTTCTGACTTCCTTGAGTCAGTTGGTGGTGAAGGAGTTTCCCTTGCTTTCGCAGAGGCATACAATGCCTTGCAGACCGGTGTTGTTGACTGCGGTTTGACCGGCAGCTCTTCTGCTAACAGTAACAAGTGGTATGAAGTTACTTCGCACCAGTACACACTGGCCCCAGGTTGGTTTGTTAGTGGTTACATGGTGAACGCTGACTTCTGGAATTCTTTGGACGATGATGTTCGTACCTTCTTCGCTGATCAAATGATTGGCGAGATTGGAGACCGTATCTGGGAGTATGAAGGAGAGGTTTCTTCTATCCAGGGTATCGAGTGTAACGCAGGTACAGACAACTGTACTCTAGAGTCACTTACAAAGGTTCCTGCTGATCAGGCATTGATCACAACTGCTCCTAGCGAGGCAGACTTGGCTAAGTTGGACGAGGCTCTTATGAACACCGTCCTTCCACGTTGGGTTGAGCGCTGTGAAGAGAGTGGTCAGCCTTGTAAGGATCTTTTCAATGAGCATTTGGCTCCATTGGCAGGATTCTCCGCAAGCTAAACCTAGGCTTAATAGTTAAGTTAATAAGGAGGTAGGATGTTCCGCTTACAAGCGGCTCCTGCCTCCTTTTTTAGTATGAATTAATTATCTGCAGAGGCTTTTATCCAGATGATACGTTCCATCAGGAAGCGAAAACTCGGTAGCACAGATCTCCTTGTAACAGAGTTGGGTTTTGGAGCAATGGACACCCCTTTTAGTCCGGATGCAAATACCACTCTGCATTGTGCATTGGATCAGGGTATCAACTTTATAGATACCGCGAGAATATATCAGAATAGCGAATACCTATTAGGGCAAGTTATAAGAGAACGCGGCAAGAAAGATTTCTACATTGCCACTAAGACAATCAACCGTTCCGCATCCGGTGCTCAGCACGATGTGGATAAAAGCCTGTCTTTGTTAGGAATCGACTGCATAGATATATATCAACTGGATGACCTTTCCGTAAATGACTGGTCTATCAGTACAGGGAAAGATGGAGCCCTTGAAGGCCTTAGGATAGCTCAAGCACGAGGTTTGATTCGCTATATTGGCTTCAGCTCACATGATATCTCGCTGCTGCGCAAGGCAATAAGGTCCAATCTTTTTGATACCGTTATGATAGAGTTTTCGGTTTTCTTTACTGAAACGCTATGGTTGATCAAGGAAGCATTCGATAGGGGGTTAGGTATAATTGCCATGAGGCCGCTGGGTGGCTCAGGAAGAACTACATCCATAGAGACAGCAGGGAAAACCGCCAGACCCTTCACCCTAAGCGTTGCAGAGCTTCTGACCTATACGCTATCGAACAAAAACCTTGCAGTAGCGATAGTGGGTTCGAGCCATCCTCAGAGGGTATTAGATAATGTTGAGACTGCGGTTAGTTATGTTGATTTAAACAAGAAACAAATGGAAGCATACGAAAAAAAGGCTTCACTCTTGTATTGAAAGGTGCTTTAAGTATACGTTAACCGTACCTGACCCCTTCAACGCTTGCTCCAAACGCTAAATCTGGTAACCATAAGACCATGTTGGGGAATGCTATCAGCACCCCGACAAGAATCATCATCATTATAAAAAATGGAACAACCCCAATTGCTACGTCGATCATAGGACCTTTGGTCGTCCGTATCCCCTGTATTACGTAAAGATTCACTCCTACAGGCGGAGTTATCAAACCTGCTTCCATAAGCAGAACCACAATAACGCCAAACGTAACTGGATCAAAAGCCAGAACTTCGGGGTTTTGGGCAAATAATTCCACTACTACTGGGAAAATTACAGGTAAGGTTGTTATAACCATAGAAAGAGCGTCCATAAACATCCCAAGGATGATATAGAAAATGATTATGAATAAAAGACTAACCATAGGTGGTACGCCGAGTTGAATGAGCCATTCACTGATTGCTCTGGGAACGCCTAATGAACCCACCATGAATTGGAATAACTGAGCAAAAACTACTATCAACATAACCAAACCAGTAGTATTTGCAGTGGCTCTAGCACCATCAAGGAGCATGTTTCTCGATACTCGGCGAGTAAGAATCGCAAGGATCAATGATCCAACGACGCCGAGAGCTGCCGCCTCAGTAGGAGTAGCAAACCCAAAGTATATACTGCCCATAACAAGGAGTATCAAGCTCCCTGTAGGCACCAGATGCGGTAAAGCGTTTAAGCGTTCTCCCCATGTGCTTGTAGCTTCTTTAGGAGCGATACCAGGATTTAATATACTGCTTACACCTATAAAGAGCATGAACATGCCTGCTAAACTAAGACCAGGGACGACTCCGCCTATAAATAACCTTCCCACAGATGTGTCTGTGATAAGAGCGTAGATAATAAGACCGATACTAGGAGGTATGAGTATTCCTAGTGTGCCTCCAGCAGCTAATGAACCAAGTACGAGTCGTTCGTTATAACCTTGTCTTTCAAAGGAGGGTAGGGCCACAGTACCGATTGTTATTGCCGTGGCTACGCTAGATCCGGATACGGCTGCAAAGACCGAACAGGCAGCAATATTACTATGCATTAGACCACCAGGTAAGAAACTCAACCATTTAGCGAGTGCCTGATATAGCCTGTCAGTAAGTCCACTGCGTAAAAGTAATTCCCCCATCAGGACGTACAGCGGGACAGCAAAAAGAACGAAATTAGTACTCGGCCACCACATCATATCTGCCGTGTACTTCCATAAGGGCCGATCATCGAATAGGAGATCTAATGATAATCCAAGTAACCCTAATGCGGCTGCAATATACATTCCAGATGCTAGAAAGATTAATAGAAGACCAAAAGCGGTACCTAATATTGTACTAACCATGTTGTGTAGTAATTCTCCTGTTATTCAAGAACCTTGTTTGATTTAAGAACTGTAGATGACTCCATTGCTTCTTGGATTTCAGCTTCAATGGATGAAGGTCCAAATTTGAAGGCAAGAGTCGAGAATCTCCTCATTATTACGTCGATTATTCCTTCAATTAGCATCAAAAATGCCAGAAACCAAAAGACTGTATACCCAATGGCCCAAACAGCATAGGGCCAATCAAGCGGAATACGTAGCGCACTTGGCCTAACTTCTCCTGTTTTAAAAGCAGCAAATGTAAGCTCCCACATGCTTAAAACTACTAAGGCAAGTAAAAAGTTTAGAGCAAGTAAGGCAACAAGATTCATTATGCCTTGCATCTTATACGGAAGTTTTACAAGTATGACATCCACCCGCACATGGCCCTTTTTGTAAAGTGCATAAGCCATTGCCCAACTACTGGCCCACGCCAAGATGATTCCGCTGATATCATCAGTTCCTTTTGAAGTAAATCCAAAGTACTTTCGCGTTATAACTTCCGAAGTTACAAAGAATGAGCCTAGGAAGAGCATGATACCGCTCAGCGTGCCCATATAGGTGGCACTTCGGCATACAAACTCCCGTGTTGCGATTACATATTTAGAAACGGTATCCATAGTGTGAATCAGAACTTGAGATATTTACGATACACGAAAATCAACTCTTTATCAATCAATTACGACCTTCAAAGTCGGACAAATTATCGATGCAATAGTCGCCAGAAACTTGAGCCACTACTTTTGATGTTCAGAACATCTAGGGCATCTGGTTCAATGTAACAGCCATCATCATATTGGGTCTTGGTTGATAATATCCAAGCTCTGACTGGAGCCCCGACCTCCGTGTAAAGTTCAATAAGATCACCCTCTCTGAGGGATAAACGCGTTAGGAGTCTGGCAGACATAAAGCATTGGCGGTAGGCAGGATCGGAGTCACCATGCCATGGATAAGTCTTAATTATGGGGGAGTTTTTCCTCAGTTCCTTTCTTTTGTTCACCGAAGCTTGATAGTCAAGGTCTCCATCATGCAGCACAACGCCATAGATATTAGCGGCAGTTATTGAGGTGATCAAGCCTTCAGAAAGGTCACTGAGAACCGAGTCCATTGGTCGATCAAGTGGGTTGCCGCATCCACCTCCACCGGAGGATTTCATTACGACAATATCTTTATGGAGTAAATCAAAGCCGGTTACCTTTCCTGGTATTGAAGAAGGTTGTATCTCAACTCCATTCCTAAGAACTGTGAACTGGTTTGGTGATCCCGGTCCTCCCCCATTTATACCGTAGGGAGGAATAGTGCAGTGGTCTGCCAGGACAGAAAGCCGTGTGTCATCTACCAAGACTTCTACCCTTCGTTCTACTCCCAAACCACCTCTTGTTTTACCGTCTCCGCCTGAGTCAGATCTTAAGATGGTATTGTGCACACGGAGAGGATATAGATTTTCAACTGATTCGATAGGCTGGATACTTGTGATGTCACCCTCTTGATATGCTCTACATGCGTTATTTCCGTCATTTAAAGCGTTTGCCCCTGTTCCACCTGCAGGATATTCGTAGAAGATGAATGATTTGTTGCGAATAGAATCAGATCCTCCAACATAAAGATGATTGGATCCGCCTTTTATATCTCCTGATACTTGACCGTCAATCGCTTGAGAAAGGGCGCCCATGACCGCAGCTTCCACGCAATACTTGATTTCATTACTACCACCGGCAGGGGCGGGAAGTCGTGCATTTAAGATACTACCCTCTTCAGCGATGACATTTATCGGTTTTAAGGCCCCTTGGTTCACATCTCCCCATGGATCCAGGAAACTTTTAATTATTGTGAACACACCTACTGCAGTGCTGCCAGGCCCGACATTGAGAGGGGCTGCCTGTTGTTTGGATGAACCCTCGAAATCAACAGTGACTGTATCACCTGCGACAGTCAAGGCAACCTTTACCTTTATAGGTCTGAGTTGTTGCTGGCCACCTTCCAGATATGCCTCATAGTGATATGTTCCGTCAGACAACTGGGTGATAGCAGTACGCATCCTGTTTTCGGAACGAGCCAACAATGCATCCATAGCTGTACCTAACTTTGTGTGACCAAATTTATCTATGGCTGATTGGATCCTAATCCCTGCAGTTTTACAGGCTCCCAGCATTGCTTCAAAGTCACCTTTTCGTTCTGAAGGGATCCTCATATTGTTAAACATAAGCTCTAATGCTGCTTCGTTCTCAACACCTTGACTAATAATCCGCATTGCAGGTATACGGACGCCTTCTTGATAAATTTCAGTGACTTGTCCAGAGATGCTTCCTGGAGTCATGCCTCCGACATCTCCCCAATGAGCACGAATTACCGGGATCAGGAATGGTTTACCCTTTACAAATACAGGGAAAAGCATAGCAATATCGTTGAGGTGTGTACCACCTGTATAGGGGTCGTTATGCAAGAAAACATCACCGGGATGGATATCTGTTCCGTATTTGGTATTAACACTTTTGACTGACCATGAAACAGGAATGATGTGAACGGGGTGGTCTTGGCCGCTTGGCATGGCCACAATCTCACCCTGGGGCGACATTAGAACACACGAAAAGTCTTCACCCTCATAAATAATTGAGGAAAAAGCAGTACGGGTTAGATTGACACGCATTTCCTTGACTATTGATATGAGCGTCTCTTTTATTAACTCTAGTGTAATGATGTCAAGATTCATTATCGTGGCTCCAGAATTAAACTTCCGTCTGGTTTAACAGATAAAGACCATTCAGGAGGAAGTACGGTAGTTGATCCAAATTCCTGAATAATGGCAGGGCCATGTACAACATTCTCTTGAGTCAATGATTCCCGTTGTATGACGGGTGTATCCAGAAAATGCCCATTAAAATACACAGGGAAGGTCGAGGCCAATAAATCCACCGGTACTGTATTATCTGACAAGGTACTTTGAAGGGCAGCCTTTGGAACCGCACCGAAAGCAGTAAGTCGAAAGTTAACGATTTCTGTCTGGCCGCTAACATTGGAGTGACCATAAATTAAATGATGTTGCGCATGAAACAATTTATTTAGTTTAGAGACAGTGAGGTGGTGTTTTTTCGCAGGGACATTTATCTCAAAGGCTTGCCCTGCATACCTCATGTCTAAGGAGGGACGGAAGTAGATTTGCTTTGATGTGAAGCCTTCTTCTTGCAGTTTTTGATTTGCCTGCGCTTCTAGGATCGAAATTTCAGCCTTAAGGGCAGTATCCGTAAGAACATCAGATCCAATAAGTTTAGTACTGACAAAATCATGTTTGAGATCACAACTTGCAAGTCCCAGAGCTGATAGGTTACCGGGATATTTAGGGATGATGATTTTAGTTATCCCAAGCTCCTTTGCAACATATGCGGCATGCATGGGTCCAGCCCCACCAAATGCCATTAAAGAGAAGTCTCTTGGATCATGGCCTTTCTGTAGAGAGATTTCCTTTATAGCACTAGTTTTCTTTGCTACCGCGATTTGTAGAATGCCCTCTGCCAGCTGAAGAATATCAATGTTATTTAGCTCCTTGGAAAGATTCTCTAGAGCTAGTTTTGCTAAAGAGGAATCGATTTGAATTGAGCCTCCAAGATATCGCTGGGGTCCTAACCTATTTAAGAGAACATTTGCATCTGTAACGGTAGCTTCAGTACCACCTTTGCCGTAACAGGCTGGTCCTGGGTTAGCTCCTGAACTCTTGGGGCCAACACGTAAAGATCCATCAATGTCTCTCCATGCAATACTCCCTCCACCTGCCCCGATAGTTTTAATGTCTATTTGGGGAATTTTTATCGGAAATCCTTCAACTGCACTTTCTGTGGATATTAATGGCATCATATCCCGTATCAGGCAAACATCAGTACTTGTACCTCCCATATCGTCCGTGATGATATTTGTTTCATGGATACCTTTGGCAACTGCGATGCTCTGGATGACACCCCCTGCAGGCCCTGAAAGAATGGTTTGCACGGGTAATTTCTGAGCTGTTTTGGTTGTCATGATCCCACCATTCGATGCAACCGTCAGGATGCCCGATGAGTAACTAGCCTGAACTAAGGAAGACTCGAGTTTTTCTAGATACGCATCAAGCAAAGGTTGGATGTAGGCATTTACTACCGTGGTAGAAAACCTTTCAAATTCCCGGTACTCAGGAACAACTTCTGATGATTGGGAAACAGTGATGTTGGGAAGTTCTTTCTTTATCACTTCACCAGCATTGTTTTCGTGGGTAGCGTTTCGGTATGAGTGCAAGAAACAAATGGCAATGGATTCAATGTCGGCATTGCGTAGCTGCTCACATATTTCGGTGACTTCTTGAGAATCGAGAGGTAATTCGACTGAACCATCCTGAAGCAGCCTTTCTGATACTTCGAACCTATTTGCCCTTTCTACTAGTGGTTTAGGGCGAACAAATAGGGGGTTGAAGAGGGATGGGATCATTCTCTTGGTTCTGCCGATTTCGATAACGTCGCGGAAACCGCTGGTTGTTAAAATAGCAGTTTTAGAACCCTTTCGTTCAATCAAGGCATTTGTTCCTACTGTAGTGCCATGAACTAGGCGTTGGACTTGTGATGGGTTTATGGATAGTGTCTGTAGGCCAGCTAAAACCGAAGCACCTTCTGAGTGCGGCAAGGAAGGTACTTTTCCCACATGAGTTTCTCCGTTGAAGGGATTGACTACAATGAGATCTGTAAAGGTTCCACCGACATCGATGCCTATAATTAAATCTAGCTTACTCATCGGGGTAATCAACCTGCTTTAGGGTAAGGAAGGGAAAATACATACAGACATTGCTTAAGGGAAGGAAAGATTAACCTTACAGGTTATCTAAAAGTGATCCATAACCCTTTCGCACCTCATGTATTCCCAGTGTCTTGAACGCTTTCCATACAGTTGCTTGGTTTGATGTTATCACAGTTTTTTTTGTGATTCTTTCTAACTCTGCAACAACTTCCATAGATCTCCATGCTGTACAAGCACAAAAAAGTACATCTGCTTCAGCAGAACAAATTGTTGGGGCAAAATTCAGGATTGATTCTGGAGTCAAGTCACAATGGCCTTGGGCTCCATGGTCGGAAGAAACTGCTTCGCTTTCCACATTAATAACGTTGAATCCCATACCTTCATAGTAGTTTCTCAACTGATTATTCTGCCATTCGTTGTACGGACTTGCCACAGAGATATTCTTAGCTCCAATAGAGTTGAGTGCTTCTGCTGCTGCGTAAGCTGTTGCTGTAGCTGCCACTCCAGATTGGTCTGTAATGGATTGAATCAACTCTTCGTCATGTCCTGGGCCAAGATAAAAGCTACCAGTCGTGCAGGCATAAACAACGTAGTCTACTTTGGATGTTTTCAGATACTTAGCTGCATTTTCGACGTCTGCGTTCATTGCATTCATGCCTTCAGCGCTTAATGCGGAAGAATCAAGCCACATGCGTTGAGAATGGATACTGACTGACTCTGGTGCAACCATATTAAAGTCAGGTTCAGCAGTAGTGTTTGTAGATGGTACGATTAGTCCAATCCTAGATCTTGTTGATGTAAGGTTACTCATTATTAAGTCCTCCTGTGACCATATTGTAGATGTATGGTTGAAAGTCTGCAAGAATCCATCCACGTGGATATAATCGAATGATATCCTACCAATTAGTGCATGGGAATTAGACGAAAAATTATGTGGTTATGACGCTCTCCAAAAATATGGTCATCACTTGACAATGAACTGAATCTGAAGAATTTACGGGTATATGGCTCTTGCTGTAAATACAGCTTTATAACCATGACCCATATGTCTTTATCGGTGATCTCGCTGACTGTATAGGAATATCTACTGAAACCTCTTCGCAGGACAAGTTCTTTGGCCTTACGTGCATTCTGCACCCAGTTTCTAGAGCGTTCAAGGCCCACAATGTACCTATTATGATTGAGCGTCACAACGCTGACTGGGATTTCTTGAAAACCTTTGGTTTTTAATTTGCGAACTGATAATAAGTGCAGCCTTCGAGGAGGACATCCTACTCGAATCCAGAGAGGAAGAATAATAGATAAAATATAGCGTCTGAATTTCATGTAATACAACCCATATAGCTCTTTAAAAAGAAGAAATATACACTCGGAAAGTAGTATGATATGTTTGCTTACCGTCAGTTATTTCCAAGACGCACCAACTATGTACGACTTTAATTAATGGAGGCAAAATATGCAAGTAGGTTTTATTGGCACTGGGAGCATAGGAACCCCTATGGCTATTAATTTGAACGAGGACTATCCCCTGATAGTACACGATGTTACTAGGGAGAAAGCTACGGCTTTGTTGGAAAAGGGAGCTAAATGGGCTGCCTCTCCTAAGGAATTAGCAGCTCAATGCGATGTTATCCACACTTGTCTACCAGGACCCAAAGAGGCCACACAAGTCGTTCTTGCTGAAGACGGTATCATCGCAGGTGCGAAAAAAGGATCCGTCTATATTGACCACACGACCAATTCCCCGGAACTTGTCCGTGACATCAGTGCAAAGCTCAACGAGCAAGGTGTGGAAATGCTGGATGCCCCCGTCAGCGGAGGAACCGAAGGTGCCCAGGTGAAACAATTACTACTAATGGTAGGAGGGAAAGAGACTACCTATGAGAAGTACAAAGGTGTTTTGGCCAGTATGGGAGAGGTTATCTATACGGGAGCAATTGGCAACGGTATGATCTCGAAGATAACTCACAATTGCGCCACATTCTGTGTTTCAGTGGCAATGATGGAAAACTGGTCTGTAGCTATTAAAGCAGGACTCGCACCAGAAAAAATTGTCGAAGTCTTTCAGAGGGCTGGCATCGGTAGGAACATGGACGTACACTCCCGCCTGCCAAATACATTGTTTCAAGGCAAGTTCGATCCTATTTTTGCACTAAATATAGCAAAGAAAGACATTGGTTTGGCCACTGACTTAGCCAAATCCTATGGCGTACCTGTTCGTGTTTCCGAACTAGTGTTGCAAGAGTACCTGGAAGCTATAAATAGAGGCTGGGGAAAGTATGATAGCTCTGTAGTATTAACACTGCAGGAAGAACGTTCAGGCGTTAAAGTCCGTCTGCCTCAGAAGTAATTACACTTCGACAAGTTTATAACTTAAGGAGTTAAAATTCTCGTGCCCGGATTCAGTTATCAAGATCATATCTTCTATCTGAATCGACCCTAATTCCTTCGAGTAGTATGGGGTTTCTATGCACATTACCATGCCTGGCACGAGTATAGAGTTGTCATTTGAGGCAATAAACGGCGGTTCTTCTACGAAATCATCAAGGCCGATGGAATGCCCAAAATGGCCCCTCGTATAGTTTGGGTATCCAGAGTCGCGAACTTGTTGTTCTGCAGTAATAGCAATGTCTGATACCTTTATTCCTGGCTTCATCATTGCTCGAATAGTTTCATGTGTCGACGCCAATGCTTCGTACATTTGTTTCTGCGCTCCTGTGGCCTTTCCGCAAACGAAAGTCCGGCCACAATCACTGGCGTACCCATTAAGGATTGCGCCACAGTCAAATTTGATAAGATCAGTATCCTGTAGCTGACTTTGGGTCCCAAAAGCCATCTGAGATCCGCTTCCTGCGCTGACAAAGCCAAATGAACTTCTGTATTCACCAAGGGAGCGATCTGCCAGGACATGCGATATTACTCCTGCTAGATATTCATGTTTTATGACCTGTGCCGAATGGTCTGGTTTCAGGTTTTTAATTGAATGAGTCACCCCGGATTCAAATAGAAGGGCTGCGTTTCGCAAAGAGGCTATTTCCTCTGGATATTTGACTGCGCGCAAGCTGTAAAGTAAATCAGTACAGTCTACAAAAGTGCAATTTGGGTTATTTTCTACCAGTTGATCATAAGTTTCTTTGTGCATATATCTCAGGTCGGTTCCGATTACTCCGTTCTGTAAACCACGTTCAGTCAGAATGTTTTGAAGAATCCGATGTACCTCAGTAAGATCAAACTGCGCTGGGCGAGTAGGGGTTTCCAACCAAGATCCCTGAGTTTCTGTAGCAGATATTACATCAAGCTCCCTGTTTTCGACCCATGTTCTATATGTACGAATGTCGGTTATGTTAGTTGCAATTGGAGCTGCTGGGGCTACAAAATCACTCAGAATCAGGGCTGCTGGTAGTTCATTTGCTGGTATGACAGCCAGATCTCCGCCCCACATTCTCCAGAATATTGATTTCAATGGGCTTGCAAACCCTGTGGTGTAGAATATATTCCCTGGGGTATATGCTATATAAGCATCAATAGACGTTCTTTGTAATTCTTCTCTTAGCTTTGCTTGAATGGATTCAATCACAAGGCTTCTCTCCTGATGTGTTTACTATTGGATACCCTACTAAATAATTAGGGGAAGGTAAACTCCTTGATCTCCATATCTTTCATAGCTTCATTAATGATCAGTTCTGTATCTAAACGGGTTTCAGTCCTTTCTAGGAGGCCAGCATACGTCTTCACGGCAGGATGCTTGGGGACAAATAAGCTGCAACAGTCTTCATCGGGAATTTTGGAAATATCATAAGTTCCTATATGCCTGGCTTGCTCAGTAATATCCTGTTTATTCATTCCTATCAGAGGACGGAAAATAGGTGAGTTTATCGCTGAAGCTATACTAGTAATGTTTTCAAGGGTTTGAGAAGCTACTTGCCCAATGCTTTCCCCTGTTACTAGGGCCAGTGCATTTTCGGTTGCTGCAATACGTTCTGCTATTCTTATCATGAAACGTCTGTATATCACAACACGAAGTGCGGCCGGGACAGTTGTTATTATGTGTTGTTGAGCGGATGCAAAAGGAACCAGAATTAAGCGGGACTGATATTGGTATCGTGCCAAGCGCTCCGCTAGGTCTATGGCCTTGTCCCTTGAAACCCCATTGGTTAGAGGGAAACTATGAAAATGAACTAATGTCGCATGGACCCCCCTCCTAAGAACATGATATGCAGCTACAGGGGAATCTATTCCCCCTGATAGTAGACAAACAACCCTTCCTGATGTGCCTGTAGGTAAGCCGCCAGGACCATTGTGGGTGGAATAGTAAAGGAGCATTTCTCTGTCTAGTACGTCAATGTGCACAACTAGATCTGGATTCTTTAAATTCACACCAGCACAATGAACAATCTTTTGAATGTATGCACCTATGCGGGAATTGATATCGGATGAAGAAAATTCAAATCTTTTCTGAGATCGACTTGCTCTGACCGCAAATGTTTGTGTGCTTTGAATCGTTATGGTTTTTGCTATCGTTTCTTCGAGAGTGGTCATTTGCGGATCTAAAACATACGCTAGGGCAAACTTCTGGACGCCAAAGACACCGGATAGTCTTGATTTGATTTCATCCCAATCGTGAGCTTCTGCCAGATAAGCTGTTATCAATGCCCCTTTCGATATTACTGTTTCTACACCTAGCCCTTTGATAGCTACTTTGATATTACGGACGAGTGCTTTCATGAACAGAGCTCGATTCCTACCCTTCAAAATGACCTCGTGCGCCCTGATTGTAATCACCTTTCCGCAAGGGGTGGTTTCTTGATTCATATCTTTATTTTTTACCTTTCTTGCATGCATTATAAGTCTTTCGATAGTATTATAGGTGAGATAACAGTGCTGATCCATTCGCATGATGACCAACAACCATCTGCATCTGGTGAAAACTGAGCCTAAGTATTCACATTTAACGATCTCAAGAAAGGATATTTAGATTGGCAAATAAACGGATCGCAAAATCAAATAAGCTGAATGGATCAGACTTAACCAACGAAGATCTCCTAGACGCATATTCCACTATGGTTTTGTTGCAGGCTCTTGATAAAAGGATTTGGATCATGAACCGCCAAGGAAAGGCCGCAATAGTTGCTTCATCCCAAGGCCACGAAGCAGCCCAACTAGGGAGCTTCTGGGCACTGAAACATCACAGTGTCAATCCATGGTTTTTCCCATACTACCGTGATCTCGGGATTTATTTAGCAGCCGGCATTAACCCTGCTGAGTTGATGATAGGCTATATGGCTAAGAAAGGTGAACCTCTCAGCGGTGCACGCCAGTTCCCGCTACATGGGGCTGATCTCAGCAAGCGAATTATTAACCAGTCCAATGTGGTCGCAACCCAAGTTCCTCATGCTGTGGGCTCTGCACTTGCATCTAAAATTCGAGGCGAACAAATAGTTTCTATTACTTATTTTGGAGACGGGGCTTCTAGCGAAGGTGACGTCCACGAAGCAATGAACTTTGCCAGTATTCATAAACTGCCGGTTATCTTCCTCTGTGAAAATAACAAGTATGCCATCTCTGTTCCTCAAAAGCTCCAGATGGCAGTGGACGATATTTCTCTTCGGGCTTCTGGTTATGGGATGCCTAGTGATGTAGTTGATGGTACTGATTTCCTCCAGGTATATAATGCTACTGTCGAGGCAGCACAAAGGGCTCTAGATGGTGATGGTCCTACACTTATCGAGGCAAAGCTAGAAAGATTCTTACCGCATACTAGTGATGATGATGATACGCGTTACCGAGAACCAGAAGAACTGCAACTGGCTAAACAATCATCAGACCCCGTTGCTAAATTCAAGGAGTTTTTGATCTTAAATAAGATTATGACCAAAGAGCAGTCTGCTCAAATTGATGAAAGGGCAAAAGCAGAAGTGAATAATGCAACTAATATTGCTGAGTCAGCTGGCCAGCCTGATGGAGATGACTTTTATGAACACGTCTATGCAACTAAGGTGGAATAATGCCTGAAATAAATGTAATTGAAGCTGTTCGCCAAGCAATGTATGAAGAAATGACTCGAGATCCTGAAGTCTTCCTAATTGGTGAAGATGTAGGGAAACGAGGAGGCGTGTTCTTGGCGAGTGAGGGTTTTTTGGAAACCTTCGGACCTGATCGAGTCATTGATGCCCCATTGGCAGAAGATTCTATAGCTGGGGTTTCAATCGGTGCTGCCATGCGAGGAATGCGCCCAATCGCTGAAATGCAGTTTGCTGACTTTGTGTGGCCGGCTGTGAACCAAATTATTGGTGAAGCCGCTAGAGTGCACTACGGTACTAACGGACAAGTCAATGTGCCTTTGGTTATTCGATCTCCTTATGGAGGCGGCGTTAGAGGAGGCCTTTATCATTCCCAAAGCCCAGAAGCCTACTTCGCGCATACCCCTGGTTTAAAAGTCATTTGTCCTGCCACGCCTTATGATGCAAAAGGACTCTTGAAATCAGCCATACGTGATAATGATCCTGTAGTCTTTTTTGAGCATAAAAGAACCTATCGGGCAGTAAAAGGTGAAGTTCCTGAAGAAGAGTACTTCCTCCCCATTGGGAAAGGGGAAATCAAGAAAAATGGCGCACATCTTTCCATAATTACATATGGGTTAATGTTGCACTACTGCCTGGAAGTGGCTGAAATACTATTAAGCGAGGGTATTGATATCGAGGTGCTAGACCTAAGAACCTTGCGACCCCTTGATCAAGAACTCATAGTTTCGTCTGTCAAGAAGACAGGCCGAGCTATAATTGTTCACGAAGATACCAAGGCGCTAGGAGTCGGCGCAGAAGTCAGTGCAATTATTGCCGAGCAAGCTTTTGACTTCTTGGATGCTCCGGTTCTACGTATTGCAGGGCCAGAAGTTCCTGCAATGCCTTTTGCTACATCCTTAGAGGATATCTTTATGCCAAACACTGAGCGCATCATTCAAGCAGTGACTCAAACAATGGCGTATTAATGCTACAGGAGTTCCTTACATGAGTATTGTGCAATTACCACAAGTTGGAGAATCAGTTACCGAAGGAATTATTGGAAAATGGCTGAAACAAGAAGGTGATTTGGTTGAAGAATATGAACCGTTAGTAGAAGTTGTTACCGATAAAGTCACAATGGAACTACCATCCCCTGAAAGCGGAATCCTTACAAAGATATTAGCAGACGAAGGAGCAGTGGTTCCTATGGGCACGGCAATTGCTGAAATAGCTAGTTCTGTGAGCAGCTCCCAAAATCAGACCCCTTCTAAAACTACGAGTTCGGTACTCAAACAATCATTGGAAAGCACTACAAACGATGGTACTCCAGAACAGACTGCATCACCAACAACTGACAGTGAATTAAAGAAACGCACAGGGACATTCTTGAAAGATGTCAGGCCTCCAGGCCCCACAGGATCTCTTAATCTTGAGGCAGCAGATATAAAGGAATCCTCTGCTCATATACCAGCCCCCAGGAAGCCATCTCTTAATGCAACTAATATCAATGCACTGCCATCTACTCCCGGGCAACGTTACTCGCCTGTTGTTAAAAAAATTGCTGGTGAGAATAAGGTGGATTTGACCTTGGTTAAAGGTACTGGCATTGGGGGTCGAGTCACCAAAGAAGATGTTCTTGATTTTATCAAACATAATGATTCTACTTTGGACGGCACTTTAGTTGTTGAGCACGACCAGAGAGAACGAGTTTCTTTGACTCCTGTCCGTAGAATGATTGCATCAAATATGACTAAAAGTGTCACGAGTATTCCTCATGCCTGGACCATGATGAGTGCAGACTTAAGTAATATTGTTAAGGTGCGTAATCGTTTGAAAGAGGAATTTCAAACATCTACTGGTTTTCCATTAACTTTCTTAGCCTTTGTTTTAAACTCTGTGGGTCCTTTGCTTAAACTTCACAGGGAGTTCAACGCATCCTTAGACGGAAATGACCTTATTTATCACCCCGATGTCAATATTGGCATTGCGGTAGCAGCTCCTACCGGCTTAGTAGTGCCAGTAATACACGCTGTTGATAGGTCCTCTATATCTGACTTAGCTAAAAATATCCATTCCTTGTCAACAAAAGCCAAAGACCAGTCATTGGCTATTGAAGATGTTACTGGGGGAACTTTTACGATTAATAACACAGGAGCGCTTGGATCAGAAAGTTCATTTTCTATTATTAATTATCCTCAAGCAGCAATCCTGAACACAGAGGCTTTAATAAACAAAGTAGTGGCTAAGGATGACAGTATTCTTATCAGACCCATGATGAATATATCCCTTTCATTTGATCATCGTATCGTGGATGGACTACAAGCAAGCCTGTTTCTGAGAGATATCGTGCAAACACTAGAGCAATTTGATATCGATGCTTCAATCACCTGACTAGAAAACAAGATGTTTCCTCTTCGGTATTTGGATTCGCATAGGTAAATAGTAAAATAGTTATGGGTAATTGCGTGACAACATATCTAGGCACGGTGGATTATCAGTCTACCTGGGATCTTCAAAGACAGTTAGCAACTGCAAGCCTTCCGAATATATTCCTTTTATTACAGCACCCACACACAATAACATTAGGCAGAAGGGGAGCACGGAGTGACATAAGGGCTTCAAGGGAATTGCTCGATGCTAAGGGTATATCAGTACATCATATTGATCGAGGCGGAGAAGTGACATACCACGGACCGGGGCAATTGATAGGCTATCCTATTTTAGACCTTCGTTCTATTGGAAAAGGTCCACTTGAATATGTTCGAGCACTGGAACAGATCATTTTGCTATCATTAAGTAATTTTGGTATCTCTGCTAACTTGATAGATGGAAAAACTGGAGTTTGGGTTAACGACCAAAAAATAGCAGCTATAGGAATTAAAGTTTCTAAAGGTATTACGACTCATGGATTTGCTTTGAATATCAATACTACGCTCAAGCACTTTGACCTTATCGTACCTTGTGGTATGCCTGATTGTAGGGTCACTTCTATTGCAGAAATACTTGGAGTTCCTGTTAATGTCCAAAATGTGATTAAGTCTGTTGTGAGCAATTTTGAAGAAACCATGGGTCTGAAGTGTGTTATGCTCGATCAGAAACAGTTTTACAAAACCATAATAAACCCTGCTCAGGGTGACCCTGTCCTAACTTGAATTTCAGAAAATAGGCGTGATGTAACTAATGAATGATTATGCGTCTCTCATAAAACTTCAAGCGATAGATCTGTTGCTTGACAAACAAGCAGTCCTGATGGAAGGAGTTCTGAAAGGACTTTCTGACAGTACTGCTATTGATCAGTTATCTGCTAAGAGACTTGCTGTTGAAAAAGAATTAAGTAAGCTTGCTCAAAGTCAAAGCAAGTTACAGATTGAACTCGTTGAATATAAAGATAAAATTAGCTCTTTAACTAAAAGGATGTACGCTGGAACCCTTAGGAATGAAAAGGAGCTAAAGGGTCTTCAGGACGAAATTACTTACTTAGAAAGCCTTTACGCCGAGAAAGAAGAAAGCGTCCTTGATTTGATGGTAAAGACAGAGTCCTATGATTCGATGCTTCTTTCGGTTGATGAAAAGCTGAAAACAGCCAAAGATGAGAATCAGGAACGTCAAAAAGACCTTATGGCTTCAAAGCATGATATTGAAATCCTAATCTCAGAACAACAAATAGAGCGAGATAAAGTCGTGAAGAATATCACTAAAACTCTTTTAGATTCCTATACGCAACTCCGGATAAAAAAAGGTGGGGTAGCAGTTTCGCAACTTTCTAGAGACATGTGTGGCATTTGCAGAATCGTGATTCCTTCCAGTGAATTACAGCAGATGAAGCGATCCAGGGAATGGAGAAAATGTAGTGGCTGTGACAGAATGATAGTAGTAGGTTAGCCAATGAGAGCGTTAGGTTACTATTTATATGATACACATGGAGCTGATTCAACTAGATCAGAAGATCAAATACGTGAATTTTGTGAGGAAAAACAGCATAACCTGGTAAAGGTTTTTCATAGCAGCGCTTCATCTGAAGTAGAAAAATTCAAAGAAGTTGTTACTTTTATAAAGGAATCTGGATTAGGCTTTCTGGTCGTAATCCCTTCATCAAACCATTTGGGTGCCGATATTACAGTCGCAGTGGAAAATATCCTTGACGTAGACCATCTTGGTAGTGAGATTCGTTGCATTGACAAAGATTTCCCTGACCCTATTCAAGGTTTGGCTAGCGGATTAGAACCCACTCGATCTGAACTTCAACAAAAAATGCTTCTGGGTATGCATCAAAAAGCGGCAAGTGCATTTGCTATGGGTAAGACCCCCTATGGATACCATATAGGGCAAAATAAAAAACTTGCCATTACAAGTGAGGAAGCTATTGTAGTTACGACTATCTTCAAACTGTACGGAACTGAAGGGTTAGGTTTGAGAAAGATCGCTGATTCCCTTAATGAGCAAGATATCAAAACCCGAAAAGGTAAGCCCTGGAGCATGGTGACTATAAGGGATATATTGAAAAACACCACTTATATCGGAACATATACTAGGTTTGGACTAAGGCTCCCTAATTCTCACGAAGCAATCATTGACCCCGCTACTTTTCGGGATGTCCAAGACCTCATGACTTCCAGAACTCCGAATCGACGAAAAAAATATACGAATATTTTTCTTTTAAACAAGATAGGTCGATGTGGATATTGTGGCTCCCCTTTAATGGGAGTTACCAGGAATCAATCATGGACTACAGTTAAAGCAGCAAAAACATCGAAATTATACCGCTATTATCAATGTCAAACAGCTACGAATCGGGGAACTTGCAGCTATAATACCTGGAAAGCTGTTGACCTGGAAGAGCAAGTATTAGATAAAGTTTGTGTTATGCTGAACACTGATGCTGGACATAGTCGTAGCGAAAGTCGACCTCCTGTCCCCCCTGAGGATTTAACTCATTTTGATAACCAAATAGCCAATATAAAAAAACGATTTGAGAGGCAGATACAAAGAAGTGCAACTGGTCTGGTAACGATCTTTCTGCTTAGGCAGTTATACGAACAGCATAAATTAGAGCTACAGAAAGCTGAAAGTGCGCTGCAAGAACGCAAAAACCTCGCGAGTACTCCAAGTTCCTTTAATCATGCAAATGCCGTAGAGAACCTTCGGACTGCTGCTCCTGAAGACAAACAAGCCACCTTAGGAAGCTTAATCTTTTCCTTAGATGTATACGCGAGCAGTTTTGAAGTAGTTTTACGCACTTCGTAGTTTGACCTTCTAATCTCTTTCTCTGTACACTACATGCGGTCAGCAAGGTATGGCGGTTGCTCAGAAGGTTAGCTTTCTGAGAGGAAAGTCCGGACTCCACCGAGAAGAATGCTGGATAACATCCAGGGCTTGGTTTGTGAAAACATGCCAAGTACGGAAAGTGCCACAGAAACTAAACAGCCAATTGGCAACGGTGAAAACGGGAGGTAAGAGCTTCCGGCATGCATGGTGACATGTATGTGGGCAAACCCCATTCGGAGCAAGGCCAAATAGGAGGGTAAATATGTCTCGGCTATGGCCCTCGGGTAGGCTGCTAGAGCCCAATGGTAACATTGGGTCGAGATAGATGACCGTCACAGCTATTAGCGTTCTATCGCTTATTTGAGCATTAGATTGTGAAGGGCTGTACAGAATCCGGCTTATATACTCTTGCTGACTTATTTAACATTAAGGACATGCAAATGAAATACGATGTCATAGTTATAGGTGCTGGGAATGCAGCGCTTTGTGCTGCAATTGCAGCCAAGGAAAAAGGCTCATCAGTCTTAGTAGTCGAAAAGGCTCCTAGGCATCAGAGAGGCGGGAATTCCTATTTTACTGCTGGAGGCTTTCGATTTGCTTACTCAGGCATTGAAGACCTTCGGCCCTTGATTGCTGATTTCACAGCACAAGAAGAACAAGATGTTGAATTCGGCACCTATACTAAATCCAAATATCATGAGGATCTCGGTCGGTTGACAGAAGACCTAACAGACCCTGTTCTTAGTTCCATCCTGATCAATGAGTCACTCGCTACTGTAACTTGGCTGAAAGAACAAGGCATCCGCTGGGTTCCCATGTACGGCCGACAATCTTTTAAAGTAAATGGTAAATTCCATTTCTGGGGAGGGTTAATTCTCGAAGCATCTGGCGGAGGGAAAGGTTTAGTAGAAAAGGAGTTCGAGATTTTTGAATCCCTTGGCGGTGAGGTTGTATATGAATCAGCTGCAACAAAGCTCCTGTTAGATGAAAACGGGCATATTGAAGCCGTATCCTTACAAGGACCAGATGGTGGTCGGATTGAGTATTGTAAATCTGTCGTATTAGCCTGTGGAGGCTTTGAATCTAATGCGGAAATGAGGACCCGCTATCTAGGTCCAGGCTGGGAACTTGCTAAGGTACGTGGTACTCAATACAACACAGGAGACGGAATTCAGATGGCTCTACAAATCGGTGCGGAATCTTATGGTAACTGGAGTGGATGCCATGCCGTTGCTTGGGACGTTGCCGCACCTCCTTTTGGGGATAGGAAGATACTTGATCTATACCAAAAACATTCATATCCACTTGGCTTAATCGTTAATAAAAACGGGGAAAGGTTTGTTGATGAGGGCTTGGACTACAGGAACTTTACATATGTAAAGTTTGGTAGGGAGATTATGAATCAACCAGGGCGGATAGCTTTTCAGATATTTGATAGTAAAGTTGAAGCGATATTGAGGGATGAATATCGAATCAAGGAAGTCACGATGGTACGATCCCCTTCTATTGAGCATCTCGCTGAAGAAATGGGTATTAATACCAAAGCACTTGTTGCAACAGTGGATAAGTATAACCAAGCAGTCAAAGAGGGTTCCTTTAATCCTGCCACGCTTGACGGGAAAAAGACGATGGGTTTGCCTATAGATAAGTCGAATTGGGCTCAGAGAATAGATTCTCCCCCGTTTATTGCCTATGCCGTTACTTGTGGTATCACCTTTACCTTCGGAGGTTTGCACATTAATAAGAGTGCTGAAGTTCTTAGTACTTCTCATCGTGTTATTCCAGGTCTTTATGCTGCTGGCGAATTAGTTGGTGGACTGTTTTATCATAATTATCCTGGTGGAGCCGGTCTTATGGCGGGCGCAGTGTTTGGTCGCATAGCTGGTACTAGTGCCCATCTCTCTGCACAGGAAAAATATTCTTAGGGACTCTAATGTCTGATTCATCCCATGATTCAGCAAATAGTGGATTGCCTTGGCAGATAGTTTCTTATCCAAGATTGCCTTCAACGATGGACGAGGCATGGTTGCTTTTCCGAGAAAACAAACGCGAGGGTATTGTTGTCTGCACACAAGATCAATACCAAGGTAGGGGAAGAAACGGAAAAACTTGGATAGGCAAACCAGGAGAGTCGTTGGCCTTTTCTGTTACTTTATTACCAGATATAGGAACCCTTCTTCTTCTTGCGCCGGCATTCTCTTTAGCGTTAGTTCACTGTTTCAGAGAAGTGCAGGACTCTGATGTTAAGGTAAAGTGGCCGAACGATATCTTGATAAATGGGAAGAAGGTGGCTGGTATTCTTATGGAAACAGTTATCCAAGATAATGAGGTGCACATGGTGTTAGGGATAGGAATAAACCTCACCCTTGATACTGACGAGTTTGCAGAGATAGAAAATCAAGCCACAAACCTACAAGATCATACAAGTATAAAAATTAAACCTGATCCTTTACAGGAAATGGTAATTGTAGAATTGCAGCGTATCTATACTCTTGTTCAGAATGGATGGTCTCCTGTTCCTGAGTGGAAAACGTATTTAACAACCATAGGTCAATGGGTTAAAATTGGCGATAAATCACGTGTTCTAGAAGGACGGGTAGTTGATGTGGACAGTATGGGTCGGCTGTTAATTCAAGATGGAACTGGATGTCTTACGCCGATCTCTAGTGGGGAATTGATATGATGTTCAACGGAGAGCAAAACGAAACTCCTCAAGCACTTGATGGTCTTGAAGGTAAAGTTGCTATTGTGACAGGTGGAGGAACGGGACTGGGGCGTTCAATAGCCTTATCTTTAGCCGCTTACGGAACTAATGTAATTATTGCCGGGCGACGCACGACTACCTTGAAAGAAGTGGAGCTGGCTTCAGTAGCCTTACCGGGTAGAATTTCTTTATACCAAGCTGACATAAGTGATCCATCTCAGGTAAAACAGCTTATCGAATACACGCTACAACAATATTCAGTAATCGATGTTTTGTTCAATAATGCAGGTCTTATAGGTGAAATACATGGCGTTCCTCTTTGGGAAATGTCTGATGAGTTGTGGCAAAAAGCAGTTAATGTTAATTTATCCGGTCCCTTCTACTGCGCACGCACAGTTTCCCGTCATATGGTTAATAGGGGGATGGGAAAGATTATCAATGTATCGTCTGTCTACGGACTTCGAGGAGGAAAGGATAACTTTGCTTACACCATAACTAAAGGAGGAGTTATCCAATTAACCAGATCGTTAGCAGTTTCCCTAGGTCGCTACGGGATTACCAGCAACTGTATAGTTCCCGGCTTTATCCCCACAGAAGGCACTCATGATGTCAGAAGCGGGATGCCTAATACTAAGTTTATTCCCTTGAATCGTGCTGGTACGCCTGATGAAATCGGTCAACTAGGATGCTTTCTAGCCTCCAGTAACTCTGATTATATTACAGGAGAACTTTTCCCTATAGATGGTGGAAGCTTGGCAGGAGGATTCGCACCCACTGGCTATAATCCAGGCGGTCATACATGAAAAGAAAGCTGCTGGCAAATAAAATAGCCCTAGTCTCTTGTTTTGATATCAATTGGATTTCACATGTAGTCACTCCTCTTGTTGAGAATGGAGCTCATGTAATATTAATAACTGATGTCCCAAGATTATCTTTCTCTAATCAAATAGATGCAAATCTGCTTAAATTCATCACACCTATAATTTTGGATTCTCATGACTTGACTCAATTGGATAAGACATTGAAAGAATTCCTGTCTTCTCATCCCCAAATAGATATACAGCTCAATGCTCCTATTCCTGTACTGAATAGAAACTACTTAGATACCACCTCGGGGGATGTAATTAATCTTTTTCAACACTATCTAGGCTTCATCTTCGCAATTATCAGAGCTACTGGAGAGGTGATGCTAGCAAACAGATCAGGCCGAATCATCAATATTGTTTCTGGGTTAGGAAGACGAGGGTTGCCTGGAACTGTGGCATACTCTGCCAGTCAAGCTGCAATACTAGGGTTAACACGTTCCTTAGGATTAGAATGGGCCCCATTTAATATTAATGTAAACGCAATAGGTATTGGCTGGCTTGCTTCAGAACAAAATCCAACCAGTGATTTTGATTCCATCACAAAGTTTATCCCTCTCCGCTCTATTGGACATCCTGATGATATTCAAGGCCTTTTGTTATATCTCTTATCCCCGTTTTCTACTTATATAACAGGAAGCTGTATCAACGTGGACGGTGGATTAATATCCCATGCCTGAATTTTTAATACTGCATGCTTTTTCCTTGAATGATAGAATATAGGTTCTAGGATTAAATTATGGACTATATACAACCTATTAAAAGATTGTCTGGGATGCCTGACCGTAGCGGAGAAGAATTAGAGGCGATTAGGAACTCCATCCGTTCGGTAAGTGAGGTTTTTTCAGCTTACGGGTATATGCCTGTAGATGTACCTTTGCTAGAAAACACAGAACTCTTTTTAATCAACTCTGGAGAACGAGTTGCTTCCTCCCTTTACTCATTTAATGACCCAGATGGAAGCAATGTCAGCCTACGACCTGAATTTACTGCTTCTATTGCAAGGCATTTTTTAGAATCCAACAAGTCTAACAACCTCCCTTTCAAGGCGTACTACGGAGGTCCAGTATTTCGTTTTCAAGACCATGATGCATCTTTGCGCCAGTTCACTCAGCTTGGTGTTGAGCTCATTGGGGACGGTACTCCTAAGGCAGATGGTTCTTTGGTTGAACTCGCTTTATTGGCTTTATCTAGCCTTGGCTTTCGTGAAACGTCATTAACAATTGGTCATGTGGGTATCATCAATTCTATTTATGACCAATTAACTTTACCAGCAAGATTGAAATCATACTTTGTAAATTCCCTTGCATCTCTAAACGAAAAAAGCATTAGCTACGATACCTTAAGGATTGGGGCAAATAGCCTTCTGCAGCCCCATGTTCCAAGTCAGATTCCATCACCTAAGCTTCCTTCTAGTGTTCTTTCAAATCAGGATATAAGAGCCGTATTTGGGGAACTTTATGAAGAACTTGGCGAAGGCTTTTTGTGCGGTCGTGATTTCAACGATATATCTACTAATTACTTGGTTAAATTAACTGATATAACAAATACAAAGAACTTAGAAAAGGCGCTGGAATTAACAAAGGGGATTGCTGACCTTAAAGGCAAGCCAGGAACAATAACTAAAAAACTAAAAGCGTTTTTAAAAGAATACGGTCTTTCTGTTACTTCGGTCGATCAGTTAGCAAGACTTGAAGATGATTTACTTACAAGAGAGATCGAAGGTTCCTCTCTTACCATAGATCTAGCCATGGTAAGAGATCAGCAATATTATTCAGGGATGATATTTGACTTATACGTCCCTAAACAATCAGGAGCTTCTCCGATAGGTGGGGGCGGGCGCTATGATGCTCTATTGGGAGCGTTAGGCAGCAGCAAGCAATTCCCTGCATGTGGATTTGCTTTATCACTCGAACCCTTAATTTTTAACAGGAAGGGCTGATATTAATAATGAGTCTAACTAGTCAACTTGCACATCAATCAACAGACACCCTCAGGATTGCCTTACCCAGTGATGGAGCTATGTATGATCCAACAAAGTCTTTCTTGGATAAATGCGGGCTACACATAGAAAGAGTTAACTCCCGCAGATATACTGCTACTATCCGAGGAATTCCCAATTGCGTAATTCTATTCCAGAGGGCAGCCGATATAACCTCAAAAGTCGAGGAAGGTAGCGCAGATATTGGCATTGTTGGTCTTGACCGCTTTAGTGAACAAAGGCGCGAATCGTCTCAAGCCATATTAGTTATAAATGACCTTCAATACAGTAGATGTGAACTCACAGTAGCAGTGCCTACTAGCTGGATAGACGTAGATTGCATGAATGACCTAGTTGATGTTTCCCTTGAGTTTCGACAGCGTGGCAAAACCCTTAGAATAGCTACGAAATACCCTAAGCTTGTACGAGCCTTTCTGGCTAAGCACGGCATCAGTTATTTCAACTTAATACAGGCTAGTGGCACTCTGGAAATTGCTCCCCAAATGGGCTATTCCGACATGATAACCGACATCACTTCTACTGGTTCAACTTTACGTGAAAACCATCTTAAGCCAATAGTAGATGGAACTATCTTAAAGTCTCAGGCATGCCTGATAGCGAATCCAAACTTAACAAAAACTTCGCAATTAATGATTAAAACCACTAAAGAGGTCTTAGACCGGATAGAGGCATCACTCAACGCTCGAGAGTTTTTTCGCCTTACTGTAAATATAAAAGCTCAATCCGAGGAGGATATAGCCTCAAAACTGCAGGGCAAAGAACTCTTACAGGGTTTATTCGGACCTACTGTTTCTAAAGTTTACCCACAGGATGGCAGCTCAGTTTTCTCAGTCACGTTAATGATCCAGCGATCTAAACTCCTTGATGCGGTAAATGACTTTAGAACGATAGGGGGATTTTCTATTGCGGTTAATCAGCCAGATTACCTTTTCTATGCTGCTAGTGAATCTTTTGAAAAACTCCAGTCACATTTTGCTTAAAGGATCTACTGGTGCCTAGTTTATCCGCGCATTTTGATATAGCCCTTAAATCAGAAGACAGGGGCAGTGTTTTATTGTTCGATGAAACATTCGGGGCTTACTTACTTGGTTCCGTCACCCCGGATATCCGCATTATAAACAAGCAGGACAGAATAATTACCCACTTCTCTGACCTTGATAACAGGATAATAGGGCAGGGCGCTGAGAACATGTACATCCAATATCCTGATCTATTTAACAAGGCGAATATATCTAACGCGAAAAAAGCTTTCATTAGTGGATATATTAACCATCTGGTAGCTGATGAAACCTGGATTAAGGTTGTTTATGAGCCCTATTTTTCAAATGATTTACTTTTTGAGTCTATCGAAGAAGCAAATGTATATGACCGAGTACTCCAGCTAGATTTAGATCGATTATCAAGGGATAGCCTGAATGATATGGAGGTAATAAAAAAGCATATTCTTAAAATGACTATTGATTTTCACTTAGATTTTTTACCTGACTCCATTGTAGTACAATGGCGAGACTGGCTCCTTGAGTCAATGTCATGGGGGTTTTCATGGGAACGCATAAGGAGACTAGCTTATCGCCAGCAATCTAATAACACTAATTTAATCGATCAAATAGCTCAATCTTTTTTGAACGACATTCCTGCAAACCTCACTATCTTGTATAACAAACTTCCTAATAACATTATTGACTTATATTTATCTGAAGTCCGTAAAAACTATAACGAAATAAAATACAGGTATCTCACATGAAATTAATTGATGATTACTCAGTTGCTCTTAAAATGATGACTCGTTCGCCAAATGGAGAAGGTAACCATGAAATCCCTCAGTCAATCAAAGAAGGGATAAAAAAGATATTTGGAAAATACTTGTCGCCTCAAGAAGTTGCTATAGAAATAACTGAAGCCGTAAGAAAGCAGGGCGATTTAGCGATTAAAAAATACACCTCTATGATTGACCAGGTAGAACTTAATTCGCTTGTTGTAGATGAAAAAGAAATGAATGACGCAGTAGCAACTCTCGACAAAGAGGTATTTGATGCCTTGGTACATGCTGCAGATCGGATTACTGAGTTTCATAAGAGCACTATTCGGAAGTCTTGGATAGACCATGAGTCCGGATTAGGTGAAATCATGCGTCCACTGGAAAGAATAGGGCTATATGTCCCAGGAGGGAGAGCATCCTATCCGTCAACAGTTCTGATGGGATCTATACCTGCAAAAGTCGCAGGCGTTAAAGAAGTAGCTATATGTTCCCCGGCAAGAAAGGACGGTTCAATAGCGCCGATTATTTTAGCAGCAGCAAGAATTGCAGGTATTAGTGAGGTATATAAAATAGGTGGAGCACAGGCAATAGCAGCTTTGGCATATGGCACACCAAGTGTTCAATCTGTTGATAAGATCTGTGGTCCGGGAAATATTTTTGTTACATGTGCTAAGAAAGCTGTCTTTGGCCAAGTAGATATAGATGGGTTTTACGGCCCAACAGAAACCGTCATCATTGCTGATGCCACTGTAGATCCTGCTATCTGTGCAGCTGATTTATTAGCTCAAGCAGAGCACGATGTAATGGCAAGTCCGATACTAATCACCACATCTCATGACTATTATTCATCGGTAATGAATGAAGTGCACAACCAGATAGATCGCCTATCAACAAAAGAGACTACCCGAATTGCATTCGAAACTAATGCCGTTTGTTTTCTTGTCCCTGATATCGAAACTGCTATTACGCTATCAAACCTCTATGCTCCAGAGCATTTGTGTTTACTCCTTGACAGCCCATGGGAATATCTGGAATTAGTCACAAATGCAGGAGGGGTCTTTCTTGGTCCTTTTTCCCCTGAGGTAGTCGGCGATTATATTGCCGGCCCAAGTCATATTATGCCTACAGGAGCAACGGCGAAGTTTAATTCCTACCTTGGCGTTCATCATTTTACAAAGCCTATCATGGTGGTAGGACTACCAGAGACTACATTTAGGAAGATAGCCAAAACAGCCTCTATTATTGCATCAGAAGAAGGCATGGATGCCCACCACAGGGCTATCACACAAAGGAGTACAGATGAACCCTCCAAATGATCGAACATCAAATTCCCAGAAGGTTCTCGACTCAATCATTCGAGCTCACCTGAAAGAGCAAGCGCCTTATGAGGCAAAGTCCTTTAATCCGGATGATATCAGTGTTGACACTAAACTACGCAACTTAGACGGTAACGAAAACCCGTTTGGCCCTTCTCCGTTGGTTGGAAAAGCAATCGCTGCATCTGAAGAATTGCATCTCTACCCGGATCATCTTCAAAAAGAAATGCGCACTGCTCTTTCCGGGTACACTGGTGTCCATAGTGATAATATTATTGTCGGAAACGGCTGTGATGAGCTTATCGACCTCTTGATTAAAATCGCGATAGATCCGAATGATATTGTCCTCGAGGCTGTACCGACTTTTGGTATGTATTCATTTACAACCAAATCACATGGAGGACAAGTGGTATCAGTTGACCGAACAGAAACTTTTGATCTCGATGTACCTGCAATTCTCGAGTCATCCCAAAAGTCTAAAATGATCTTTTTAGCCTCGCCTAATAACCCGACAGGCAACTTGTTGCCTTGGGAACACTTAAAGACAATCTTAGACCTTCCTATCCTAGTAGTTGTAGATGAAACCTATTATGAGTTCTCCAAGATTACGTTTGCGGAACGCTTGAACGAGTACCCAAACCTAGTAGTTTTACGCAGCTTTAGCAAATGGGCAGGACTAGCCGGATTAAGAATAGGATATGGAATGATGCATTCCTCCCTGGTCGAACAATTGCTAAGAACTAAACCTCCTTATAGTGTAAGCAAGCCTGCAGAGATAGCTATGCTGACCTCCCTCAAGGACAAGGAGTATCTCCTATCCAATGTTGATAAGATTTTAAATGAACAAATACGCATGGCAACACTTGTCAGAAGCCTTCCGCGATGGAAAGTTTGGCCGTCTCACGGCAATTTCCTACTCTGTGAACACCGTGAATATACCGGCAGATTCTTGACTGAGTACCTTGCTAAATCAGGTGTATTCGTCAGACCTTTTTCGCATCCCCGCTTACAGAACAGTATCAGGGTTAGCGCAGCTTTGCCTGAAGATACGGATGCCTTGATAGAATTGTTGAGTCTTCTCAACTAAAATAGTAGTATAGAACTATGGCAAGCGAATACTTTGGTAAGGTCGAAAGAAAAACAGGCGAAACAGACATTAAAACCACCGTATATCTAAACGGCAGTGGTGATTTTAACGGCTCGAGTACCAATAAAGTTTTTGACCACTTCTTATCACAATTAGCAAAACACGGATCTTTTTCTATAGACCTATCTACAGTAGGGGATACAGAAACAGGATTCCACCACACGATCGAAGACATAGGCATAGTACTAGGACAGGCCTTTCTTGCTGCATTCGGAGATAAAAAAGGCATCCGTCGAATGGGCTGGGCTTCTGTTCCAATGGATGAGGCGCTTGCGGAGGTTTCTTTAGACCTGAGTGGCCGAGGCAGTTTTACTTTTGTAACGGATCTATCAGAAGATCTTATAGTTGATTTACCTGGTGACCTGATAAGACACTTCTTAGAAGTTTTTGCCATAGAAGCACGTATATCACTACACGTAGAACTACGAAGGGGCACAAACCCTCACCATAAAGCTGAAGCAATTTTCAAGGCTTTAGGAAGGGCATTATCATATGCAGTGGAACAAGATCCTCGGCGATCATCAACTGTCCCAAGTACAAAAGGTTCATTGTGATCACCAAAACTATCTCTGCTCATCTTGACCAATAGATATCCATTCTCTATAATCGCCCAGATCCAACGTACACACGAAACGGAGATATTGAGTGATAACAGTAAATCCTAGAGTACCAACTCTTGACCCAGATTTAATAAAGAATTATTACAAAGTAGCGCCTGCTACATTAGGGCATGGACTAAATTCAGCCATGCACCCCCATATTGAAGCATTGTGGAAACCAGTAAAACTGGTTGGCCATGCGGTAACTGTTCAAACTCATCCCCATACCGTCTCAGCTATATACGCTGCATTAGAAATAATTGAGAAGGGTGATATCGTAGTTGTTAACAGAGATAGCGATGAACGCTACGCTCCTTTCGGGGAATTTGCATGCCATAAATTTATAGAGGCAGGTGCGGGTGGCCTCGTTATTGATGGACCGGTGACAGATCAAAATGCTATTCACCAATTGAAATTCCCTGTGTTTTCTAAGGGCACTTCAGCAATGACAGTAAAACCACTTGGATTGTCAGAAGGTGCAGTCAATGTGCCTGTTCAAGTTGGTGGAGTTGCCGTTAATCCCGGTGATATGATTCTTGCGGATGATGATGGTGTTTTAGTAGTCACACCTGATCAGGCTCGAGATCTCATTAGCTTTGGTCTCGAGAAAGAAGACTGGGAAACCTGGGTTCGAAAAGAACTAAAATCAGGACGTGGCATCTCAGATATCATGAACGAACATCCTTCGCCCAAAGCGCCTCAGTATCAATAAATTACAGATTTAATTCTGATTCTAATTCACCCCGAGAGATCCATATGCAGACCTTTCTGATACAACGAATTTTAACAGCTATAGTGACAGTGTTTATCGTAAGTATTGTTGTATTCCTTTTCGTCCAAGCAAGTGGGAATGCAGCAGCTATGCTGATATCCGCTGATATGGAAAGAGATGCCATGCTTGAGCTGGAAGAAAAACTGGGCCTCAATGACCCTTTATATGTCCAGTACATACGCTTTATGGCAGACTTCTTTACGGGAGGCGGGGCAGTCTATTCATTCAAATATATGACCCCTGTTCTACCTATGGTTCTTGAAGCATTGAAATGGACAATGATCTTGGCGTTCGGAGCGATTTCAGTGTCAGTTATTTTAGCCATCCCACTAGGTACTATAGCAGCTATAAAGCGAGGTTCTTTTATTGACTTGATTATTAGACTTATAGCTGTTTTTGGCCAGTCGATGCCAAGCTTTTGGGTTGCGATGATGCTCATGTTGATAGTTGCGGTTAACTGGCAACTCCTTCCGGTATCAGGAGCCGGTATCAAAGAAGCCATTCTACCAATTACTGCTCTTTCATTTTATCAACTAGCAGTCTTACTGAGATTATTCAGGGCTGAAATGCTGGAAGTGATTCATCAAGACTACGTGAGAACAGCACGATCCAAGGGCATAAAGGAATTTGCAGTTATTTATAGACACTGTATGCAGAACGCTGCTCTTCCTGTCCTCACTATGGCCGGCATACAGCTCAGCCAGATGATGCTCGGTGCTATTGTGATCGAACCAATCTTTGCTTGGCCGGGTATTGGATATTTAATAATAGGCTCAGTTATGTACAGAGATTACCCTGTAGTTGTTGGCGGTGTCATGATTGCAGGCATGCTGGTGACAACTATTAACTTACTAGTTGATATCCTCTATGGACAACTTGATCCCAGGATAAGAGTATCATGATCACTAAAGAGACTAAAAATACAACCGGCGAGTTCAAATCCTTATCTCCACCAAGCCTTCTCACCAGAGTAATAAACTCATTCATCAAAGGGAAGATTTCTGGCAATATTGCGTTCGTTGTTTCATTATTAGTGATATTTGGTTTTATCTTGGTTGCTGTAGCCCCACAGTGGTTTACAATGCATGACCCCACTTTAAATACGCTCACAGACAGACATCAGGAACCTGGCTATATTGATAAGAATGGTAACTCTCATTTCATGGGTACTGACCATTTAGGCAGAGATGTTTGGTCTCGGTTGCTTTGGGGCGCAAGAGCATCTCTCATAGTTGGCGGAGCAGGTTTACTTATCGGAGGAACAGTAGGAATTTTTGTTGGCTTATTGGCTGGATATAGAGGAGGCTGGTTTGATCGTATTGCCATGCGGGTGGTTGATGCGTATCTGAGCTTTCCTTATATTTTAATAGCTATCGTATGGGCAGCATTAATAGGTACCGACGTGGCTAATTTAATCATCATTGTGGCAGTCAGAGGCTGGGTCGAGTTTGCGCGAGTTACTCGAGGACAGGCCCTTGCCATAAGAGAGCGGGAATATATAACGGCTATCCGAGCTCTTGGTGGATCTGATATCAGAATTATCCTCAGGCATATATTGCCTAACACAATGGCTCCTATTTTAGTAGTCGCAGGTTTTCAGCTCGGTCGTTTAATTCTCCTGGAAGCTACGCTATCCTTCCTAACCATAGGTATCCGGCCGCCAACACCAGCTTGGGGTTCAATGCTAGCAGATGCTAGGCCTTACCTAAGCAAAGCATGGTGGACCGTATTATATCCAGGCTTAGCTCTTTCACTGATAGTAATGGCTGCGAACTTTCTGGGTGATAGTTTACGTGACAAAATGGATCCAGCACTTCGAGGTAAGGAATAGGTATGCAACCACCACTGTTACAAATTGAAGATTTAAAGACCTATTTCTATACTTCCAACGGTGTAGTTAAAGCAGTTGACGGAATTTCTTACTCTGTTCATGAGGGAGAAACTGTAGCAATTGTTGGTGAAAGCGGATGTGGCAAAAGTGTTAGCGCACTCTCCGTAATGCGCTTGGTACCATCACCTCCTGGTAAAACAGTCAATGGTAAGGTTATTTACCAAGGAAATGACATATTGAAAGCATCTGATTCAGAAATGAGGAAAATCCGAGGAAAGCAAATTGCTATGGTGTTTCAAGATCCGATGACATCTCTTAATCCTGTGCTTACCATAAAATATCAGCTAGTAGAGCCTATGAAGCTCCACTTAAACCTTACTGAAGCTCAATGTGTTGATAGGGCAGTTGAGTTACTGGACCTCGTCGGCATTTCTGATGGTCGCAAGAGACTTGATGATTACCCCCACCAATTTTCAGGCGGGATGCGTCAGAGAGTCATGATTGCTATGGCCCTTAGTTGTGATCCTAAACTCATTATCGCTGATGAACCAACCACTAACTTGGATGTCACTATTCAGGCACAGATATTAGAAGTAATGGAAAAAGTAATTGAAGAGACTAAGACTGCTATGGTTATAATAACGCACAACTTAGGTGTTGTCGCACGCTATGCTGATACAGTTAACATCATGTATGCAGGGAAGATTGTGGAATCAGGGACGTGCGAGGAAATCTTCAAAAATGTCAGACACCCCTATACAGAAGGATTACTTCAGTCTGTACCAAGATTAGATGCAAGGGCGGAAAGACTTCAGCCAATCCCTGGCTTGCCACCCGACTTGCGAAACTTACCTCCAGGATGTCGATTTGCCGACAGATGCAAGTACGTCCATGCGAAATGCACCGAAGCAATGCCAGAATTAGAGACAGTGAGTGACAGCCATGTATCAGCTTGTTGGATCAAGGATACGATTGGAGTAAAGTCGTGACCACAAAAAAACAACCACCCACCAACAAAACTCCTTTGCTTGAGTTGCGAAGGGTAAAGAAACACTTTCCTGTTAAGCGCGGTCTTCTTAATAAGACTGTAGCCTCTGTTAAAGCAGTTGACGGTGTCGATCTTGCAGTATACGGAGGAGAAACCGTGGGCCTGGTAGGGGAAAGCGGCTGCGGGAAAAGCACCTTAGGTCGTACATTGTTACGACTTCATCCCATAACTGATGGCGAAGTGTCTTTCAATCAAATGGATGTGCACAGCATCAAGGGAAAGGATCTGAAACAATTCAGGAGAGATGCTCAGCTTATTTTTCAAGATCCGTACGCCTCCCTCAATCCTAGAATGACAGTCGGAAGCATCATAGAAGAACCTATGGTGATCCATAATGACCCCGCCAACAAAAAAGAGAGGCAAGAGTGGACAGCTGAGCTCGTTAAGTTAGTCGGGTTACCAGAATATATGAGGCATAGATATCCGCATGAACTTAGCGGCGGTCAAAGACAGCGGGTAGGAGTAGCCAGAGCCATTGCCCTTAAGCCATCTTTGATTGTGTGCGATGAGCCAGTATCTGCGTTAGACGTATCCATTCAAGCCCAGGTACTCAATCTCCTGGAAGACCTTAAGAGTGAATTCAATCTTACCTATATTTTTATTGCACATGATTTGGCTGTAGTTAAACATATAAGTGATCGAGTGGCAGTAATGTACTTGGGGCATATTGTAGAGTTAGCCAACAGTGAAGATCTATATAACAAACCTTTACATCCTTATACTCAAGCCCTCTTATCAGCTGTACCAATACCTGATCCTGTTCTAGAAAGAACTCGCAATCGAACTGCCATGGAAGGGGAATTACCTACTCCTCTAAATCCTCCTTCAGGTTGTGTGTTCCATACCAGATGTCCAATGGCAATAGACGAGTGCAAGGTCCAAGTACCAGAGCTTAAAGATATGGCTGCAGATCACAAAGTTGCTTGTATCAGAGCTCATGAATGGGCTAAATAGAATCCTGCAAGAATCTTGGCGACCTATTAACTTAATGGGAGGGAGATGAATGACTACCCTAACTTTCGTAGGTGATACCTTCATTAGCTCACCCTTACAAAGAACTAAAGAACTAGATGCCGTTGTGACTGCGCTACAGGAAGGAAACCTTGTTTTTGCTAATTTAGAACAAGTCCTCACCAAAAAGGAACCTCCTGCATATCCTACAGAGAAAACATTTGTAGTTTATAGTGATCCCAGTATCACTTCTGAACTTCACAATCTTGGATTTAGTATAGTTACAGTTGCGAATAACCATACGATGGACTGGGGTTACGGCGGGTTGTTTGATACCATGAAGGCTCTGACAAATGCCAATATCCCATATGTAGGAGCAGGTAAAGATATTTCTTCAGCAAGGGAATATCGGGTGTTAGAGTCAAACAATACAAAGGTCGCCTACATTGGCTGTTCCTCACAGTTGCCCAGAGGCTCTGCCGCTGGCGAATTTCGTCCGGGATTAAACCCTGTTCATGTAGAAATACAGTGGGCGGTGATGACCGGACAACTAGATGAAAGCCCTTTATTCAACCCTCCTATTGTCAGCACAGTCTTAGCACAGGATCTTAAAGATCTCTGCGCCACAGTGAGTAATGCTAAAAAAGAAGCAGATGTTGTAGTGCTAGCCTGTCACGGAGGTGCTACATGGATGGAAGGACAGGCTGACTACCAAGTAGAACTAGCCCATGCAGTAATTAATGCCGGCTGCGATATTTTTATTGGACATAATAGCCATAAACTACAAGCCATTGAAATATATAACAGCAAGTTGATATTTTATGACCTCGGAAATTTTATTTTTCATAAACTAGATCCTACTTATGCTAACCCATATTTATCATTCAGAAGTCATTATGATATGAACGAAGCATATAGCAGGCAGTCACCGGATACGGTTATCCCAAAGGTGACAATTGATAATGGACAAATTACAAGTTGCCAATTAACATGTATACGTGGTAACAGTCTTGGCGAGCCTGAATTAGCTGACGAAGAGGCCTCTATTTCAATACTTGATAGACTGAATTCCTTATCCAAACCGTACGGAACAAGAATAGTCAGGAATGTTTCTAAAGCTAACATTATCTTATAATAGTTGTCAGGAGGAGATATGACTTTTGGTGTATTTTCAGCAGATTCACATATGGATCTTGGATTCCTTCCAGTTGATGCCTTTACACGGAATATCGCAGCTTCAGAACGCGATAATGTACCCCAGGTTCAAGAGACCAAAAATGGTATGTCATGGGTTCTAGGAGACAAAGAACTATCTCCATGGGGTCTTCGCTGGGCTGAACTAGCAGATCGAGGTGATCGAGGAAAAAGAATGAGAGAGGTAGGCTTCTTTTCCGATGAAAACAGGCCAGCTGATCCAACGTTACGCATAGCGGATCAAGATCTTGATAAAGTCGACGGAGAGGTTATCTATGGGATTTTCCGTCTTGTAGACTCTTTGAAAGATGATCATGATCAATTATACGCATCTCTTTTTGCGTATAATAATTTCATTGCCGACTTCAACTCAAAAGATCCGAATCGCTTAATAGGCTTGGGCTTATTACCATGTCATTCCCCTGAAGCAGCAGTAGACGAGGTAAAGAGAATTGGCAAAAATGGACTGGGTCTTAAAGGAGCAGAATTTGCTTTTGCTTTCGCGAGCCAACCAATTTGGCATGAAGTATGGGAGCCACTTTGGGCCGCTGCAGAAGAACATGAACTTGTTCTATCCTTCCATATTAGGGTAGGTACTACTACAGTCAGCCATTTTTCACCTGAACCAGCTAGTGCGGCTGCAGGACTTTGCGTGGCCGCTATGCAATCAGATGAGGCTTTGGCCTCAATAGTAATGTGTGGAGCCTTAGAACGCCATCCAGGCCTCAAAGTAGTTTTAGCAGAATCAGGAATTGGATGGATTCCCTATTTGCTGGACAGAATGGACTACGAGTGGGCTGACAACTACGACTGGCACTATAGTAAGCTAATAAAAACTCGTCCGAGCGATTTATTTAGACGACAAGTGTTTGCAACTTATCAGCAAGATAATGTAGGACCACACTTAGCTCGCCAATATGCTCCAGATAACTTTATGTGGGGCTCTGATTACCCTCATCCAGACGGAACCTGGCCTGACTCCCCGGCCTTTCTCGAAAAAGGATTTGCGGGAGTTGAAGCAGAAATTAAGAGTAATATAACCAACAATAATGTTCGTAAGTTATACAACCTGTAGTGCTATTTAACCGTAGTTCAGAATTTTACTTACACATGGCTACATACTAGCGGAAATTACAAAAGAGTTAGAGCATAACGTTGCCGTATGACAAAAAGAGATCACTGACTTCGCTTTTTTGTCTATGGGCAAGTATCCAGATCCCTAGGTTTGCGATACCAGTTTACATAGGTGCATCTACACTACCGTCAGATTTTGGATTGACCGCCTCTTCCGCAGGCCTTCTGGCAGCAATTTACTTCCCAGTTTATGCTGCAATGCAAATTCCGGGGGGATTACTTTCAGATCGCGTACACTGCGTTCGCTTACTGAGGATCTCAACAGTTGGATTGATTCTTGGCACCATTGGATTGGCTTTTTCCAGGACTCTTCTTATTGCAATGCTAATCAAAGCCTTTGCCGGACTCATAGATGGATTGGCCTGGCAAGCTATGTTAAAGCAATTAGCTGAAACGTATAAAGAAAACCATACCAGGGCTGTGTCCATTTTAGTAACAGGCCAAGGTATCGGGCAAATCGCAGCCCTAATAGGGCTTCCTATTCTGCTAGCTTGGTTTTCATGGCGCGAAACAACCCTATTGATCCTGTTACCATTAATTGGCTCTAGTTTTCTACTGTGGGTATATAATTCTTCTTATCCACGCATATTACAACCACATGGGAAAAACGTTCTCTCTGGGATTTATATGGCCTTAAAGCATAAATACTTCTGGCCAATAGTTGTAGTAGCAGGTTTCTGGAATGGAGGTCAGTTTGGGTTCCTGGCATGGCTACCGAGTTTCACTAGCGATGTCCTTGGATATACCACTGAAATAACAGGAGTAATTCCCGGATTAATGTCCCTAGGTGTGGTAATTGGAAGCCTTCTAGTCAGTCGTTATGTGAGAGATAGGAAAAAGACAGTAGTTTTTGTTTTAGGAGCAATCACAACATGTTTACTACAATTAGCTTTTGTTTTAGCCGGTAATTCTGCACCAAGTATTTTGTGGATAAGTAGTTTTCTGTTAGGCGGATTGTTTGCTGTTTACTTTATTTCAGTACCAATCATTACTGGATATGTACCTGAATCGCAAACAGGAGCAGCCATCGGTACAATGAATACCTTAAATTTCTTACCTGCATTTATATTGCCATGGCTCATGGGAGTTGTGCTCGAGAATCAATCAAAAACCACCTTTGCAGAAGGAGCTCTTAGCAAATCTGCTTATCTGGATGCATTTCTTTTGCCATGCATATTCTTAGCTATATCATTGGTAGGGGGTGCCCTATACATACTCATACAAAAGAAGAGAAGCTAACTGAAATAATCCCTCGAAAGGTCGCTCAGCCTTTTCTTTAACCTAAGAAATTCACTTGTTTGGGTCTAGTAGTTCTAAATTCTATGGCCAGGAATTCACAGTACGCTAGGCAAATACTAGATGTTCGTTGCTATTAGCACGTCACTGTATATTTGAAAATCAAATATTGCTCTGCGCTCCTATAATTGCCCTTGCTAGTAGAAGATCGTTTAAGGAATCTATATCTATTGCTCTTTCTTGTTCAATGAAATATGGGTAAGATTTTTTTGAATAGAATGAGTCTTGTTTTTCAATTATAGATGTTTTAGCTACATAGACAGATCCTGTCGGATAATAGACTTCAGGCAACCATTGTCTTTGTAAATTTGCAGGGTTTTCACTGCCAGGAATATATTCCTCTAGTCTTCCATCATCTACTAGTTTTTTCATCCAGAATGGATGTTGCTTAGGTTTAGTGTATGTTACAACTGAGTCCGCATTTTTCTCTAATATTAAGTCTATACAGTTATCTATATCCTCTGGTGTTCTGAAAACGCCAGACGCAGCTTGAAGCAATAGTATATATTCAGGCCTATAATCTTCGTTTTCGTGTAGCCATTTAACTGCATGCCTTATAGCAGGAAATACCGTAGATTTATCCTTGGCAAATTCAGATGGTCTTAAAAATGGGGCTTCTACTCCCAAATTAATGGCAGTTTGCCTTATTCCTTCGTCATCAGTAGATAGGATTGTTTTGTCTAGTTTTTTTGAAGACAAGGCAGAGTCTATTGAATATGCTATAAGAGGCTTACCTCCAAGATCCATTAAATGTTTGCCAGGCAAGCCTTTGGATCCGCCTCTTGCTACAATTATCCCTAATATTGTTTTATTTAAAACGCTACCAGCATTCAAATCTGATTGAGAATCCTTATTGTTTGACATGCAACAGAACCAGTATTAAGCAATAGTGAAAGAGCGACTAGGAAAACCCGTATAGCCTCTTCGTATTGCCGTAAATCACCTTATCAAATACAGTTGGATTGTCCAATGTTTTAAGATTGGAAGCAATATACTTACGGGAATCTGGCCAAGTTCCATCAGGATGAGGATAATCTGAACCCCACATTACGTTATCTTCACCAACCATCGGAATAATCTGACTAGCAATACCTTCATTCTGATAAGTGGAAGCTCCCTGTCGTCCCCAGTACTCGCTAGGTTTCATTTTCAATCCCTCAGCGTGTTCAGCTTCATGGTCCATCCGATCGAGAACATAAGGAA